>NZ_LDOS01000005.1:0-300000 GCF_002077135.1 Metallibacterium scheffleri | reverse complement strand
CCTACAGAATCTATTGAACTATCGACAGCATCTAAGAAGGAAGCAACAATATTGCAAGATTTGTTTATCGATGGTAACTACATGAATGGGTTGGATGCATTCTTGTGCTGGCTTACTCACATTAATGCTTCTCTCACGGACGAGCAATCAAGATTAAGGACTCACGAAACGGTTTATGAATTTAGCACTACGGGAAGTTCTTTTGTCTATCCAACGCCATCGGAAAGCATTATAGGCCTTAGAGAGTTGTATTTTGTTCTAAATCGAGTTGAATCGGCTATTATGAGATCCATACTGCTATATGTAGCTGTAATCTACTTGCACCCATTTATAGATGGCAATGGTCGCACCGCGCGTGTTGCGATGAATTATGTCTTGGGAAGTCTTACGGATCAACCCTTTGTTCCTTGGAAAGAAATTATGGAACGATCTTGGGGCGGGTATGTGATTAGAATGAGAATGGCCGGGATCTTCAATGAGTGGGACGAAATAATAAGATATTTTTGCACAATATTATCAAGCGTGGCCGGTACTACTCCGAACCTGATTCGCCCCGAACTGCAGCCTGCTGCCATGTGATGTGGGCTCCTTGTCGCTTCTTGTAGAACCGGCGCGCTGAGGGTTGAGTTCGACCGCAACGTTGGGCACGCTGCAGCGATGGACAACGCCCCCTTTTCGCAAATTCTGGACCTGACCACGCCGTGGTGTTTCAGCGATGCAGACTTCCGCCCACAGGAAACCGCCATCCACTTTCAGGTGGCCTGCGATGTGCAGCGCCTGCCATGTCCTCGCGGCTGGTGTCGCGCTAAACACCCGGTTCCCACATCGCCGCGCAGGAAACACCTGCTTGATGTTGTGTTTCCAACACTGGGCGATCCCCTCAGGCAACCTGACGGAATCGACCTATCCTACACTCAAATCCGGATACCCCTCGTCGTTTCCTGTGGAGCCGACGGGCGCAGGCCGTGCTTGCTCGGGGTTGGGTCAGAGTGGACGGGGCTGTATCTGTCCGGTGATGGGCTGGCGGCCATCACTGGGCGCCATGTTGCGGAGAGCGAAGACCAAGTGGTGACAGATCTGATCATTCCGACTGCGCCGATTGGGACCAATCGAAGCCTGACTCAAGCCTGGCGCAAGGAGCGCATGGGCATGGTCGCGGAAGTTGGCGCCACGTCCCTCATGTTCAGACAGGGCATTGGGCGTCTGGTGCGGCGTGAAGGATTGCCCAGGAACCGTCGCCTACATTTTCTGGACACGCGGATCTACGACCCGGCGTGGAGACTGTTGTTGCAGCCAGTTGTGAAAGCGCTGGCGCCGTATCGACGCAGAGTGATGGTTTGACCCGGCGTACCCGCGCGGGGCCTTAGTCACCGGCCGCATTGGACCGTCGCAGCCTGGCCACGGCGTTGTTGCCGGCGCGCGACTTGCGCGTGTAGGCGATCACCATCTCCGCCCCCTTCCAGCCACCGGCGAGCTGGATTTCGCCGGTCGAGGCGCCGTCGCGCATCAGATCGTTGGCGGTGCCAATACGGGTCGAGTGCCCACTGATGGTCCAGGCGTGATCGAGGCCGGCGGCGGCGGCGCGTTGCCTGAAGATCCGGGCGACTTCTTTCGCGGTCAGGCCAAGCACCGGTGGTTCGCGACATTCGGCCTCGGCCTGGACAACTTCCGCGCGTTTGCGACCGCCGATCGGCCGGAACACGTAGCCTTCGGTGATGTCGGCCGCAGCGAGCCAGCGGCGTATGCGGGTGAGGGTGGCGGCAGATACATGGCGATAGTCGTCGCCTTGGCCCTCTTGGTCGGTCTTGGAGAAAGGTACCCACACGCTCCAGGTCTCGCGGTGCGCGTCGGGCTGCAGGTGTTCGACCTTGATCGCGACCAGCTCGGCCTCGCGCAGCAGGGAGTCAGAGGCGAGGCTGAGTAGGGCGGCGTCCCGCAAGCTGCGCGGATCGTCCCCCATCGTGGCCAGTATCCTCGCCACATCCTTCTCCACCAGCGCGCCGGCCTGCTTGCGGAAGCCACCGCCGCTGGCCTTGAGGCGTTTGGCCAGCGCCTTCCAGGTAAGCTTCCAGCGCCGATCCTTGGCCGGATTGGCCAGGCCCGCGGCGTCATGGATCAGCGAGACCGTGTAGAGGTAGCGGTTGATCGTGGTCCGCTTGCGACCGCGGTCGATCGCGTTGGTGAGAAAGGCGGCCAGCTGCTCCACCGACGCCGGCAGGGGGGCGTGCCCGGCGCTTTCGCACCAGTCCAGGTACTGGCCCCAGTCCGCGCGTACCGCCTTGACCGTGGCCGGTGCCTGAGCGGCCTCGAAGTCTGCCTGCCAGACGCTCAGGCGCTCGAGCGCCTCAGTGGCCGACAGCGCGCGTGGCGCCTCGGCGAGGGCGTGCACGGCCACAGGTTCGCAGCCGATGAGGCCGTTGAGACTGTCGACCACCAGCAATTCGTTACCGTTCACGGGTCATCGTCCTCGCTGGGCAAGCGCGTGCTGCCGGTGAGCACCAGGGTCATGTGCGCGGCCTCGGCCGCATGGCGCATCGCCGCGACGCCGGCGGGGGAGGGCAGCGCGATCGGATCACCGACCACGTCCCAGCCGGCCGGGTCGTACGGGGGCGCGTAGAGCAGGTGGACCTTGGCGCCCTGGTCCTGCGCCGACAGCCAGGTCGCGCCCGCAAACGAGAGCCCGAGATCGGTGGCCAGGACCGCGAGTTCGGCGGCGGCATGGTGCGATTGCGTGTGATCGGGGGATTCCAGAATCAACTTCCACAGTGCGTTGACGTCGGCCTGCGACGTCGCGTCGCGATCGACGAACAGGTTGCGGCGGGCCGGCCAGGTCAGATCGACCAGCGGCACGTCGACCCGCGCGCGCAGCTGGACCAGGGAGCGGCCGATGAGCGCGGCACGGGGCAGGTAGATCTGCCCGTTCCTTGGTTGCAGGTCGCGCAGCAAGGTTTCCCAGGCCGCCCCATCGGTCGTCGTGGCCAGAAACAAACCGCCTCGCCCGACGTTTCCCGGGGGCACGTCCTGCATCAGCGCCATGCGTCCATCCGGGTGCGGGTGCGGGGTTCGCGGCCCGTAGACGTCCCAGTAGATGCGCCAACCCGTCGACCCGGCGGTGAGCGCGTAGGTCCTCAGCTGGTCGACGAGATCGCCCTCAGCCATGCGCCACCGCCACCTCCGCCGACGCGTCAGGTGACGCATCCGGTGGCACCAGCGCGGCGGCATCGTCGCGCGCTAGGTCGATGACCGCCTGCGGATCCGACGCAAACACCTCCGCCGGCGTCCGGGCGGCGGTGTCCAGGGCGGCGAAGCGCGCCGGGTCGGCGCGCACCTGGGCGGGGGCGGCCGCGCGCAGCGCCAACGCCTGGGCGCTCAGCCGTCCGCGCGGCTGGTACAGCCAGAACGCACGCTCCCAACCGGTTTTATCGACCGCTGGCGTCAAGCCGGGCTGGCGCGCGAGCGCATCGAGCAACTCCGGAAGGCGCGGGTTGACGGATCCACTGGGCAGGAACTGGAACGACGGATGGCGGTGCCCCCCGCGTGTACGACCCGCCCAGACGCCGAACAGCGTGCCGGCCGTCCGCTCGCGGCTGACCCGCGACTCGGCACCTGAGCCGGTGCTGCCGAGTTGACGACCGACGGCCTGGGAATCAGGCCAGTCCAGCTCGAGCAGGGATTCGCGGAAGCTCTGTACCCCGGCATCATCCTGGGGGTCGGAGGCGCGACCGATCACCAGCGTAGCGGGCAGGTGCACGACGTGACTGATCGAGGTGCCGCCAACAACCAGGACGTTCAGACGCTTGATCAGTTGATCCAAGAATGGCGTCGGATCGGTACCGGCTCGCGTGGGACTGACCTCGATCAGCGCCTTGCGGAAAGACGTCTTCGACGTGCCCTGGAAGGCGTGGATCGCGGTAAAGGTTTGGGCCAGCTGGGCGTGCTCCACCTCACGCAGCTGGTTCTTTCCCTCCCACAGCAGCCAGTAATGCTTGCGCGACGACGACGCTCTCGCGAACACGTGCACGTGGCGTTTGAACGAGGGCATCTGCAGCAACGTGTAGGCGCCGGCCGCGAGGTCCTGGCGCGTGGGTTCCTCGATGTCACGGCTGGCCGCGCCATAGAACACGCGCACGCCGCCGGCAGGATCGGCGGTGCTTTCGTCGCGCAGCGCGGCCGCCGTGCGGGTGCCCCAGCGCAGCTCGCCTTCGAACGGCAGGTCGACCATCGCGAAATGCGGGGTGGTCATGGCAGCTCTCCTTCATGTAATCGGTCACCGCAGATGCAGGTCGGCGGTGGGTCTGATCGTCGCGCAAATGGGCGCATGATGCAAGGAATGCAATATATATATTCCGCCATAAGTTTAATTATTGGCTATCTATGGATATGGCGTAGCAATGCGCTAGCAATAGCCTAAACTCCGTGCTAACATCATCATGTCACCAAATATCGATCTTTCGGCGCACTAAATGTCTACCTTTAACCTCGAGGCCGCCGCCGTGCAGACCCATTCGAAGACGCCAGCACTTGCCGCCGATGCCGCACTCATCACCGATGTCGAGATGGCTTTCGGCACCACGCGCCTCCTGCTGCCGCCGGAAGCCATTCCCGAGGCGTTCTGGCGTGGCAATGCGTACACGCAGCTGGCCGAGGCCTTGTTCTATGGATCCGCATTGCCGCCGCTGCTGATCGAGTTCAAACCTGGATTCGATGCCCAGCGCCTGCGGCGCATCGTGCGCAGCCATTTGGCCTCATGCGAGTCAAAGCACGATCACAAGATCGCCGGCGTCGGCTACCTGATCGCCCAAGCCGCGACCTTGACGCCAGCATCGGCCCACGCCGAACCGGTGCCAGTGCCGGAGCCCGAGGCCACCGCGCCGTGAGCGACGCCCATGAAGCCACCGCCGCGCCCCCGGACGAAGGGACCGATCAGGCCCGCAAGGATGCGATCCGCCGCCTCTGGCTGACGGAACACGGCGGCGAGGCCGTCCGCCTCGAGGCCGCGGTCGTGGCCGAGATCGCCTACCGGCTGGTCGAGGCCGGCCTGCAGCCGACCGTCGACGCGATCCGCTACGTCAACGGCGGCCAGGGCTCACCGAATGTGATCCACCCCGCCGTGCGCCAGTTTTTCCGTGCGGATCTGCGCCGGCGTTGGGGCGGCACGCCGCCGCCCGAGGTCCCCGGCGTCCCGCCGGCGTTGGTGGAGCTCTGGGGTCAGTGCGTGCGGGACGCCCAGCGCGCGGCCGATTCGACGCTGGAAGCACCACGGGCGGAACTGGCCCGTCTGCGGGTGGCCATCGAGCAGCGCGCCACCGAGGTCGAGGCCACGGCCGAGCAGCAGCGCGCCGAGCTGGTGGCCATCAAGGAGCAGGCGGTAGATCTGTCACGACGGCTTGATCGCGCCGAGAAGGCCCAGGCCACCGCCGTGGAACGCGCGCACGCAGCCGAATCATCGTTGGTCAGCGCCCAGGCCGAGATCAAGGCACAGCGCGAGGCGCACAAGACGCTGCAGGCGCAGGCCTCCGCCGAGCGCACCACCCTCGCGAAAGAACGCGACCGTTGGCGCGCGCAGGCGGAAGAGGCCCGCCTGGAAGCAGCCGTGCTGTCCAAGGCACAGGAACACGCAGAAAGCAGGCTGACCGAGCAGCTGGCGCGCGCAGCGACCCAGCAGGCGCTCGAGCACGATCTGCGTGGCGCGCTGGCCACTGCGAACGGGCAAATCGATGATTTGCGCCGGGAAAACCAGCAGATCGAAGCACTCACGGCCTCAGCGTCCGCGGAACGTGACGCCGCGTACGAGAGTGCTGCCAAGGCAGAGCAGCGCGCCAGCATCTCGGAAACCCGCCTGCAGGCCGCGAATGATCGCATCATGCAAATACAGGCGGACCTGGATACAGCACGGGCCACCACGCTCGACGTGGCACGCATCCAGGGCGAACTGAAAGCACTGCGTGAACAAAACGACCGCCTTGGACAGGAGCTTGCCACCATGCAGAGCCAGCTGATTCGACGGATGATGGATCCGGCGCCATGAGCAAGATCACGCGTAACCAGGCGCGCAGTAATCTCGCAGCCTTTGCCAAGCAATGGCAGGATGCGACGCGCGAGAATGCCGACGCCAAGCTGTTCTGGGCGCGGTTCTATGAATGCTTCGGCATCCGGCCCGAATCCGCCACCATCTACGAAAAGCAGGTGGCGAAGATTGGCGGCGGCCACGGCTTCATCGACAGCTTCATTCCCGGCAAGCTGATCGTCGAACACAAGAGCAGGGGCAAGAGCCTGGACGCCGCCTTCAATCAGGCCGCCGATTACTTCACCGCGCTGCCCGAAGCCGAGCGCCCGCGCTACATCATCACGTCCGACTTCGCGCGCTTCCGGCTGACCGACCTGCGCAACGACACCACGCACGAATGCGCGCTGGCGCAGCTTTCCAAGCGGGCCGACTGGTTCGGCTTTCTGCTGGAAGGTGAACCCGCCGAGATCGCCGAAGAATCGAAGATCGACCGCAAGGCGGCCTATCAGGTTTCGCGCTTGCACCAAGCCCTGCTGGACGCGCGCTTCACCGGCCATGACCTTGAAGTGTTCATGACCCGGCTGCTGTTTTGTTTCTTCGCCGACGCCACCGGCATCTTTGGTGAAAACCGCCAGTTCACCCGGCTGGTGCAGCGCAGCCGCGCCGATGGCAAGGACCTGGGCGCCCTGCTGACGCAGTTGTTTCAGGTGCTGGATCAGCCGCGCGATAAACGCCAATCGACGCTGGACGAAGACCTGGCCGCCTTCGAGTACATCAACGGCAGCCTGTTCGCCGAGTCGGCACGCATCCCGGCCTTCGACCATGACCTGCGCGCCCTGCTGCTGGAATGCGCGGAACTGGACTGGAGCGGCATCTCCCCGGCCATCTTCGGCGCGATGTTCCAAGGCGTGCTGGAGCAACACCACCCGCATGACAAGCGGCAGGCGACCCGGCGCGAGCTGGGCGCGCACTACACCAGCGAGCGCAACATCCTGCGCGTCATCAATCCGCTGTGCCTGGATGACTTGCGCGCCGAGCTGCATGCGCCCAAGCGCACCAAGGCCACGCTGCGGGCGCTCTACGATCGCCTGCCGACGCTGACCTGGTTGGACACCGCCGCCGGGTGCGGCAATTTCCTAGTCATCGCTTACCGCGAGCTGCACGCCAGCAAACTGCCCAAGCCATGCCACTGCGCTGGTGCCGCGCGCGTACAGCGTGTGCACGTGGGCAGCCTATGCGCATCGTTACCTCGCCGAGGCCGCCTGGCGTTTCAACCGCCGTTTCGACCTCAAGATTCTGGTGCCTCGCTTGCTGGTGGCCGCAGCGCGCTGCAAAGCCTGGCCCGAGCGGCGTTTGCGCGCCATGCCTGCCACCCCCGCCGGCTGAACTTCAACGCGAATCAGGTCGGGCGATGCCTAACCATCTGAACAAGTTCAGATCGTCCGCAAGCCAAGGATGGCTTGCATCCGCAACAAGCTCGTAAATGCTTGTTGCGGAGGTTTCCTGGGTGTGCTCGGGCTAAAATCACGTAATTAACTCGAATGGGTGGATGTTATGAAAAAGACACTGTTTTGGGCATATATTTTTACAGTTTTACTGGTTGCAGTTGGATCTCTAATAACCCTAGTGGCTAAGAAAGATTTTACTTCTTTCATTGCTGGGATGATATTTGGTACTGTAACTATGAATTTTATATATTTCATTGAGAAAAATAAATCGCGTAACCTCACACCAGATTCGCGCTGATGTTTGGCCGGCAAGGGTGGCCGTCATGGTACGCAAACGCCACTCTGGCCATGCTTTGCAGCGCGCTGCGGCCATCAGCAGACGGGTACCAAAATCTGAAGTCCCGGTATGCCGTCCACCGCCGAGGTCTCCACGCGTTCGGGCCGCTACGTTACCCAACCGACGGGTTATCGGGCCTTCATGCCGGCGCCACTGCCGCCGCAGCCGCCTTTGGCGCTCGGCGGCGAGCTTCACGCGCTGCTGTCGGCCGCCGACCGCGCGCCGGGTCGCCTCGACGGGTCGGTGCTGACGCTGCCGAACCCTGACCTCTTTGTTTTCATGTATGTGCGCAAGGAGGCGGTGCTCTCCAGCCAGATCGAGGGGACACAGAGCTCGCTGCAGGACCTGCTGGCGGCCGAGGCGCAACTGTTCGATCAGAACCTGCCGCGCGACGTGGACGAGGTGGTCAACTACGTGCGGGCGATGAAGCACGGCCTGGCGCGGCTGGGCGAGCTGCCGGTGTCGGTGCGCCTGATTCGCGAGATCCACGCCGAACTGATGCGCGGCGTGCGTGGCGGCCGGTTGCAGCCCGGCGAGCTGCGCACCAGCCAGAACTGGATCGGCCCGGCCGGCTGCACGCTCACCACCGCGACCTTCGTGCCGCCGCCGCATCACGCGATACCGGAGGTGCTGGGGGACCTGGAAAAGTTCCTGCACGCGCACGACGAGCTGCAGCCGCTGGTGAAGATCGCGCTCGCCCACGTGCAGTTCGAGACGATTCACCCGTTCCTCGACGGCAACGGGCGCGTCGGCCGGCTGCTGATCACTTTCCTGCTCACCGAGCGCGGCGTGCTGCACAAGCCGGTGCTGTACCTGTCGCACTTCTTCAAACGGCACCGCCAGGCGTACGCTGCATGCACGCATCGGCGCCGTGCGCCGCGAGGCGCTGCACCGCGCCACCACCACCATCGTGCGCAGCGCGCAGGTCATCGCCATCGAGGATCTGGCGGTGAAGGCCATGGCGCGCGGCATGGGGCGCCGCGGCTTCAGGCGCTCCGTGGCCAACGCCGCGCCCGGAGAACTCAGGCGCCAGATCGACTACGCCCCGAAGGAAGTCCCCTTGGGGGACAAGGCCCGCTGGGCCGGGCGCCAGCTCAGTGTGGTCGATCGCTGGTACCCATCGAGCAAGACCTGCTCGGTGTGCGGAGCGGTCAACAACGCGCTGCAGCTCCACCAGCGCCGCTGGACCTGTCCAGCCTGCGACATTGAGCACGACCGCGACGACAACGCGGCCATCAATATCGAGCGCGAAGGTCTGCGCTTGATCGCTTCAAATACCCCGATGAGCGGGGGAATCAACGCGCGGGGAGATCTCGGCGCGGTGGCGGAAGCGCAGGTCATCGCGCTGCCGCAGCACCGCCGGTCGCTGAACCGCGAACGTGTCGCCAGGCGCTGTGCGCCGAACCGCCCGAAGCGCCGGTCTGGAACCGACGGCAAGGGCGGGGCGTGAGACTCAGACTACTTGAATCCTCCTGTTACGGGCAACCAAAGCTGTGTTGGATCAAGTCCCACCAGCCATCGAGTCATCGCGCTGTAGGGAGCGGCGGCCGGCGAAAGCACGTCGTGCGGAATGCCCTCGGGCGGGTGCGCAACGATCCATGCATATCGCAACGCGGCCTGATCACGTACCCGGCGTGTCGCCCAGTGCGGGTGAGAGGCTGCGAGTGCTTTCTCCATCGCCATGCGGTACGCCCGCAGCGGATGCTCGGCGGGCAGTAGGGCTTCGGGGTCCATCCCTGCGGGGAAGCCCGGTGTCCGCGGCGGCTCGGCCTGCTCCGTTTCAAGTTCCTTGAGGGTCGGCCGGCGCGTCCCTTCCCACTCGGCGATTGCGGCATCAATCTCGGCGCACAGCCCATCAAGCCGTGGCTCCCCGGCGAAGCCGAGTGACTCCATGGCTTGCCGTGTTCCAAGCTGGCCGGCTTCAACACGATCGAGCAGCGCGGCACGCGCCGCTTCACAATCTGCGTCGGTGCTGATACCAGCCGCCTCGATGCGGCCCAGCAACACGCTCCCGGATTCGGTCAACGCGACAGGTAGACCATCAGCGTCGTACTCAAGGTGCAACAGAGGCGGCCGGCCGCCACGCGAGGCATGCGCATCATCATCAGCACCGCATAGCGTTTGCAGCAGTGGTGCCGTGGATGCTGGCGTTCCAACGCGGTGTTGCTCCATGCGCGCAAGCAGGGTCGCCATCGTGCACGCGCTCGCATTCACCGGCAGCATGTCGAGTACCACGCGGCCATCGCGCCCCGGCAGTGCACCGCACAGAGGCCACGTGCGGTGCGGCCAATCCTGGCGAGTCTGCCAGTAGCCCAACATCGTCGGGTCTGCCGCCAGCGTTGCGAATCCGAGCGCCGCACCATCGAGTTCGAGCACTGCGCGCTGATGGATAAGTCGCGGCGGGCGCATCATGCACGCTACCGTCATGTCCCAGATCAGTGCATAGACCTGTTGTCGGCGCGCAGGGATCTCGCCGAGCAAGGACTCGGGCGTGACGGACCAGTCCGTCGGTTGCAGCATCGGGTGGGCATCACTCACAGTGAAGCACCATCGGACCCAAATCGCGTCTCATGGATTATGTCTGACAGGCTATGCGCTGCCAGTGCGCCAACTGATCCATCCGAGAGCACCACCTCGACATCTTCAAGACATAGATGCGGGATGTAGACCTGCGATCCGCCGCCAGGAAGCACCATGCGCGGTCCCATGCGCGGGAGTCTTTGAAGTGAAACCTGACCAGTGATGGCTGGCGTGGTGTGTTTCAGCCGCACCATGATGTATCCGAAGTCGCCGTTCCATTCCTTCAGTACCGCCATCGATGCGCGCCATTCCGACTCGCTCGTATAGCTGTTGGGTGACCTTCGTTCAAAGTACAGCCCATCGCCAATCAGCCGATTGGTGATCACGCCATCATGGGTGGTCACGCCATCATGGAGGTTCTTGGCGTCGACCAACAGCCCGACCGTGCGATAGAGGATCGCGCCAACATCAAGCATGGTGCGGTCGATCATGCCATGAAAAGCCGGAAGAACACGCTGCTCGAGTTCGCCGGGCCGAAGGCGCAATTCCTCTTCAAAACGTTCCTCAGTGACACCTTCCGGGAGACGCGCATTCGGCGGGTATGATGCCTTGCCGTCCAATCCATCCGAAGCACCTGGATAGTCGGGCAAAGCATCGGCGCCACGCGCCAGCGCGAAAACAAGGAACTCGGGCGGTCGAGTCGCCGGCTGGAGCGCCAGCGTGTCGAATGCGGAGCGTGTTTCAGCATCAGCAGCGTCGTAGGCAAACCGATCTTCAGGGGCAAGGATTTGGCCAGGTGGAATCGTTCCTCGCGATCGAACATAGGCCCAGCTTCCCGGAAGAATCCGCCGACCACCGCTGCGCGAGTAGGTCGTGCCAGCCATTACAAGGACGCCCGGATGTCGCTGGCGATGGCATCGCGGATCCAGCGCTCTCCATCCGCGCCTTGTCGAGTCAACCAGAGGGCAACCGCAGCGAGCGCCAGCACCGTGTTGACCTCGCGATCCAGCATCGCCGCGGACCAGGCCATTGACCACGATAGATCGACCACGTTGGGTAGCTGCTCGATCGCCGTGCCCACAGCCAGCAGCCGGACGAAGGGGGCATCAGGGTACAGACGGTCCACCGGATGCTCGATCGGCATTGTCGGGTAAATCCGCGCTGCGATCATTTCGAGCGTCGCCGGCGCCGACACCTTGAATCCGTCTCGGAGCAAGGCGCGCGCCTCCTCGCTACAGGGTCCACGCAGCGTTGCCGCGAGGCGGTGACCCACAGCGCCACAGCGTGAACACAGACTGTTCATCGGCACATCGCGTAGCGCCCGCTCAGCCTCAGCGCGCGTGAATGGATACGCGAACATCGGTGCCGCCATCACCGCGCACCTTCTTGGTATAAGGCGTTGAGTTCATCCTGCGTTTCCCAGGGCGCGAGGCGCAATTCTTGCGCGGCAACCGACAGCACGCGCAATGTCGTGTTGGCTGGATATAGCGCCGGCACTTGGTTGACGGGCGTAAGCGCTCGCAGCGGCTGCTCGGCAAGATTCATCTGCTTGCTCTCACGAATCGCAGTCAATGCATCCGCTTCGGAAGCAAAACGGCGCGGTGGCGCCAACGAAGACGGCGCGCTGGCCAAAAAACCTTCGGTGATCCTCCCTGTTGCCTCATCTTTGTGGTGCGCCATGACGATCCATGCAGGATCGAGTTGCATCGCTCGCACCAACGCAAGAATGGCGCGACCGTGCGGACGCACGTAAGGCTCACCGGGCAGCTTGGCTCGATAGTCATCGATGTCCAGTCCGGACGCGCAGGCCCGAACCAAGGCTGCGCGGAGCATGGCCCCGTCAAATCGGTCACCTCGCGTCGCGAAAGCTTGGCGCAGCTCGTGGTGTTCTACGCTGTGGAAGCGCATGCGGCGAATGGACGGGGTACGGCCCCAGTGTTCAATGACCCAGCGCGCTGCTTGCCAGCCGATCAGCTCGCCGGCGAGATCATCGTCCGTGGCGACTACAATTTCGCGCGCATCGTCAAACGCGGCCATCGCAGTCGTCCACTCGCGCGACGGCTCGGCCCAGAGCATCTGGCCGGCTGCGTCAATCCCGCGAAACTCCTGAAGGCTTCCTTTGGTAGCGATGACCTTGGCATCGAATCCAAGGGCCGCCTGTACCGCGCGTGCCTTGCCTGGCGCCTCAATCACGACGATTGTGTTGGGGTAGAGCCGTTCGCCAGGCTTTGTCATCGCGGCACCGAGCTGACCGATCGGAGATCGTGGCGTGGTCTCCATCGCAGCACTCCAACTGCGTCGGTCACCAAACAGGATGAAGCTGTCCTTTGCGCGCGAGACCGCTACATTCATCAAGTGACCGCCGTCCCGGTCTGCAAAGAGCGATCTGTTCCCTTCCGCGGTGCTTTGCACCATGCTGAACGCGACGACAGGACATTCCGCGCCCTGCAAGGCATGCACCGTACCGATGGTCATACCGTCGGCGGCGTCTCCGAGCACATCCTTGAGGACGTGGCGCAGCAATTGGGCCTGGGCACCCAAGGGCGTGATCACAGCCACGATTTGAGAAGGATCTTTGCCGCCATAGGCGCGCTGCAATCCTGGCAAGGCCTCGCGCAACCATGACGCGATCTCGCGGGCTTCGTTTTCGTTCGTCCAGGATGATCCTGATTTGGCAGGCGCACCACGAACATCGACCCAAGCCAGTGGCGGGAGCGGCCCACGTGCAGAAACGTGGCGCTGTGCGTGGATCGCGCCGCCGTACAGAAGCGCGTTGCAGTAGCCGATGATCCATGGGTGGCAACGATAGTGGTACAGCAGGCTGACACCCGGCGTCGACCGCCCATCGGTGAACGATGCAGCACGCTGGGCAGCGCGCATCATTGAACCGCGACTCGCGCACAATGCATCCGGTAGCGCGCGCCACTCCAGCTCGGATCGCATAGCGAGGGCGAGGCTTTGCGGCTCTGAAATCTCGGAGACTGGTTGAAGCTGCTCGACATCGCCAACCAGCAGCGCATGCCGCACGCCGGCCAGATAGCCAAGAGCGGATTGCGGCAGGCATTGCCCGGTTTCATCCATCACCAGGATGTCGGCACTGCCTGCCCGCAGCAACGCTGGCAGTTTCAAGAGCGTGCTGACGAATACCACACCGAGCATCGCGAACACCTGCAGGTCGGAGCCATGGTCAACTGGCTCATCAGCGCGCAAGGCCAGCGCCCGGCTCAGCCACCGCCCCTCCCAATAGCGCGCGGACAGGTGGAACAAGGCAAACCGATAGGTGCCATCCTGGTACTCGTCGAATGCCTGCCAAAGTGCCGGGACGGCTCCGCCTCGGCCGTGCAGCACATGCCAGACGTACCTGCGGCCGGAGCCCGAGCGCAGTGTGATCGGGAGCATCTCAATGACACGGCTCAAATCATGGCGTAACGCCGCGCGTGCGGCCGCCTGTTTGCTGATCTGCAGAAGCCGTTGTTCAAGCGATGTCACCTGTGCCGCAAAACCGGCGCGATCCGCGATGATTGTAGCCAACAGTCGCTGACCTTCCTGTCGCGTCGATGGCATGGGAGTCCCATGCGCCGCCAAGGCCGTCATGGCGTGTCGTTCTGCTTGCTCATGCGCCGCAGTGCTGCGACGGAGCAACCACGCGCGTAACCGAGGCGCGAATCCAAGCGCCGAAAGACGGCCCGATGGATCGGATGCCAGCCAAGACTGGACCGCGCGCTCCGAGGTCTGAAAATGCGCGATGCGCGACTTGGCCGACGCAAGCTCAGCTTCACTGGATTGATGTTCGGCCGACATGCAGCGACGCGCCGTTGGCGGCCATGCACGAACGTGCTCGGCGATGACGCATAACCGCTCGACGATGCTTGAAAATCCACGCTGCTCCTGCCGCATGGACTCGACGCGTTTCTTGATCTGAGCATGCAGGTGCGTGACCGCGTGGTTGACGGACTCGATGTCGGTTCCCGAAAACAACGATCGCGCCGCGCAGACGTAGCCTTCAACCAGGGAATCGAGTTCGATCGCGGCCATGCGGGCGAATGGAGCGGCCGCACCCGATGCAGTGGCGTTCGATCCGGTAACCGTCAAGTGCATGAGCTGCGGATAGTTCGTGGCCGCCGTCTGCGATGGGCAGATCCATCCGTAACTCGGCAACCCGGGCAGCCAGCGCGACGTGATCGATTCGCCGAGGGTCGGATCTGCAACATCACCGAACGCATCAATGACGTTCGAGATCGCTTTGTTCGTCGCGCCGGTAGCGATAACCACGGGCGGGAAAGCGCGACCTTCGTAGGCTGCACTGACCCACCACGACGCGAGCACGGCGCGTAGAAAACTGGTTTTACCGGTGCCCGGCGGTCCGTTGACTGGCACGATGGCCGGCTCCGAAGCAGGCCCAAGCGCAGCGGCCGTGACCGCTGCAAGCCGTTGTGTCGGGTCCAGCGGGAACGACACCCGCGCACCACCGCCACCGCGCGTGTCCATGTGGCCAAGAAATTCACCACGCGGGGATGTCTCGAGGCAAACCCGCGCTGGTGCGGCGGGTGTGAGCACCTGTGCAATCAGCGGTGGAATGTGGCGCTGGCGCGCGAGGGCAGAGTAGATCTCGCCAACTGCGCTAATCTGAACTGCATCCATGTCAAATACATGGGCTTCAACTGCCAGACTGGAGCGACCAAACAGTGTTGGGGCCTCTTCGATGGTCTTGCCAAACGCGTCCACCCAACGGTGCTCGAATGTCTGGATGAATGCAGCCCATGACATCGTTTCATCCGTGCTCCACGATCCGAGCAACGCATCCCAAGCATCAACGTCGAAGTCAAAGCAAGGTTCTCGCTGATCGTCGAAAAACGCCTCATGATTCATCACCACAATGGGCGGTTTTGGTACTGCGATGGCATCACCAACGTCATCGACAAGGCAATCAATGCATGCCAAGACAATGCGCTTGCGCTTTGCGCTATTCGACAATGGGATCGACAGCAGCACGACAGGACGACGAGGGCGCGCGATCAGCAGTGGTCGAAAGTCGCCGTTGCGCAGTAACGCGAGGGTGATGCGAGAACCCCCTTTGAGGTCCGCGCTGGCGAGCCCGCGCAAGTTGGTCAGGCGCTCAACATTCGCCAGGTAGCGCAACAGGGCGGAATGCGTTGCGCTTGCCTGTGGCCCCATGCGAGACGCCACGGGCGGTTGGCTAAGCAGCCATGACAGCCATGCGTCGGCAAGGCTGACATCAACACCAGCCGCGAGGAGCTCTGAAGCGTTTCCTGGTGGAGTGATCGCAGACCACGCGGCGACCAACGTAGCGATCGCGTCAGGTAATCGCTGCTTTTGGAAAGCCGAAATTGGCTTCATACCACGAATGCGGCCGATGACTTCGGCAAGAAGACCATATCCGCGAACGACATCGTGAGGCTCTCCATGAATCTCTGGAAGTCCCAGATCCTTGATCGCTTTGGCCGTAATCGCACCGCTGCTGACTTTTCTGTGGGGAGATGTGCTTTCAGGTGCCATGAACTTCGCATCTACTCCAGAGCTTCCGCCACGTTTACTCTCGTTGCTAGACTGCTAAGATGTGGCCCTGCGGCGCGGTCCTCGAGGTGGCGGGAAGAGCGCGTGTGACGAAATTCATGGGCTTCGATGAGACTCGATTGCTGCCGAATCGGCCATGCCCGCATAACCGGAGTGCAGGCAGAAGCGCAGCGGCGTCTGGCCACGACGTGCCTTGGCATTTCGGTGGATGTGCGGATGAACATGGAAGAGCCCATCCCTATGCTTAATCGACGCCCAAATGGCGCGATGACCGATCTATTGGATGACACATGGCGACGCGGAGTCAACAGGCACGAGTCATAAATCGCGTATGCCACGGTAATTTTGCAGCGAGCGCTCTCGCGCCGCAGTCAGAGGAAGGATCTGACGTGGGTGCGGGGGTGCGTGGCAACATGCATTCCTACCGCGAACACCAAAAAAACCCGCCAAGCACAAGCGCCTGGCGGGTTAGTTTCTTCACGCGAACAGCGTACTGCGTGGCCGGATGAAACGAGCGGCAGGCCGAATCGAGCAGGCGTCGAGAACCAGCCCTGCACTCCGCGCCTCCCTGAGCGTGAAGCGCCTTCCGAGCCGCTCTGCGACGCTGTCGTATCGACTGCGCTTCCATGCTGGAAGCTCATCGCATTGAGCGGATACCTCGATCTCGAGGTCGCCCGATTCTGCTGAACGTTCACGCGCCTGTTCAAGAGCACGATCCAGCGCAGTGCCCAGCGCATTCAGCACCCGGTAGCCGTCACCATTGATCAAGTGAGCGTCATACACGATGGCGTTCACCAGCGACTCCATGATGGCGTAACGCCACCCATAGAACTGGCCGAGGCCATCCACGAAAGCCACGTAGTTCTCACCATCGACCCAGCATGCCGCCATGCCAGGAATTGGCGATGCCCCGCTTCTTGCCGTGGGGTTGAGGCGCGCATCGAAATCACCTAGCAGCGGATCTATCCCGGATCGCCAGGCAGGCAGCTTGGCCTCACCGCCGCTTCCCGTGGAAAGAATCGCTCTTAGGAGATCCGTATCGCGATACAAACGCAGATCGACGTCCTCGCCACGCTCGTAGGCATCTGCCTGTTCGGACATGCCACATGCACGTAGCCCTCGGCAAACCACAGCAGTCCGCTCGATCTCACGTCCAGGCTCGAATGCCTGATTCAGCCGTGCACGAATATGCAGAGGCTGATCCAGAAGCTCGCGAGCATCATCGAAGGCTTTCATCCAGAGCCCGAAGTACCCGTGTGGTGTGAAGTCCCCGCCGCGGCTGCGAAGCATGCCGCCACAGGTAACACCGCAAGCAATCACAACCCACCGCAGCACCTCGGCGAAGTTGCCGAACGCCACGATGCTCTCGTGCGCCGTGTGTGGGTGCACATTCGACTCGTAGGTCGACTCGAACAGTGCGTAGATGATTTCGCCGCGTGAATTGAAAGCACCCACGCGGCGCGAAACAGCGACCGTAGCTCCCATGGTCGTCACCGCTTCGCCAGCTTGGCCAGGGCGACCAAGCTGTCCAATTCGTCTACCGGCGCGCCGTTGTGCTCCCACTCGAGGAATGCTGCAACGAATGCATCCGCAGAACCATGGCGGTGGATCTCCTTGACCGATCCGTCGATGTCCGGCCATTCCTCAACATGGACAGCTTCGAATTCGAGCACGGTGCCGGCATCGCCATCCTCTTCGTACTCGTCCATCAGTAACGGCATGTCGGGTGTGTCATTCCACAGGTCAGCGCTGTTGAACAGATCTTCGGCGGCAGCGCGCGCCCGTTCTGCATCCTCTGCCTCGATGCCGACACGGACATGGTGGACATAGGGCAATTCATACGAAACCACGAACTTGCTCATGGTCACTCTCCTGAAAAGCCGGAATCGCTCCGGCTGGCGTATGGCGCGATTGCGCCGATACCGGTGAGCCAAGCAGGGGCTCGCGCGAGCACGCGCATTTGCACGCGCTCGCGCGAGGCCTCGAATGGAAAACCTGGTCAGGTATAGGCGCCGAGCAAGGCTCGAACGCTTCTTTGGCGTGAACTCAACCAAGGCACAGGCAGTGGTTGTGCAGAACTCACGTCGATCGTGGACGGATCACGGCCAGAAGGCATGTTGGCCCAGTGACCGGGAAGCTGCAATCTACGGCCAAATTTCATTTAATCCATTGTATTCAAAAACAATTTATGTGAAGCGCGCCTTCCGCGCTTGCCTATGATTTCATGGCCTTGCCGCGGCTATCCGCAGTCGTTGCGGGCGCCGGTTGGATCCTCACAAGCATCTCGTCCAGAACCTGGATGCGCGCGGTGAGGCCAATGGCGTTCGACTCCGCCTGGCGCCGATGCTCGCGTTCGCTCTCAAGGTCCCTCCGGACGGCCGCGAGTTCCGTGCGCAGCTGCTCGCCGGTCTGCAGCGCCTGTGCCCACTGGGCCTGCAAGGCGTGATGTTCCTGCGCCAAGGCCTTGTGCTCATCGAGTTGCAGAGCCAGCCGCCGCAAGTCGCTGTGGGCCTGCTGAAGCTCTTTCCCCTGTTGCCCCAGTTGTTCCGTCATCCGCGCGTTCTCGCGGTTGAGCTGCATCAGCTCGTGATTCTTGCTCGTCAGCGCTTCGTTGGCTTGCCGCAGCTCGACCTGTAACGCCTGGACCTGATGCTCGTGCCGGCGCTGTTCTTGGTCGCGCTGTTCCTTCACTGACGTGCGGTAGTGTTCCAGGGCTTCTCGGGCGTGCGTGTGTTTCTCCTCCAGCGATTCGATGTGGCGATCCCGCTCGTCGAGCCAGGCCGTCAAGCCGGCAATCCGTTCCTCCAGTTGGCTGATCAGCACCGAGTTCGCCTGCAGCGCTTGTTCGGCCTGGGCTCGCTGCTGGCTCTCCGCCTGGAGGGCCACCTCGGTGCGCTGCAACTGGGCGCTGAGCGCTGCCGCCTCCTGTTTCAGGCGCTCGAGCCCGGCGTCGCGTTCTTTGATCTGGGCATCAAAACGCTCTCGGGCCTCCGTGATCAGGGCCTCGGCCTCCTCGTGCAGCCGGCCGGCGAGCCGGCTGACCAAGTCCTGCAGCGCATCGCTGACGGCCACTTTGGCGCCCACGCCTTGCGCATCTTCGGTCTCCAGTTCCTTGAGGTAGCGATGGATCGTGCTCTTGGAGCCCGTGTTGCCCAGCGCCACCCGCACCGCGTCCACGGACGGGTGCTTTCCCTGAGCCAATAAGCTGTTACGAGCCTTCTCGATGTCGGTCTTGTACAAGCCACCGCGCGCCATGGCACGTCTCCGTGTTATTTCGTAATGTATTACATACCACGTAATTACATACTATTCAAGATGAAGGCGTGACCACGAGAAACGCTAAAACTCAGGCGGGATAATACTGGATTATCCCGCCTTAGCTAGTCTGGAGGCGAATTTGGCGCTGTCGGCAGTACGTAAACGGCGTTTCCGAGCGACGGCGGGTTGGCGCCCGTTCCAGACTGAGCCCGCGCCGCAGCCTAGGAATCGCTTGGCGTTGCTCATCTCGAACACGTATACGTCAGCTATTACACTTAGTCTCATAAGGTCATTGACGTGCGTAAATGAAGTCGCTAGTCTGTCTGACCATGGATGTGGATTTTGAAGACGCCTCGCTCAAGAGGCTTGAGGCAGACCCGGGATTCACGGCCGGCTACGAGGCTGCCATCGTCAAGGCGTTCCGAAAGCGGATGCAACTCATCCGTGCGTCAGTCGACGAGCGCGCTTTTTATGCCATGAAGTCCCTACATTATGAAAAGCTGAAAGGAGGCCGGGACGGTCAATGTTCGATGCGATTGAACGATCAATGGCGACTGCTCTTGCGTGTGCGGCAAGACGAGGACGGTAAAACGGTCGTGATCATTTCTATCATCGATTATCACTAACCTTTCCCGAGGATGACCCCATGAACACTGTTGCTGAAATCTTCCCACCGGGTGAGTTTCTCCGCGACGAACTGGAGGCTCGCGGCTGGTCGCAGACCGAGCTGGCAGAGATCATCGGCCGTCCGGTGCGGCTGATCAATGAGCTGATCGCCGGCAAGAAGGCGATTACGCCGGAAACGGCCATCCAGCTGGGCGACTCGCTGGGTACCGGCCCGGAGTTGTGGATGAATCTGGAAAGCCAGTATCAGCTGTCCAGGGTCCGCTCGACCGACGGCCTGATCGCTCGGCGCGCCAAGCTTTACGAGCGGTTTCCGGTACGCGAGATGATCAAGCGCGGCTGGATTGAAGCGACCAAAAGCATTGACGTGCTCGAACAGCAGTTCCTCACGTTTTTTGACGTGAAGAATTTGGACGATGACATCCCGTTCTGCCACGCCGCCAAAAAAACCGAGGCCCACGACCTGCCCAGCATGTTGCAGCTGGCTTGGCTGTGCCGGGCTCGCCACATTGCGTCTGAGCTGGTGATCGCCCCGTACACCGAAGTCGCGTTGCGGCAGGCCTTGCCGCGGCTATCGGCGCTCTTGTCGGCGCCCGAGGAAACACGTCATGTCGCTCGGGTGCTGGCCGAGTGCGGCGTACGCTTTGTGATTGTGGAGCCCATTCTGGGTTCCAAGATCGACGGCGCCTGCTTCTGGCTCACCGACCTGCAGCCCGTAGTGGCGATGTCGTTGCGACTGGATCGCATCGACAACTTCTGGTTCGTACTGCGTCATGAGCTGGAGCACGTGCTGCGCCGCCATGGTCGGGAACGCGGATACATCCTGGACCAAGACATGGAAGGCACGGCAACCGACCAGATCAATGACGAGGAAGTGGTGGCGAACGCCGAGGCGGCCGAGTTTTGCGTGGCGCAGGACGAGATGGCCGGGTTTGTGGCCCGCGTGGCACCGATTTTCGCCGGAGAACGGGTCGTGCTCTTTGCGCAGCGTCTCAACGTGCATCCCGGCCTGGTGGTTGGCCAATTGCAGCGGCGACTCGGCCGCTACGACCTGTTTCGCAAGTTCCAGGTCAAAGTGCGGCACGCGGTGACATCGTCGGCGCTGACCGATGGCTGGGGTATGGTTCATACGGTATAGAGGAGCGGAACATGTCTGGTTATACGAATGCCGTCAAAGAGTACGTCGAGCGCTACAAGGCCGAAGTCGGGTCCGATGCGTTGCTCGATCCGCACGCAGTCGCCGAATGGGCCTTCCGCAACGGTCTTCACAAGCCCAGCGTCAAGACCGTCATCGACGCGATCGCCACCGACATCGCCCAAGTCTTTCGCGAGGAATACCGAGTCGATCGCCTCGGGCGCCGCTATCGCGCCAAACATGCGGCGACCCAGAAACGCGGCACTCAGATGCTGTCGCTTTGGGCGGACCTCGACGATCCGAACGCGCCCCACACCCACTTCGTCAAATCGTTCGCGCAGCGCCGCCTTCAGATCGTTGGCGACTGCGTGCAACTGGCGACCGACGTCGACGTCTACAACGACAAGCGTTGCCCTACCGTGCCGATCCAGATCCCACTCGACTTTACGCTGGATGTGATGGAGTTGCAGCAGTTGCCACGTAAGGTCGCCTGACCTCGTAGCCCTCCGTCCCTGGCACCAGTGGAGGCTTGGGGCGATCTTTCCGATTCACTGGCGGAGACATGGCATGGCGAAGAACGAATCATCCGGATCCAAAGTGACCAAGACCGCCTCATCCGTGCTGCGCGATCCCGGCGCGAGCAAGATCGCGAAATCGCTAGCGGGTAGCACCCTATCCCAGGCGCACACGACCAAGCAGTCGTCGGCCACCACGGCGCGTACGGCAGCCAAAGCCTTGAACGATGGCCGTGCTAGCACCTCGACGAAATCGATGGCCGGCAGCGTGTTGACGCAAAAAGCCACGAAGTAAGCGCCGAAACGCGCAGGAGGGAGCAGCATGGCTCAGTACAAGTACGGCGACTATCTGCACCATTCCGACCACTCAGCGTATGACACTAGACATGCACCGGGATCTCCGGCAGGGAATGCAGGGATCTATCGCTGCGTCTCCTGTGGCGACGAGATCGGTATCGCCAAAGGCCATACCTTGCCGCCCCAAAACCATCATCAGCATGCGCCAGGGGTTGGCAAGATCGAGTCGCAGTTGCTGGTCTTTGCGCAGCAAAAGTAATAGGACGTCCCTGCCACTTGGCGGGCGGCGGCAAGGTCGCCCATCATCTGGCGGCCTACGGCGGCGAGTCCGCGCCGAATACTTTCCTACGGGGACGCTTCGCCTTGAGGCACTGACACCACGATAGCGGCTTGGTCGATTTCACTAGGAGCCGGTGGTGAGCGAGAGTCAATACGGGTGTTGACGTTGCAAATACGAACGGTTATTGTTTGCAACAACTCCGCACGATGAAACGAATTCGATGAAGCTCTCCCTTATAGCTGCAACCTTGCTGCTGAGCATGACGGGTACGGCGGTCGCCCGGGACTTGTCGACCTTCACGCTGGTCGTGAAGAACCACGTCTATCAACCCGACGAATTGAAGGTTCCCGCTGGAACCAAGTTCAAGCTCATCGTACGCAACGAGGATCCCACTCCAGAAGAGTTCGAGAGCACGGACTTCAATCGCGAGAAAATCGTGCTGCCGAACAGCAGCATCACTGTGTACGTTGGGCCGTTGCGTGCCGGTAGTTACGGATTCTTCGGCGACTTCCATCAAGCCACGGCTCAAGGCCGGCTGATCGCGGAGTAATCGCATGCTTGGCGTAGCGCTACTGGTATTTCGTGAGGTGATGGAGGCGGCCTTGATCGTCTCCATCGTCTGTGCTGCCACCCGTGGTGTGGCGCGACGGGGATGGTTTGTCACCGCAGGCATTGGATTGGGCATCGCCGGCGCCCTGCTGGTGGCCATGGGGGCCTCGCTTATCGCTCGTCTGGCCAGTGGTTCCGGCCAGGAAATCTTCAACGCGTGCGTGTTGCTGTCTGCCGTTCTGATGATCGGCTGGCACGTGGTGTGGATGTCCCGACATGGCCGCGAACTGGCGCAGCACATGGGAGCCGTCGGCAGCGCGGTCAGGGCAGGCTCCAGCTCACTGACGCTGTTGCTGGCGGTAGTGGCGATTGCCGTGCTGCGCGAAGGCTCCGAGATCGTGTTGTTCCTCTACGGCATGGTCATCGGTGGTATCGGCGCAGTCGGACTGGCGGGCGGGATCGCCTTGGGCGTGGGCAGTGGGGCACTGCTTGGCTTCGCGCTGTATTTCGGCCTGCTGCGGATCCCGATGAAGCATTTCTTCACCGTCACCAACGGGATGCTGGTGTTGTTGGCATCAGGACTGGCGTCCACCGCGGCACGCTTTCTGGTGCAAGGCGATTTGCTGCCGTCTTGGGGAACTCAGGTGTGGGATACCTCCGGGCTGCTGTCGAACGGTTCGCTGGCCGGTCAGACGCTGGGCATCCTCATCGGCTATGACGCCCACCCGTCGGGGATTCAGCTGGTCTTTTACGCCACTACATTGCTGCTGTTGGTCGTCGGCATGCAGCGACTAAGCCGAACCTCGCCGTCGCCCTCACCAAGGATGCGCTCGCCACTTGCGGATCCAGCTTCCGAGTCCTTGCGTTAACCCATCCCCTTTTGTTGCTCGCTCGTATCCCCGGCAGGTGCCGCCGGACGGGAGCGTGTGTCTTGAATCGTCATCCCAGGAGCCACCTCGTGTCCCCATCCTTCTCTCGAAAATCTCCGGCTCTACGACCCCACGACCGCGGCCGGCGTTCGCGCACTCTGACGATAGGCGCGATCCTGCTACTCGCTACCGGCGTGGTCCAGGCAGACGATTTCATCGTTTATTCGCCGCACGTTCTCGCCACCCAGTCGGAGATCGAGCTGCGCGGTTATAGCTACAGTGATCCGCGCGCTGACTTCAACGGCGGCCGCGCGGCCGAACTCTCGATTTCCCACGCGTTCACCGATTGGTGGAAGCCGGAAATTTATCTCACACGCTATGAGAAGGAACCGGGAGGCTCTGGGCGCCTGTTGGGCTACGAGTTCGAGAACACGTTCCAGTTCACCCAGCCGGGTGAATATTGGGCTGACTTCGGATTTCTGGCCTCGTACGAACACCAGATTGTCGCTGACAAACAGGATGCCTTCGAATTCGGACCGCTGGTCGAGAAGACGGTTGGTCGGTTCACCCACCGGTTCAATGCCATTTGGGAGAAACAGGTCGGTGCGGGCGCCAGTGGCAAATACGAGTTTCGTTACAGCTACTCGGGCACCTACGCGGTGTCTGCCGCCTTCCGTCCCGGCATTGAAGCGTATGGGCGTCCCGCTGACCATGCTTATCAGGCCGGTCCCATCGTTGCTGGCGAATGGCATGTCCCCGGCACCACCAGCAGTCTCGAATACCGATTTGGCGTGGTGCTTGGTCTCAATGCGGCGGCACCCCGCCGAACGTGGCTGGCTCAGGTGGAGTACGAGTTCTTCTGATGGATAGTCGAATCATCTTTGGATGACTCGCCCCATCATGAGATAGGACCCATGAGCGTGCACGGCCTCGACTTACCTGCGCTGCAGCATCATCTCGGCCTGTGTACCCTCTCACGTTTGCGCCGTGTCCACTGAGCGGGCGCGAGCGCAAATCCATCGTGGTCATGGCCTCGGCCGCGAACCGCGGCCCCGATTGCGTGTCGCATCATCTGGATGTGCTACGACACCAAGAAATGGCATGAGGGATGAGGCTGTTCTGACTGCTGTGACCGATGCTCTGGATCAGCCAGCTACGCGGCAGCCTGTGAGCAATGTTGCTTTACGAACGAAGGGCCGCTATCACCCGTCAAGGATGGACGAAGCGTCCACTTTTCCCCGCAACTCATGCGCCCCGCGGCCCATAGATTATGATCCCGGCACCGAGCAACGCCAGCAGCCCGCCGATGACATCCCATCGATCCGGAACGGCGCGGTCCACGCCCCAGCCCCAAGCCAGCGACAGCACGATGAAGACGCCACCGTACGCCGCGTAGACCCGGCCAAAGCCGGCGGGTTGCAGGGTCGGAATGACGCCGTAAAGCGCCAATGCCAATGCGCCGAGCAGGCCCAGCCAGGCGCTCTTGCCTTCGCGCAGCCATAGCCATACCAGATAGCCGCCGCCAATCTCGGTCAGGCCGGCAAGAAGAAACCACAAAGAAGATAAAAGAATACGCATGCTTTCAGGTTAACCGCTCAGCGGAGGCGCCAGCTCACGAGCAATGGAGCCTCCGCGGGAGGAGCCATAGTAACAACTTTCGTCAGAAGTAGTAATTCATGCCGACGGTGAAGTTGTTGTTCGTGAGGGACGCATTGGCCGGACCGGTATTGCCGGCCTCGTAAAGCCATTCGCCGGTCACGCTCCATTTCGGCGTGAACTTGTACTCGATCCCGAGACCGCCGTGGAATCCCGAGCCGCTACCGCTGGCGTCGCCCATGCCACTCAGACCACCGTAGCCGACCTTGGCGTAATACAGCACCGGTCCGCTGGCCCAGCCGTACTTCGTGTCCATCCCGTAGGCCTGACTACCGATGCTGAGGCGACCTGTTGTCCCGCTCACATCATGGTCGGTGGCGGCGTTGTAGTCATAGTAACCGTCCAGGCCAAATACGAACCCGCCTTGGCTTTGCCAGTTGTAGCCCAGCTCATAGCCGAGCGTCCATGAGCCGGTGCTGTTGACGGCGTCGCCGGAGGTCTGGCTGTAACCGGTCTTGGCGCCGTTGTACCAACCCTGAAAGGAGGTTTGCGGCGTCTGTGCGCTTGCTGTGCCCGCGAGTGCGAGCAGGCCTGCAGCGACGATCGTTAGGGTGCGATTTTTCATGAGTGATCTCCTGATAGACGTTAAAAATACGGCGGCCCTCTGAGGCCTTCGCTGATCGAGGTGGCTGGCGGCGGACAAGGTAGCCGGGGCGAAAGTAGCGATCAGTTGTTCAACAATATTTGATCTATTGCTACTAGTCAATAATAGTTGTAATATTGATCTCTAATAGATTCACCCATAGGTTTCGACAAGCAACCTGCAACCCACCAAGTGATGCCTCCGATGCCCCAACAAACTTCTTCGGCAATGGAAAGCCAACATGCCTGCGACCTTCTGACGGCCCTCGGCCATCCAGTCCGGCTGGCGGTCTTTCGTGAGCTGATGGCGTACGGGCCGGCCGGCGCGCCGGCCGGTACCTTGGGTCTTGCGGTGAACCTGGCACCCAACGCGTTGAGCTTTCACCTCAACCGTCTCAAGCAGGCAGGCTTGGTGACGGCACAGCGCGCGGGCCAACAAACCATCTACCGAGCGCGCCTGAACACCATGCGCGAGTTGATCGTCTACCTCGATGACACCTGTTGTCGGGATGTGGCGACGGGTTGCGGCCCGCAGTGTCCGCCGAAGCAAACACCCATCCGACTGGCAACGATCGCCACCCCCAAAATCAAGGAAACACCACCATGATTGCCTTGCACTCATCGAAGCCCCCCGTCACGCTCAAGCGCTTCTGGAAAGCTGTCGCCGCCGGAGTGATCACCAGTATCGCTGCGGCCGCCATCATGGCTATCGGTATGAAAACCGGCTTGTCGCCACTGCCCAAACCGCTGGGCCTGGCATTCGCGGAGTGGGTGCTCGGTCGCGCACTGCCGCTACCGATAGGCATGCTGTTTCATCTGGCCTACGTCACCGGCTGGTCAGTACTGTTCATCATGCTGGCACCCGCTCGTTGGCTGCGGTTCTGGCCGATTCTGAGTTTTGGCCTGGCGCTGTGGCTGCTCGCCATCTTCGTGATCACGCCGCTGGTCGGCTGGGGCATCGCCGCCACCGCCGTAGCGGGACCCAAAGGCATCGTGGCCACGCTGGTCGCACACCTTCTGTTCGTTTTCTTCCTGTGGTTGAGCTGCCGCTGGCTGTTCCGCTCTGAGGCGTCAGGGAAAGGGAAGGCGCCCTCGGCGTGATCGAGCTCTACGCCGCCAGTACGCCGAACGGGCGCAAAGCCACGATCATGCTGGAAGAAACCGGCTTGCCCTATCGGCTGCATACACTGGATCTGAGTGCCGGCGACCAGCACACCCCGGCATTTCGCCAGCTCAACCCCAATGGCAAGATTCCGGTGATCGTCGATACCGATACGGGGCAGACGATCGCCGAATCGGGTGCCATTCTCATTCATCTGGCGGAGAAAGCCGGCGCGTTGTTGCCGGCTGACCCGGCCTCACGCATGGCGGTGCTGCAATGGTTGCTGTTTCAGGTCGGCAGCGTCGGGCCGATGGCGGGGCAGTACAACCATTTTCGACGTCACGAACCGCGCGATGAGTATGCGTTCGGACGGTACCGGGATGAGGTGCTGCGCCTTCTCGGCGTCATGAACGATGCGCTGAAGGATCGGGATTTCATGGGCGGAGATTACTCGATTGCTGATATCGCCCTGGTGCCATGGCTGCGCGCTTTGCAGCGTTGGGACCTGTCGTTGACGGACTACCCGAATGTTTCTGCGTGGTATCAGCGACTGATGGCGCGGCCTGCGGTGAGTCGCGGCTTTGCCATGCTGGACACGCCGGTCCGGTCCAAGGATGCCCGTGCCGAGCCCGATACGGATGAAGGCATCCTGCTGGCACACAACGGGTCGACGGCGGGCTCCGTGTGACGCCGCCAGAGCGACTGAATAAAAACATTCATCAAGCCCACCATGGTGCTGCTGGTACGCATCACGCGGCGCAATGTTCCTACGGAGGAAACCCCATGAAAGAAAGCAAAGTTGTTGCGGTAGGTCTGGTGGGTGGTGTGCTGGCCGTGCTCTGCTGCGCGCTGCCAGCATTGACCCTCGCCGGTGGGCTGGGCGTGGGCCTGGCCCTGCTTCACGGCGTTGGTGCCCATTGGCCGGTTGTGTTGGCAGCGCTTCTGGTGGGACTGGGCGCGCTTGGTGCACTGGCAGGGATCCGGCGTAAATCAAAATCAGGATGCCATCAACGCGGATGCTGCACCCCCACGGGAGACAATGCCTGATGTTCACGAGCGTCAACACCTTCAAGAATCAACGTACCGGCCCGCGACGCATCCTGCTGCCGTGGCTGCTGCTCGGTATTTTCATGATCATCAGCGCATCGGCGACAGCGACAAACACGCCGATCGCGCCCACGGCGACCTATACGGACACCCACGGCCAGACGGTAAGCACCGCCACGCTCAAGGGCCACGCCAGCATGGTCTGGTTGCTGTCCACATGGTGTCGCAGTTGTTCCGCTGGCCTGTCCAGTCTTAACGCCCACGTGGATCAGCTACGCGCCAGTGGCCTGCACGTGGTGATTCTGCGCACCTACCAGAACGGGGGCGTCACGGGGCCGGACATCGCGAGCTTCGTCGCCCAAAACGCCCCCGCGCTGATGAAGGCGAACGTGTCGCTAGGCGAAGCCACGCAAGGTCTGGAGCGGGTCTACAACCCGAGGCATTACCCCGATATTTATTATCTGATTGATGCGAACGGGCGGATCCAAACCGTTGATACGGCGCCCTCGATCACCCTGAACAAGATTCTCGACTTCGCCAAGGCCCACGCTGGAGAGTCTCGGCCGTGACGATCATCTTCGGTGCGCTTCGACGCGCCGCCCGCGACAGGGCGGCGCGATGGTCGGCGATCGTGGCGTTCCTCATCTTTGCGCCGGTGTACGCAATCGCGCTGCCGGCCTCGTTGACGGGTGGACACCTTGGCTGGATGAACCTGCGATTCCTGAGCGTGGAAACGGGATTGTTCGCGTTGGCCATGAGTCTTTCGCTGGGGCTCACCGTGTTGCTGATGGTGTTCGTGTTGCGCGAGGGCCAGCGCGCACGCGGCACGCTGGCGACCGGCGGTGCACTGCTGGGCCTGTTGACGCCCTTGCTGTGTTGTAGCCCCATCCTACCGATCCTGTTCGGTTTGATGGCATCGGTTTGGCCCGCGATGGCCACTGCCTTGCCTGGCCCGCTGCAGGGTTTTATTTCCCGGCACGAGACGATGTTTCTGCTGACGGCGCTGATATTGATGTTGCTGGCGTTGTATCAGAATGCCCGTCGCGCGATGCAGGGGCCGAGTTGTCGGATCGACTGATCCTCAGACATGGCCGCCCGCAAGTCGAAGGTGTTCTCGCGTAACGGGTAACTTGGCACTCTCCTTATCGGGCGTGTGCGCTTGTGCGAGCCAGGCACAGCTGTGCTGGGTTTTCACGGCAGCATGGATTCAATATCCGATGCCGCGGTGGGGTAGGCAAAGGTGGCGTGGCGGATCGCATCCGCACCGAGCCCGCTGCGCATGGCAAAGCCGAACAGATTGATCACCTCGGCGGCATCCGGACCGATCAGGTGGGCGCCGAGAATGCGCCCGCTGCCTTCTTCCACCAGCACCTTGTAGCCGTAGCACGGCTCGTTGACGCGGCGGGCGGTAAACCAGCCCGGCACGCTGGCGTGGCCGACCTTGAAGCGCAGGCCACGTGCCCTGGCTTCGGCCTCCAGCAGGCCGACGCGGGCCAGCACCGGCAGGGTGAACACGGCGCTGGGGATGCCGGTGTAATCCACCGTCGCGTGCTTGTCATGCAGCAGGTTGTCGACCACGGCGTGGGCTTCCATCGCGGCTACCGGAGTCAACGGCAACGGGCCACCGGCGGCATCGCCAGCGGCGTACACCGACGGGTTGGTGGTGCTGTGAAAGTGCGGGTCCAGCGTGAGTCGGCCCTTGTCATGCGCGATGCCCGCGGCATCGAGGTCCAGTGCTTGCAGCGCCGGCTTCCGGCCGCCGCTGTGGATGGCCAGATCGGTGTCGATCACCACGTGGCCGTGCGGGCCTTCGGCGATCACCTCGAAGCCGTTGGGGCTCTTGCGCACCGCCTTGACCTCGTGGCCGAGCTTGATGTCCACCCCCAACGCGCGGGTGCGTTCGACCAACAGCGTGACCAGATCCGGATCGAAGCCGGCCAGTGGCTGCTCGCCGCGGTTGATCAGGGTGACGTTCACGCCGGCGCGCGCAGCGATGTGCGCGAACTCGAAGCCGATGTAGCCGCCGCCGACCAGCACCAGCCGCTCGGGCAGTGTCTCCAGCGCAAGGAAGTCGTCGCTCAGCGCCAGATGCTCGAAACCCTCGATCGGCAGCGTAACCGGTTCGGCTCCGGCAGCGATGACGATGTGCTTTGCCGCAAGCGTTCTGCCCTCGACCTCGACACGGTTGGGACCGCTGAATCGCGCACGGCCGTGGAATGCCTCAATGCCTTGTTTGGCATAGGCCTGTTCGCGATGCCCGGGCACCGGATCGGTGAAGCTGCGCTTGTGCTTTTGCAACGCGGCCCAGTCGATCGAGACGCTGCCGAGCACGCCCTTGCTGGCCATGCGCTGCGCGCCGTCGATCACCTCGGTGGCGGCGATCAGCATCTTCTTGGGGTCGCAGCCGCGCAGTGCACAGGTGCCGCCGAACGGTCGGTGGTCGATCACCGCCACCGACCAGCCGGCCTTGCGGCAGTTGAAGGCGGTGACGTTGGCGGCAGTGCCGCTGCCGATGACGATGAGGTCGTAGCTTGATGAGGTCATGCAAGTCTCCTGTCGAACGGCAGCGTGCTCAGGTGACGCAGCTCCGCGCACGCCGTCCGTTGAAAAAATCCCAGCCGCTGGCGACGACCAGCAACAGCAGGCCCAGCGTGGCGACCAGCGGATGGATGTACAGGCCGACCACGGCCAGCACACCGCCGATCACGCCCAGCCTGAACGGGCGTCGATCCGCGTGACCGCCGGTGGCACGCCACAACAGCCACAGATTCAAGCCCACGAACGCTAGCAGCAGCGGGATCAAGATCGCGTCATGGATCAGAAAGCCCAGCCCGGCCGCCGACAGCGCGCTCAGCAGCAGCGGCAAACCCAGGCAGCAGGCGGCTGCGAACAGCGCGCCGAGCAGGCTGCCAAGCTGCTTGAAAAGATCTTTCATGCAATGGTCTCCCTCAACCGGCACAGCAGGACAGTTGCTTGACGTCCTTGCTGAATGTCTGCGCGGCCAGCTTGAGCCCCTCGACCATGGTCAGGTACGGGAACAGCTGGTCGGCCAACTCGGTCGCCGTCATCCCGGCGCGCAGCGCGATCGCCGCGGTCTGGATCAGCTCGCCGGCGCCGTCGGCCACCGCCTGCACGCCGAGCAGCCGACCGCTGGCCGCTTCCACCACGATCTTGATGAAGCCTCGCGTGTCGAAGTTGGCCAGCGCGCGCGGCACGTTGTCCAGGCTCAGCGTACGACTGTCGGTCTCGATGCCCTTCAGGTGCGCCTCGGCTTCGCTCAGTCCCACCGTGGCGATCTGCGGTTCGGTGAACACCACCGCCGGCATGCTCGACAGATCCAGTGTGGCGTCACCGCCGGTCATGTTAATCGCCGCGCGGGTGCCGCCCGCAGCAGCCACATAGACGAACTGTGGCTGGTCGGTGCAGTCGCCAGCGGCGTAAATGTGCGCCGCTGAGGTACGCAGTTGCGCGTCCACTGCGATGGCGCCGCTTTTCGCCGAGTGCACGCCGGCCTTGGCCAGCTCCAGCGTGTCGCTGTTCGGCGTGCGGCCGGTGGCCACCAGCAGCGCGTCGCCACGCAATTCACCGCTGCTGGTGTCGAGAATGAACTCGCCGTTTTCGTGCCGAACCGAACGGGTCTGGGTCTGGCGCAACACGCGGATGCCCTCGTCGGCAAATACCTGGCCGATGGCCTCGCCGATCGCCGGGTCTTCGTGGAAGAACAGCTCGCTGCGCGCGATCATCGTCACCGCACTGCCCAGCCGTGCATAGGCCTGGCCCAACTCGCAGGCGACCACGGCCGCGCCGAGCACGAGCAGACGTTTCGGAAGATGGTCGGCGGCCAGCGCGTCAGTGGAGGTCCAGTACGGCGTCTCCTTCAGGCCAGGGATCGGCGGCAGCGCCGGCCGCGCACCCACGGCGATCAGGCAACGGTCGAAGCTGATGGTGCGCTCGCCGCCCTCGGCCAAGCGCACGCTCAGCGTGTGCTCGTCGGCAAAACGCGCGTCGCCGCGCAGCAAGGTGATGGCGGGGTTGTCGTCGAGGATATTCTCGTACTTGGCATGGCGCAGATCTTCCACCCGCGCCTGCTGCTGGGCGAGCAGCACGTCGCGACGGATCGCCGGAACCGAGGCGGAGATGCCGTCGTCAAACGGACTGTGGCGCCGCGTGTGAGCCACGTGGGCGGCGCGGATCATGATCTTGGACGGCACACAACCGATATTGACGCAGGTGCCGCCGACCGTGCCGCGCTCGATCACGGTCACTCGTGCACCGCGCTCGGCGGCCCGGAGCGCGGCGGCCATGGCCGCGCCGCCGGTGCCGATCACCGCGATGTGCAGGCCGGCACCCGAACCATCCCGCGCGGGATGCGCTGAACTGCCGCCGGACACAGTCGCACCAACACGCCCATCATCGTCGCGTGCCTGCACCCGGTAGCTGGGTGGCAACGCCGCGTTCAGCACTACCATGGCCAGCGCCGCGTCGACCTGCAACCGGGCGGTGGCAGCCGGGTAATCCACCTGCACCGCATGCACACCCGAAACACAAGAGAGCGCCTGTTGCACGTGGCCAGCGCAGGCATCACAGGTCATGCCGGTGACCTGGAGTGTTTGCTCATTCAAGCGATTTTGCTGATTCATGCGTGTCATCACCTTGGGTTGCGGCCGTGGCCGTCCGGCGCACGGCCAACCGAGCGCGAGTGTGGAGTTCGTCAACAGGTTGGCGAATGGAAAATTTCAGCCGTGGTTCGATTCGCGTGTCGCACAGACCTTTGGCGCCGGCGAGATCAGATCCCGGATCGATACCACCACCATCAGTACCAGCCCCGGATACAGCAGCCAGCCTGTCCGGTGGCCCGACCACCGCATCAGGAACACCGCGGTCAACACCACGATGGGCCCGAGCACTCCGAGTACGGTGCGCCACCACTGGCGATGGTTGATCCAGCCCAGCGCATTGGCGAGCAACGCGATGCCGGCAAACAGCGGCAGCACGATGCGAATGAACACGCCTTCGAACGGACTGAGCACACCCAGCCCGATCGCCGCACCCAGGCTGGCCAAGGCGGGAAAGCAATTCACGCAGGCCGCCGCGGAGACGATGCTGCCAACCAGGCCGGCCTTGTCGGCGACTCGTGCGAGCACGGCCATCAGCGCACCGGCGTCGATGGGTAGCCGGCGTCCGTCGTCGCCTTGGTCAATCCGGCCACGCTGGTCTTGCTGTCGTCATAAGTGACGATGGCCTTGCGCTGGTTGAACAGAATCTGGGTCTTTTCGACACCAGGAACCTTGGACAACGCCGTCTTGACCGTGATCGGGCAGGCAGCGCAGGTCATGCCAGGCACCGACAAGGTAGCGGTTTTGGTGGCGGCCCAGGCCGGTGCACTGACGGCGGCGGCAAGGACAATGAGCAGAGAAAGCTTTTTCATGACAGGTCTCCTTCAGTAGAACAGTGGCAGAACATAGGGAAACGCCAGCGCGACCAGCACCAGCGCCAGCACAACCCAGAAAATGATCTTGTAGGTCGTTCGCACCTGCGGGATGGCACACAATTCTCCCGGCCGACAGGCGTCAACGGGGCGAAAGATCCGGCGGTACGCAAACCACAGCAGCGCCACCGCCACCACGATGAAGATCGGCCGATACGGCTCCAGCACGGTCAAATTGCCGATCCACGCGCCTGAAAACCCCAGCAAAACCAGTACCAGTGGACCGAGGCAACAAGTGGAGGCAAGGATGGCGGCAAGCCCGCCAAGGGCCAGCGCACCTTTGCGGCCGGAAGATTCAGACATGGCAACTCCTGTTTCACGCTAACTGTCGATAAGCTATCGTATTCCCGTAGTCAAGTACGGAGTCAAGCCGATGAATACCGATCTGGACAACATCTCCATCGGCGCCTTCGCCAAGGCCGCCGGAATCGGCGTGGAGACGATTCGCTTCTACCAGCGCAAGCGGCTGTTGCCCGAACCGCAACGCCCGCCCGGCGGCATACGCCGTTATGGCCGCGCGGACGTGGAGCGGGTGAAGTTCATCAAGTCTGCGCAGCGACTGGGTTTCAGTCTCGACGAAGTCGCGCAACTGCTCACGTTGGAGGACGGAACCCATTGCAGCGAGGCGGCGGCCTTCGCCGCGCGGCATCTGGCTGACGTGCGCGCGCGCCTGAAAGACCTCAAGCGCATGGAGACCGTTCTGTCTCGTCTGGTGGCTCAGTGCAGTTCGCACCAGGGCACGATTGCCTGCCCGCTGATCGCCTCGTTGCGCAGCCGTTGAGATGAGTGATTCGCCGCCGCCATCGATCGATCGGTACCTCGCCGCCGCGACACGCGCCAATACTCGGCGCAGCTACGCCTCCGCCGTACGTCATTTCGAAGTCACTTGGGGTGGTCACTTGCCGGCCACCGCAGACAGTGTGGCGCGCTATCTCGTCACCTATGCCGGCACGCTGTCGATCAATACACTCAAACAGCGCCTCGCTGCACTTGCGCAATGGCACACTGCGCAGGGCTTTGTCGATCCGACCGGCGCATCCGTCGTCAAACAGGTGCTCAAGGGAATCCAGGCCCTGCATCCGGCGATGGAAAAGCGGGCCGAGCCTTTGCAACTGACCCAACTGGCCATGGTGGTCGATTGGCTCGACTTGGCCATCGACCATGCGCAAGGACGTAACGACGGTGCCGCAGCTCTTCGGTACCGGCGCGACCGCGCCCTGATTCTGCTCGGCTTCTGGCGAGGCTTTCGCAGCGACGAGTTGATTGGCCTGCAGGTTGAGCATCTTCAGCTCGTGCCGGGTCAGGGCATGACCTGCTTCCTTCCACGCACGAAGGGCGATCGTCAGCACGAGGGCACCACGTTTCGCGTTCCGGCGCTGTCGCGCTGGTGCCCGGTCACGGCCACGATGGACTGGATCGCCGCCGCGCAGCTCACTCAGGGGCCGTTATTTCGCCAGGTCGATCGCTGGGGACACGTACCGGAACGTCCGCTGCACGCCAATAGCATCATTCCCCTGTTGCGCCGCTTGTTCACTCTGGCCGGCCTGTCCACCCCGGACCTCTACAGCGGTCACTCGCTGCGCCGTGGCTTTGCCGGCTGGGCCAACACCAACGGCTGGGATGTGAAAGCGTTGATGGAATACGTCGGCTGGAAAGATGTGCACTCGGCCATGCGCTATCTCGACGGGAACGACCCGTTTGCGCAAGCTCGCATCGAACGCGGGCTAGCCGACAAGATCACGTTGCACGTGGGGCACGATGACGGCTAACCCGCACCGCCTGGCGATCCTGGCCGGCGAAGAAATCGATGACCTGTACGGTCTGCCACGCTTCACTGACGACGAGCGAGCGCTGTACTTCGATCTAAGTGCAGCCGAACACGCGGTGGTAGCAGCGCGTCGAGGTACGACTGGTGTGTATCTGGTGCTGCAGCTGGGTTATTTCAAAGCCAAACGGCAGTTCTTCGACATCGAACCGGAAGCCGTGCGCGAGGATGTGAATCACATCCTCGCGCGGCATTTCCCGGATATTCCCTGGAAGGCCATTCGGTCCCCCACCCAACCGACGCGTGTCGCACTGCAGAAGCTCGTTCTGCAACTACTCGATGTTCGCCCGTGGAACCGTTCCGCACGGGGAGCACTGGTTGAGCGCATCCAGCATATCGCCATGCGCTCGACTCAACCGCGCTACCTGCTGCGCGAAGCGCTCCACTACGTCGAGCGAGAACGCCTCGTCACACCGGCGTACAGCACGTTCCAAGACATCATCGGTTTGGTGGTCACCAACGAGCGCGTGCGGTTGGCGAGTTTGCTGGAACAGGCGCTGACGCCCGATATCCGCAGCCAGCTCGACGCATTGCTGCAAGCCGATGAATCCATGTATCGAATCAGCGCGCTCAAACACGAGCCGAACGATTTCAGTTACAAGGCGCTGAAGCAAGAAGTCGAACGACGCCAGCTCTTCCAACCGTTGCATGCGTTCGCTCAGCAATTTTTGGCAGCGGCAGGTATCTCGCAGGAGAGTGGCAAATATTTCGCTTCCCTGGTGATGTACTACACCGTCTACAAGCTGCAGCGCATGGCGCCGGCCACCACACGGCTGTACCTGCTGTGTTTCGCCTACCATCGCTACCGGCAGATAAACGACCATTTGATCGAAGCGTTCATGGTTCGCGTGGAGGGTTACGGCAAGCAGGCCAAGCTGGCCAGTGAAGAAGCGATGCGGCAAGCACTGACCGACGCGAGTGAGCATCTGCAGGCCGCCGGTGAGGTACTTCAACTGTTTGTCGACGAAACGATTCCTGATGATGCCGCGTTCGCGACGGTGAAAGCCAAAGCGTTTAGCTACCTTGGTCCCGAGCGCATTCCGCTGGTGGCCGACTACATGCGCAACATCGCCTTCGACAAGGTCGGCTTCCAGTGGGCGTACTACACCACGCTCTCGCCGACCTTCAAACGAAATCTGCGTCACCTATTCACTGATCTGGATTTCGCCGGCAGGGTCGAGCATGCGCCCCTCATGGCTGCCGTCGACTTCCTGCAAGGCCATCTGCGACTGGGGCATACCCCACGCCAGATCGATCCGACCACGTTTCCGGTCGACCTTATCCCCAAGCGGTTGCGTGGCTATCTGTTCACCACCGCGGAAGGAAAAGGACGAGCCAAGCGGCTCGACGTTGATCGGTACGAATTTCTGGTCTATCGATTGTTGTGCGACGCGATGGAGGCCGGTGATGTATTCGTCAAGGACAGCAACGAATACCGGCGCTTCGAGGATGATCTGATCAGTGATGAGCGCTGGATCGACAAAGAGGCGGTACTGCGCGACCTCGATGCCCCGATCCTGCAGGCCCCTATTGAGGACACTTTGGCCGCGCTACGCACTCAGCTGGACGCGAAGTTTCAAACGGTGAACGCCCACATCGCCGATGGCGACAATGCACACATCACGGTCCGCGGCAAGGGCGACAAACGACGCTGGAACCTGATCTATCCTGCTCTGGACGAGTCTCTCAACAGCCCGTTCTACGCGCAAATTCCCGGCATTGGCATTGCCGATCTGTTGTGGTTTGTAGCCGGAAACACGGGGTTTCTGGGAGCGTTCACGCATGTGCTGGAACGCTACGTCAAACAGCCACCGGACCCTGAGGTTTCCCCACATCTTTGATGGCCGCATTCATGCCAGTCGCGGCCTCCAGGGGTTCGCCGGTGCGCCGCGGTCACCGCTGTCGGGCGGCCAGCCGCGCCGCAGCAGCTCCCAACCGATACGCCACAGGCTCAAGGTGGCACGTGTCGCTGCACGACGGATGGCCTGACCATGCGCCAACAGCCGCTGGTCCTGCTGGTGCTGCCGTGCCAGCAGACCCCGCCACCACGCCAGCACACTGGCCAGCGCATGCAGCAGGATCAGGATTTCCATGCGCGGTGCCTTGCGCGTGAGCGAATGGCGCAAGGCCGCCCCATGCCGAGGGTCTTTGAGATCGCGGAAACTTTCCTCGATCTGCATGCGCCGGGCATAGTCGCGCACAACCTCCTCGGCGCTGAGATCCGCAAGCGCTGGCGAAACCGCCAGCACCCAGGGCTCACGCGCGCCACGCGCATGCGCCCGCGCTGCGCTGCTGCGCCGCGACCGGCCATGCACACCCAGGTTCTTGCGTCCACGCGGCGGCCGCTTGCACACCACCAGCCGCGCCCGCTGCGGCTGCGTCTTGCTGATCTCGCACAGCCCCAAGTCCAGCAACTGGCCATCCTCCATCTCGACGAAGGCCTGCACGGGCATCCACTCCTGCTCGCCCACGGGACGCACCTGAGTCAGCCCGCGCACGCGGCCGATGCAGGCAAACCCCAGCGCCTCGGCACTGCGAAACCACGGCATCCGGAAGCCGGCATCGGTCACCACGATCGGCCGACTGTCCACGGGCACCAAGCGCCGCAGGTGCGCCAGAAAGGCCGTGTGCACCGTGGCCTGGCCCAGCTGCGATTGCCCGTGCACCTCATCCCACACCGGCAGCGCGCGACCGCCCACCGGCAGCGCCGCGCGCAACAAGTGCAGCGACTCGTCCGCCTTCAGCACACACCAGTCCACCACGATCACCGTCCGGCAACGCGGCCACAGTCGCTGCAGCGCCGCGCCATACAAGGCACCGCGTGCCTGCTGCAGGCGCCGGTTCGACAGCAGCCGGTCCAGCGCTTTCAGCGGCGCCGCCACACGCGCTGCACCCGGATACTGGCGCGCCAGCTCCATCAGCACCACCTGCCGGCTGCGCACCAGCGCCTCGACCGCGCCACACAGGCGCCGCCACAGCCGCGCATCCAGCCGCAGCTCGGTCGGTGCCAACATCTTGTGCAACACTTCGCTCGCGCGCATCGGCCTGCCTCTGGTGATCTCGACACTCGCCAGTCTCGCAGTGTCGATGCGCGCACTCCAACACCTTCAGCAAGCCAACTCATTGATGGCTAGAGGAAAGATGTGGGGAAACCTCAGCACCGGACCCCCGCGAGATTCTCGCCTGCATCGTCGCCATGGGTACCAATATGGGATTGTGGAAGATGGCCGAAGTCTCCGGTCTCAGCCACGCCTCCTTGTTGGCCACTGCCCGCAGCTTCCTGCGGCAAGAAACCATACGCGGCGCCAACGACGCCATCAGCAATGCAACGGCACAGTTGTCGGCGTTCCATCTTTTCAACATCGGCAACCACTTGCATTCGAGCAGCGACGGTCAGCGGATCGAAACCCAAATCGACACGATCAACGCGCGGCACTCACCGAAGTATTTCGGCATGAAAAAAGGTGTCAGCGTTTGCACGGTGGTGGCCAACCATGTGCCGATCAACGGACAGGTCATCGGTGCCCACGAGCACGAGAGTCATTACGTGTTCGACTTGTTGTTCAACAATACTTCCGAGATCAAGCCCGAACAGCATTCGACCGACACCCATGGCACCAATCAGGTGAATTTCTGGGTGCTGCACGCGTTCGGTTATCGCTTCGCGCCGCGCTACCGCGATCTGCGTACGAAGGTCGATTCCTTGGTCAGCTTCAAATCACCGATAGCGATCCATCACCACGCCCATCGAGCCGGCATAGGCCACGCGCAGCACCGTCGCCGCACGCGACGCGGCTGCCGGCAGCAAACACAGCAGCAGGGCCGCCAACAGACCCCGCATGGCGACAGATAGACGCATCCTGACCTCCTCCTGCACCTGCATTCATGCGATGCCGGGAGTCTAACCGCGTGTGCATGCCAGCGGGGTTAGCCAGAAGCCAGAGCCGCAGGAGCGAGGTGACGCTATGCCCATCAACGGTTTTCACCGCGGAGGTCAGCATGAAAAACGATAGCACTTTGTTTGTCGGTCTGGATGTGCACAAGGACAGCATCGTGGCGGCGTACTCGGTCGGTCTGGGCGAGGTCCAGGTCCTGGGCCACGTCGGCGTATGTGATCGTGACATCGACAAGTTGTGTGTGCGACAACCGGGTGGGTGGGGGCGTCCATCCCATTGCTTACGGCCGCTCACGCCTATGGCGTACAGGTTTCGCTCGCGCAGTACCGGACGTTCATGGATGACAAGGCCACCGGCGCGCTTCCTGTCATGGTAGGAACGAAGCCGTCAGGCGTGCTGAATGCAACCTACGCCTTCTCTGTAGAGCAAGTTGCGAAATTCCCGCGAAGCCATGCGGTGAACGTCGCCGGATGAAGCGGCGGGCGCCGAGGGGCCGGGTGTGGTGCCCGGATCGGCGTTTTGCGGCGGTTTCTTGCGCAAAACGGCGTACCGCGGACACGCGCAGGCCCGAGCCGCTGGCCCGTGGTGCCGTCACGTCAGCGCCGCCAGCGGCTAGGTGACCAGGCGCAGCAGTTGATCGGCCGCCAGCACCAGCACCGCCAGCATCAGGTGCGCGGTGACCTTACTGTGGCCGCGCACGCGCAGCCAGCGCGCGCCGAATTCGTCCTTGAGGCGGGCATTGACCCGCTCGACCTGGGTACGGGTCTTGAAGCGTTCGGCGGCATGCGGGGCGAAGTCGATCTTCTGCCCGCCACGCGGGTTGTCCCTTGGGGACTTCCGTTGGTCGTGATCGATCAACGGGATGTGGTTCAGATCGCGGCTGTGCTGGCGGATGAGCGGGCTGCAATACGCCGCATCCATCAGATCGTAGAGGCTGGTCACGCGCGCGGCGGTCAGCGTGGCCAGCGGGATGGCGACTTGCGAATCGTGGACGCTGGCGCCGGTGACCAGCGCACTGATGGGAATCTGACCATCGGCCACATCCAGGTGCAGCTTGTAGCCGATCCAGCTGGACTTGAAGCCCTTGCTATTGGTCTTGCTGCCGACGTCGCAGGCACGCGGCAAGTCGGCCAGCATCGCGCTCAGGCTCATGCCTTGCATCTGGCGCTGGATGCGGGTCAGTACCGGCGGGCGCTTCTCGCCCTGGCGCGGATGTCCCCGTTTACGCGGTGGCGGTGCGGCGACGGGCGGCTGGGCTTTGGCCGGTTTCTCGCGCGCTTGAATCTCGGTGGCGTCGCGCGCGATGTGGCCGATCAGCTGATCGCCCAGCTGGGCCTTGATCAACGCCGCATGCGCCGCACCGGCCACGTCCTGTTGTGCCAACGCGGCGAAGGCGCGCGAGAACAGCCATGCGCCGGGCAGCTTGCGCCGCCCATCAAAACCGCACAGCCGCCGCAGGCACCCATCCACGCGCAGGCGCTCCATCAGGGCCACCGTGGTCGGCAAGCCCAGCACCGCCTTGGCCACGAACGCGCGTGCCAGCGCCGTGCGTTCGCGCGCCGGCCGTCCCACCCAGCCGCGACCCACCGGCACGAAACGCTCGATCTGGACCATCTCCCAGATGCGCAGCAACTGCTCGAGCTTCGGCGTCAGCCGCACGCCCAGGCTCGCTTCGGTGAGCGGCACCAGCTCGTGTTGGAACAGGGTGTGGAATTGAGAAAGACGGGCGCGCAGCTTATGATTCATGGGCGGGTGATCTGTGAGATTCGATACCCCACATTTTGCCTTCAATGGCACCACCCGCACTCCTTTTTTTCGCGTCAGCAGCGAAGAAATTCAGGCGCTCAGGGGAGTTTCGCAACTACCTCCACAGTCTTGTCTTGAGTTAGTATCCAAAACATGCGTCACCGTCCGCACTTCGCCCGCCGCACGCGCCTGCGCATTGCACTGCTGGCGCTGTGCGCGCTGCTGTTCCAGCAGTTGGCGCTGGTGGCGTACGCCTGTTCGCTGCCGCAGGCCGCGGTACCCGTGCAGGCGGCGATGCAGTCGATGGCGAGCATGCCTGGTTGCGACGGCATGACGAGCATGATTCAGCATGCGCGCGCGTTGTGCGTGCAGCATTGCGCACAGCCGGCACCGGCGCCGCAGGACGCGCGCGCGCCCATGGTGCCCGCGCTGGCGTTGCCGCCGCAGCCGCCGGTGCTGGCGATCACTCCAGTCCCGCCGTCGACGCGTCTCGACGATCGCGCGGCCGTTGATCTCGGCGCATCGCCGCCGCCGCGCTGCTGCGTCCTGCTGATCTAGACCCTCCCTCGTGTGTCGTGACCGGCCACGCCGAGCGCGTGCCGGATGCGTTCCGCCCGATGGAGACTTGCCATGTTCGTGTTCGATCGCCGGCGCCGCCGTGGCGTCGTGTTTCACCTGCAATGCGCGACCGCGCTGCTGGCGCTGACGGTATTTCCGGCATGGGCCGCGTCGCCGCTGACCCTGCAACAGACGGTGATACTGGCCGTCGAGCGCGCGCCGCTGGTGCGGGCGGGCCGTGCTCGCGAGGATGCCGCCCGCGCTGACCGCAATCGCGCCGGTCGCTGGCCCGATCCGCGCCTTACCTTCGGGGTGCAGAACCTGACGGTGCAAGGGCCTGGCGCCTTCAGCACCGCCGCCGATTCCATGACCATGCGCACGGTGGGGCTCAGTCAGGAGATCCCCTCCGGCACCCAGTTGGCCGCGGAACGTGCCGGTGCGCGTGCGGGCGAGGCCGCGGCCAATGCGGAAACCGAGCAGGCACGCCTGAATGCCCGACAAGCGGCGGCTGCGGCTTGGGTTTCCCTGTGGGCCGCCGAGCAGGCACGCGACCAGATCGAGGGACTGGAGCGGCAGAACGCGCTGGCCATTGTCGTGGCCAAGGCGCGCTTGGCCGGCGGCACCGGTTCCGTGACGGACGTCCTCGCGGCGCAAGCGGCGCAGGCCGAGCTGGCCAATCGGCTCGACCTTGCCGGCGCCGGCGTCGCCTCCGCGCGCGCCGCGCTGGCGCGCTGGATTGGAAGCGAAGCGGCAAGCGCGGATCTGGCCGCGTCCCCCGACTTCGCGCGGCTCCCGGTCACCGACGCGCACCTGCTGCAGACTCCCGACCAGCAGGCACCCCTGCTCGACTGGGAATCGCGCGAAGACCGCGCGGAGGCCGCACTGCAGAGCGCTCGCGCCAGCAAGCATCCAGGCTGGAGCGTGGGCTTGGACTATGGCGCGCGAGCACCCGGCCTGCCGAATATGATTACGCTGCTGGTGGGCGTGCGTCTGCCGTTGTTCCCCGCCCATCGCGAGGACCAGGACATCCTGGCCCGCCGCGCCGACCTCGAGGCCGTGCGCGCCGAGCGCGAAAACGCCCGCCGCGCGCAGGTCGAGGCGGTGCAGCGTCTGCTGGCGACCTGGCAGGGCTACGGCCGCCAGGTACGGCGCGATCGCGACACGCTGCTGGCCCTGGCGGCCGACCGCAGTGCGGCGGCGCTGGCGGCCTACCGCGGCGGCGCCTCGCTGCAGCCCTGGCTGGAGGCGCGCCGCGACGAAATCGCCACCCGTCTTGACTATGTCGAGGCGCTCAAGGCCTGGGGCGAGAGCTGGGCCGAACTCGCCTACCTGTTACCGGAGTACGCGCAATGAGCCGCACATCTGTTTTTATTCTTCTGGCAGCGGCCCTGGGCGTCACTGCAGCCGCCGGTTATGTCCTCGGAACGCGCGATCACGGCAGTGCCGCGCCAACGTCTGGCGCCCAGCCTGCACGCAAAGTGCTGTACTGGTATGACCCGATGCAGCCCGCCACGCACTTCAACCATCCCGGGCCATCGCCGCTGATGCCGGGTATGCAACTGGTGCCGAAGTATGCGGGCGGGTCAGGTACGAGTATGGGCTTGGTGCGCATCAGCCCGGTTGTCGAGCAGAACCTCGGCATGCGCACCAGCGTCATCCGTGTCGGCGTGTTGCACCAGGAGTTGCGTGTGCCAGGCGTTCTGGCCTGGGATCGTCGTCGCTCGGTGGTCGTCAGCGCGCGCACCGACGGCGTGCTGTCTCGGCTGTTCATGCGCGCACCGTTTGATCACGTGCGTGCCGGCCAGCCGCTGGCGGAGCTGCTGGCGCCGGCCTGGCGTTCGGCGCTGGCCGAATACCAGGTGTTGGACCATGCGCAGTCGGTCGATGCGCGCGCGCTGCGCGCCGCCGCGCGCGCGCGCCTGCGCGTGCTCGGCCTGAGCGCGCAGGAGATCGATGGCGCATCGCGTTCGACCGACGGCGGCATCGTGCTGCGCGCGCCGGTCTCCGGCGTGGTCAGCGCGCTGGACGTGCGCCAAGGCCAGCAGGTGGCGGCCGGCACGACGTTGTTGCGCATCGACGATCTCGCCCGGCTATGGCTGGATGCCGCGATCCCGCAAGCCGAAGTCGCCGGCATCGGCCCGGGCACGCCGGTCGCCATCGAAGTCGACGCGTTTCCCGGGCGCATCTTTGTCGGTCACGTCGAGGCTTTGCTGCCCGAGGTGGATGCGCGCACGCGCACCGAAACCGCGCGTATCGCGCTGGACAATCCGCACGGCACGCTGGCACCGGGCATGTACGCGACGGTGCGCCTGGCGATCGCAGGCACCACGCCGCATCCGCTGGTACCCGATGAGGCCTTGATCAGCACCGGCGTGCAGAATCGCGTGATCCTCGACCTCGGCGATGGCCGCATGCAGCCACGCGCGGTGCGCATCGGCCGCTCGGCGGATGGCTATACCGAGGTGCTGGCAGGCCTCAAGGGTGGTGAGCGCGTGGTCACCTCGGGCCAGTTCCTGATCGACTCCGAGGCCAATCTCGATGGCGCGCTGCAGCGCCTGACCGTGCCACCCGAACCCCTCTCCCCCCAGGAGAGGGGCAGGGGTGAGGGTCCGGCGCATGCGCAGCGCCACGTCGAAGCCGAACCCTCATCCCCGACCCTTCTCCCGACGGGAGAAGGGAGCACGGCGCACTCCGCAGGAGCAGGAGGCAAGGCAAACCCGCCTCTCCCACCCAAGGATCGGAGCACGGATGAGCGTCCGGCGCCTGCAAAGCATTCGTCCATGCCCGGCATGGCCATGCCGGCGTCCACGGGAGGACACACGCCATGATCGTCGCCATCATCCGCGCCGCCATCCGCAACCGCTTCATGGTGCTGATGGGCGCGTTGCTGCTCGCCGGCTGGGGGGTATGGGCCGCGCTGCACATCCCGCTCGATGCCTTGCCCGACCTCTCCGACACGCAAGTCATCCTGAAGACGAGTTGGACCGGGCAGCCGCCGCAGGTGGTCGAGGACCAGCTCACCTATCCGTTGGCGACGACGATGCTCTCCGTGCCCGATGTCAAAGCCGTGCGCGCGTATTCCTCGTTCGGCTATTCGCTGGTGTACGTGATTTTCCACAGCGGCACCAATCTGTACTGGGCGCGCTCGCGGGTGCTGGAGTATCTCAGCCAGGCGCGCGCGCGGCTGCCGCAGGGCGTCGACCCGGAACTCGGGCCCGACGCCACCGGCCTGGGCTGGGTCTACGAGTACGCACTAGTCGACCGCGATGGCACGATGGATCTCGGCCAGTTGCGCGCGCTGCAGGACTGGTATCTGCGCTACCAGCTCAAGACCGTGCCGGGCGTGGCCGAGGTGGCCAGCATCGGCGGCATGCAGCGCGCCTGGCAGATCGTGGTCGATCCGGTCAAGCTTGCGGCGTACGGACTGACTTTGCCCCAGGTCGCGAGCGCGGTGCGCGCGGCTAATGGCGCCACCGGTGGCTCAGTGATTTCGCAGGGCGAGGCCGACCTGATGGTGCAGAGCATCGGCTATCTGCATACCCGCGAAGACTTCGACCGGATTCCGCTGACGACCGGACCGGGCGGTGTGCCGGTGCGGCTCGGCGAGGTCGCCGTGGTGCGCCGTGGGCCGACGCTGCGCAACGGCATTGCCGATCTCGATGGTCAGGGTGAGGTCGTCGGCGGCGTGGTCATCGAACGCGAGGGCGCCAACGCGCTGAAAACAATCGAGGCGGTCAAGGCGCGCATCGCGCAACTCCGGCGCAGCCTGCCCAAGGGCGTCGCGATCGTGCCCACTTACGATCGCTCGCAGTTGATCCTGGAGGCCGCGCACAACCTGCGCGAGAAACTGCTGGAGGAATTCCTGGTGGTGGCGTTGGTGTGTGGACTGTTCCTCTGGCACCTGCGCTCCTCGCTGGTGGCGGTGATCACGCTGCCGCTGGGGGTGCTGGCGGCGTTTCTGGTCATGTATTACCAGGGCGTCAGCGCCAACCTGATGTCGCTGGGCGGCATCGCCATCGCCATCGGCGCGATGGTCGATGCCGCGGTGGTGATGATCGAGAACGCGCACAAACATCTGGAGCACTGGCACGAGCAGCACGGGTGCGCCCCCGAGGGCGCCGAACGCTGGGAGGTGATCGCCGAAGCGGCCGCCGAGGTGGGGCCGGCGCTGTTCGTCAGCCTGCTGGTGATCGCACTGTCCTTCGTGCCGGTATTCGCGCTGCAGGGGCAGGAAGGCCGGCTGTTCTCGCCGCTGGCCTTCACCAAGACCTACGCGATGGCCGCCGCCGCCGCGCTGGCGGTGACGCTGGTCCCGGTACTGATGGGCTATCTGATCCGCGGCCGTATCCGTCCCGAGGGCGAGAATCCGCTCAACCGTGCACTGATCCGCGGCTACCGGCCGCTGCTGCACGGCGCCTTGCGGCGCTCCTGGGCGGTGCTGCTGGGCGTGGCGCTGGTACTGGCGGCCAGCGCCTGGCCGCTGCTGCACCTCGGCAGCGAGTTCATGCCGCCGCTCAACGAGGGCACCCTGCTGTACATGCCGACCGCGCTGCCGGGACTGTCTTACGGCAAGGCCGCGCAACTGCTGCAGCAGACCGATCGCCTGCTGAAGACCGTGCCCGAGGTGGCGACGGTGTTCGGCAAGGCCGGCCGTGCGCACACCGCCACCGATCCCGCGCCGATCAACATGTTCGAGACCACCATCACCTTCAAGCCGCGCAGCCAGTGGCCGCCGGGCATGACCATGGCCAAGGTGCAGGACCGGCTGCAACAGGCGGTACGCGGCATCCCCGGACTGACGCCGCTGTTCGTGCCGCCGATCGCTAACCGCGTGTCGATGCAGTCGACCGGCATCAAGAGCCCGATCGGCATCAAGGTGCTGGGCCCGGACCCCGCCGTGCTGCAGCGTCTCTCGAACGCGATCGTGCGCGTCGCGCAGCGCGTGCGCGGGGTCGGTTCGGCCGCCGCCGATCAGAGCAACGGCGGACGTTACTTCGATGTGCGCATCCGCCCCGACGCGGCGGCGCGCTACGGCCTGACCCAGGCCGACCTGCAGGCGATCATCGCCACCGCGGTCGGCGGCGATCCCATCGGCGAGACCGTGCAGGGTCGCGAGCGCTTTCCGATCGTGCTGCGCTATCCGCGTGCGCAGCGGCAGAGCGACTCGGCGCTGCGCCACCTGCTGATCGTCGCGCCCGATGGCGCGCAATTGCCGCTGGAGGCGGTGGCGACGGTGTCCGTGATCGGCGGCCCCTCGATGCTGACCAGCGAGGATGGACAACTGGCCAACTACGTCTACATCGATAACTCGAGCAGCAACCTGGGTGGCGTGGTGGCGCGCCTGCAGGATGCGATCCACCGGCAGGTCGTGTTGCCACCGGGCTACACGCTGGAGTGGGCCGGCCAGTACGCTTTCCTCGAGCGCGCCGTGCAGCGGCTGAAGACCATCGTGCCGCTGACGCTGCTGATCATTTTCGTGCTGATCTGGAGCGTGTTCCGGCGCGTGCCGGAGGCCTTGCTGATCATGCTGACGCTGCCTTTCGCGTTAGTCGGCGGCATCTGGCTGGTGTGGCTGCTCGGGCACCCGGTGTCGGTGGCGACCATGGTCGGGTTCATCGCGCTGGCGGGTGTGACCTCCGAGCTGGGCGTGGTGATGTTGCTGTATCTGCGCAACGCGTGGCGGCAACGGGTGGAGGCCGGCGGCGCCGATGAGTTGGCGCTGGATGAAGCGATCGACGCCGGCGCGGTGCTGCGGGTGCGGCCGATCGCCATGACCGCGGTGGTGATCCTGGCTGGCCTGATGCCGATCATGTTCGGCCACGGCGCCGGCTCGGAGGTGATGCGCAGCATCGCCGCACCGATGGTCGGCGGCATGATCACCGCGCCGCTGCTGTCGATGCTGGTGATCCCGGTGGGCTACCGGCTGCTCGAGCGTCGCCGCCTGCGCGCCGGGCGGCCGCTGGGCGCGGAGCCGGAGGTGACGTCAATGCGGGCGTCGCACGCGGCGTCGCCATGACGGGCGCGGGCCGATTGCGATCCGTGCCCGTGCCGGGGGCAAATGCGGCACTTGGGCGCAGATGCTTGACTCCGGACCCTACTCAAGGGTTTAGGCTTGCCACATGAACACCCTTCTTCAAGCCACCGTGGAAACCCCGCATCTGACCATTGGCCGTGTCGCGAGCGCCGCTGGCGTCGGCATTGACACCATTCGGTTTTACGAGTGCGAGGGTCTGCTGCCCGAGCCCGAGCGGCGCCTGTCGGGCTATCGCGACTACACGCTTGACGCGGTGGCACGGCTGCGCTTCATCCGTCGCGCCAAGGAGCTGGGCTTCACCCTGCCTGAGATTCGCGAACTGCTGGCGTTGTCGGCCGATCGCGCACGCGGCGTGCGTGGCGTCAAGCAGCGCGCCGAGACGCGCCTGGCCGAGATCGATCGGCGCATCCGCGAACTCAAGCGCGTGCAGCGCGGCCTCAAGCACCTGATCGATACCTGCCCGGGTCATGGCGCGCTGGAAAGCTGCCCGATCCTGGCCGCACTGAGCCACGAGGAGACGTGATGAATACCCACGAACATCGCCACGAGCATTCGCATGCCGACCCTGACGGGGCACATGACACCAGCGGGCATGACGCGCAGGCTCCGACGCCTGGCAGATATTGTGCTGGTTCCAAGACGGATGTCTCTGCGGCGTCTGCCGCGGATGTGTCATGCAGCGGCGGCGCACAAACCAGCGTCGAACCCGCACCGCCCATTGGCGCGTCCTGCTGCGCGGGTGGTGATCGCCACGCGGCGGACGATCCGCACGCGGGCCACACGCACGGCGATCACGCCCATGGTGCGACCGTGGTCGATACGAAAACGGCGATCGATCCGGTCTGCGGCATGCGCGTCGATCCGGCCACCGCGAAGCACCGCAGCGAGCACGCCGGCGCGACGTACTTTTTCTGCAATCCGCGCTGCAAGGACAAGTTCGACGCCGATCCCGCGAAGTACCTGCGGCCCGCGGAAGCCGCGCCGGCAACGGCCGAGCCGGCTGGCTCGATCTGGACCTGCCCGATGCATCCGGAGATCCGCCAGGACCATCCCGGCAGCTGTCCCAAGTGCGGCATGGCGCTGGAGCCGCTGCTGCCGACGCTGGATACGGATGACGGCGGCGAGCTGGCGCATCTCGTGCGGCGTTTCTGGATCTGCGTCGCGTTGACCCTGCCGGTGTTCGCGGTGGCGATGGGCCCGCATCTGTTCGGTGTGCATCTGCCGGCGCCGTGGGACGCGCTCGCCGCGTGGACCGAGGCGCTGCTGGGCAGCATCGTCGTGCTTTGGGGCGGCGCCAGCTTCTTCGCGCGCGGCTGGAGATCACTGCGGCCGTGGTCGCCCAACATGTACACCCTGATCGCGCTGGGCACCGGCGTAGCATGGACCTACAGCGTGATCGCGTTCGCCGCGCCCGGACTGTTTCCGCCGGCATTTCGCGGCGCCGATGGCCGCGTCGCGGTGTACTTCGAGGCCGCGGCGGTGATCGTCACCCTGGTGCTGCTGGGCGATTTCCTCGAGCTGCGCGCACGCCGCCGCACCGGCGCGGCGCTGAAGGCCCTGCTGGGTCTGGCGCCGACGACCGCGCATCGCGTCGCTGCCGACGGCCGCGAGGCCGACGTGCCGCTGGCGGAGGTGCGCGTGGGCGACACCCTGCGCGTGCGTCCCGGCGAGAAGATTCCCGTCGACGGCGTGATGTTGGAAGGCGCCAGCAGCGTCGACGAGTCGATGCTGACCGGCGAGCCGCTGCCGGTGGACAAGCACACCGGCGATCGCGTCACCGGCGCCACACTCAATCAGACCGGCACGCTGCTGTTGCGCGCGGACAAGGTCGGCGCCGATACCCTGCTGGCGCAGATCGTCAACCTGGTCGCGCAGGCGCAGCGCAGCAAGGCGCCGCTGCAGCGCGTGGCCGACCGCGTCGCCGCCTGGTTCGTGCCGGTGGTGGTGGCGGTGGCCGTGCTGGCCTTCGTCGCCTGGGCGGCGTTTGGCCCCGATCCGCGTTACGCCAATGCGCTGATCGCCGCGGTCGCCGTGCTGATCATCGCCTGCCCCTGTGCGCTGGGGCTGGCCACGCCGATCTCGATCATGGTCGCGACCGGGCGCGGCGCGCAGGCCGGCGTGCTGTTCCGTGACGCCGCTGCGATCGAGGCACTGCGCGAGGTCGACACCCTGGTGGTGGACAAGACCGGCACGCTGACCGAGGGCAAGCCGACACTGCGCGAAGTGATCGCCTTTGGTGCCTTCGATCGCGCCGAGGCGCTGGCGCTGGCCGCGGCGCTGGAGCGCTCCAGCGAGCATCCGCTGGCGCGCGCCATCGTCAGCGCCGCCGAGCAGGAGAAACTGACCGTCGTCGAGGTCCGCGACTTCGCGGCGCTGACCGGTCGCGGCGTGCGCGCGCGCGTCGGCGACCGCGCCGCCGCGCTGGGCAACCTCGCGCTGATGGACGAGCTGGGCGTCGGCGTGGACGCCGCGGCGCGCGCACGCGCCGAGGCCTTGCGCGGCGAAGGCGCCACGGTGATGTTCCTCGCCGCGGATGGTGCGCTGGCCGCGCTGGTCGCGGTCGCCGACCGCATCAAGCCGACCACGCCCGAGGCGATCCGCCGCCTGCACGCAATCGGCCTGCGCATCGTCATGCTGACCGGCGACCACGCCACCACCGCGCAGGCGGTGGCGAAAACGCTGGGCATCGACGCGGTGCATGCCGAGGTGTCGCCGGCCGACAAGGCCGCGGTGATCGTCGCTCTCAGGGCCGAAGGCCGGCGCGTGGCGATGGCCGGCGACGGCATCAACGACGCGCCGGCGCTGGCCGCGGCCGACGTCGGCATCGCCATGGGCAGCGGTACCGACATCGCCATGGAGAGCGCGCAGGTGACCCTGGTCAAGGGCGAGCTGACCGCGATCCTGCGCGCGCGGGCCCTGTCGCGCGCCACCGTACGCAACATCCGCCAGAACCTGTTCTTCGCCTTCGTCTACAACAGCATCGGCATTCCGGTCGCGGCCGGGATCCTGTACCCGTTCTTCGGCGTTCTGCTGTCGCCGGCGCTGGCCGCGGCGGCGATGAGCCTGAGTTCGGTGTCGGTGGTCAGCAACGCGCTGCGTCTGCGCAAGGCGCCTTTGACGGGTTGAACAGCCTGCGCTGCGCGCTGAAGCACGAGTGCGACGGGTGGCCACCGATGCTCGAGCGCTCAAGTGCACCTTGCCCTTTTTGGCGAGCTGCGCCATAAGGTGGGCCGCGCTTTCCTCGCTGATCTTGAGTTGTGAGGCCAGTGTCGCTGCCCTCGATCACGCTGGCGAGTCGGACAGCCCGACCCTGACCGGCAGGGGCAATCGCCAGACTCAGCGCCTCATCGCGCCACAGCCAGGGTGTGGGAAATGAGGTGGCCGGGGAGCATGGGTGACCGCCGGGAGCGGAGCGAAAGGGTGTGGGTGGAAATCGCTGCCGGGTAGCCCGCCTCGGCATGTGGCAGTGGAACAAGGAATTGCCCAGTTGGTGTATATGCCAAGTAGCGCCACCCAATCACGTGCATCCCATGAGACCGTTTCCGCAAGGCATTGTCCAGGCACTCGCGGCCGCCGCGCTGTTCGGCATCAGCACACCGCTGGCAAAGCTGCTGCTCGGCAGCATGTCACCGCTGCTGCTGGCCGGCGTGCTCTATGCCGGTTCGGGCATCGGCCTGTTGGCATGGATGGCGCTGCGTCGCGGGCTCAGACATTCTGCCGCCGAGTCTTCGCTGACGCGCCGCGATGCGCCTTGGCTGGCAGGCGCCGTGCTGTTCGGCGGCGTGCTCGGTCCCGTGCTGATGATGCTGGGTCTTGCGCGCACGACGGCCTCGACCGCAGCCTTGTTGCTCAACCTGGAAAGCGTGCTCACCGCCGTGCTGGCATGGGCGGTGTTTCGCGAGAACGTGGATCGGCGCGTGGCGCTGGGCATGCTGGCGATTGTTGCGGGTGCGGTGTTGCTGTCGTGGCAGCGCCGGAGCGGGGTCAGCGTGCCTTGGGGCGCCTTGGCGATCGCTGGCGCCTGCCTGTGCTGGGCGCTGGACAACAACCTGACCCGCGCAGTGGCCGGCAGCGACCCGGTGCAAATCGCGGCGATCAAGGGGGGCGTTGCGGGCACGATCAACATCGCCATCGCGCTTGCCTTGGGTTATCGCTTCCCCCACCTGCTGCCCGTGCTGGCCGCCGGGGCGCTCGGGTTCATCGGCTACGGCCTGAGCCTGGTCCTGTTCGTGCTGGCCTTGCGTCATCTGGGTACGGCGCGAACCAGCGCCTACTTTTCCACCGCACCTTTCCTGGGTGCCGCGCTCGCGATGGCACTCTTCACTGAACACGGCAGCCTCGCCTTTCTGCTGGCGGGTGCATTGATGGCCATCGGCGTATGGCTGCACGTGAGCGAGCGGCACGTACACGAACATGAGCACGCGGTGTTGGCGCACAACCACCGTCACCGCCATGACGTCCATCATTTCCACGCACACGACTTCCCGTGGGATGGTCAGGAGCCGCACACCCATCCACACGTGCACGAACAGATCATCCACAGCCATCCGCATTATCCAGACTCGCATCACCGTCACGGACACTGAAGTCTGCGGCACATGGTGCGGTTTGGCCTACGTGTCTCCGGCATCCGGCAGGTCCGCGCTGCGAACCGCCTTGATCTCTCAGTCGCGGTTACAGCTCGGCGGTCTCATCGTGGCAGTCGGCGTGGTGGTGGACGCTGCCGTGATCGATGTCGAGAACGTACTCCGCGGAGCACGGCTGATGGACAACCGCGCATTCAAGGATCAGATCAACCTTCCATGCCGGTGGCAGGGTGAGATGAAGCGCAGATCGGGGGTACCCATGTTGGTGGCATGATCACCGCGCGCTGCGCTCAATGCAGGCAGTCATGGCTGCTGGCCGACTGCTCGAATGCGATCACCCCATGTAGAAACAACCTCTGGGAGGTGATTCGGCAATGGTGCGGTAGGGGCCAAGAATCGCTGGAGGTAAAAAACATCGCATGACGAAGCTCGACCAGTATCTCGACGCGGCCACCCGCACCAATACCCGCCGCAGCTACGAAGGCGCGATCCGGCATTTCGAAATCGAGGCCGGCGGGCACCTGCCGTCGACCGCCGATCAAATCGCCAGGTACCTTGCCGAGTACGCCGATCAGTTGTCGGTCAACACGTTGAGGCACCGGATCGCTGCCTTGGCGCTCTGGCACCGCGACCACGGCTTCGCCGACCCCACGCGCGCACCGATCGTGCGCATGGCGCTCAAGGGTATTCAGGCATTGCATCCGAGCATCGAGAAACGCGCCACACCGTTGCAGCTCGCCCATTTGGGTCAAGTGTCGGACTGGTTGGATACCGCAATCACCACGGCGCGCAATCGTGGCGATCAGCCCGCCGTGTTGCGACACACGCGAGATCGCGCGTTGGTGCTGCTGGGGTTCTGGCGGGGCTTTCGAGGCGATGAACTGCTACGGGTCCAGGTCGAGCACCTGCACCTGGTACCCGGTGAAGGCATGACCTGCTTCCTGGCGCAGAGCAAGAGTGATCGTCAAAATGTTGGACGAACTTATCCGGTACCAGCCCTGTCACGGTGGTGCCCGGTTACTGCCACGGCGGCGTGGATTGCCGCGGCCGGCCTCGTGGAGGGGCCGCTGTTTCGCCGCGTCGATCGCTGGGGACGTATCGCGGTGGTGCCCTTGCACCCCAACAGTTTGATCGCTTTACTGCGGCGTTTGTTTACCCATGCCGGACTGCCGACGCCCGACGATTACAGCAGCCATTCGTTGCGAAGAGGCTTCGCCGGCTGGGCCAACACGAATGGCTGGGACGTCCGAGCGCTGATGGAATACGTCGGTTGGAAAGACGTGCATTCGGCCATGCGTTACATTGATGGCGGCGATCCGTTCGCGCGCGCAAGGATCGAATCAGGCCTCGCGGCGAGCGGTCCGCTGCTGTCACTTCCCCCAGCTCCTGGCCACCTATCCATGTGACCATAACGGTTCAGGCGGCCAGCGTCTCCTCGATCTCCGATCGCGTGTTCATGTCCAGATCGAACCGCCCATACGGGTTGATATGCAGGTAGAACAGCGGTGTCAGGCCTCGCCGATCCTCGGGGGTCAGGCGTCGTCGCCATGATCGCTCGGCCAGTACCCGTTGGATCATCAGGGTGTTGACGTAAACCAGACTCAGTTGCAACAGATGGAGCGCCAGCACGGAGATCTCCTGATCCTCCAGGCGATTGGTAGCGACTTCGCCGCTCTTGCCATAGAAGATGAAGCCATTGGCGCTGTTCCAGTTTTCCACGACGTTCAGGCCTTCGTGGATCTCCCGTCGCAACGCCTCCGAATGCAGGTACTGGCAGAGAAAGATCGTTTTCACCGCGCGCCCCAGCTCCGCCAGGGCCGCATAGGTCGGATGTTGGGCGTTGGTGCGCGTGAACCGGCGCAGGATGGATTCAGAGTCGGCCGTGCCCACTCGCAACGCGGTGGCGTACTTCACCATCTCATCGTACTGTTGCGTGATCAGATCCCAGTTGATCGGGCGTGTCAGGATCGGCTGCAGTGCAGTGTATTGGGCGGCGCTGCCGGCTTCGGGAACGTACAGTTTCTGCTTGTTGATCGACTTCAGCCGGGGAAGCAGCTTGAATCCGAGCAGGTAGCTGAAAGCGAAGGCCACCTCGCTCTGGCCATGGGTATCGACGTAGTTCTTCTCGACCGTCATGTCGGTGCAGTGTCGCAGGACGCCCTCCATCATGGCGGCCACCTCCGACGACGAGCACCGCTTGAGCTGCGAGTGAATGCACACCGACTTCTTTTCGACGTGCCAGTAGATCATCACGCCACGCCCGCCGTAGCGGATGTGCCACTCCGTCATGAGATTCTGATCCCAGGCACCGAACTTCTTGGAATCGGAGGCGCACGCTGTGGTGCCTTCGCCCCAAAGGTCCACTTGGCGTACGGCAAAGATTGCGTTGACGACACGGACAATGGCGTTACGCATGGACGCCTTCTCAATGAAACGGCGCCGTGTGTACAGCAACTCCTTGTAGGTGATCTGGGTGTCGCCGGCGAGCACGCGTTTCAACCCAGCATTCGTGCCCAAGCCGTACAGGCATAGCAGCAAGCGCCGTTGCAGTTCGGCACGATCCAACGTCTCGCGGGATGCCGCCGTCTGAAAGGCTTCAGTGAAGCCAATGCGAATCTCGGTTTCCTTGAGGACGTCGAGCAGGCCTGTCGATGCCCATCGTGCTGCAACCTCCTCCTTGAGCGCGGTCAGGTTGACCGGCTCGAGTTGCGCATCCAGGGGCGTAACACTCAGGCGATGGGGGCCGCGCTGCAGGATGCGAACCTTTTCATTGCCAGGCATGCCGTCGTTGAGCATGGATAAACCTTCGGTCATCGCCCGTTTGAGGGAGTCCACCAGCGGTGCCGCATCAGTGGTGAGTTTCAGCGCGGCATAGTAGGCGTCGCGGTTTTCCCGGAAATCGCTCGGTAGATCCTCGTCAGGGTTCCTGAAACGGTCGGCACCGTCCACCCAGATCTCTTTACTGCGCAGCGCTTCACGCAATGATTGCAGTACGCAGATCTCGTAGTTGATGCGGTTGACGCGAGATTCACCAGCCGTATCCTTTTCGATGACGATCTCCATCCACTTCGGCCGGATCACGCCTTCGATCGGAAGGGAATCGTCCGCCTTGAAATATTGGAAGCGCTGGCCGCGCGAGGACTGCAACAACTTCAATGCCGCCATGATCGGGCGGTACGCGTCGTTATTGCAGCGAAACGGCAGCGCATCGAGCAGGAGCGGCAGCATCCGGCGATAGTGATTGCTGTACGAGGCGCGCATGACGGTGTGCACGACTGTCTTGAACATCGGACCGCTCGACTTGAATTCCTTGACCAGGTCGCGCAAGGTTTGCTCACCGACCACGGGGTAGAGCACCTCCTGTACGACACCTTGGGGATGATCAACCGCCGCTTCGGCCAGCTTGAACAGGACGGCGTTCTTGCTGCGCACGCGGCGGAAATCATCGAACATCTGCTTCTCGACGCGCTGTTCCGCCGTGGCACTGATGCGGTGGACCGTATGAATCAACAACTCGACCAGCCCGTCGAGGATTTCGCGCCGGCGTTGCCAACAGTAGATGGCCAGCAGGGCATGCCGTGTGCCATCCACACGCTTACGCAATTCGTTCGGCGGCTCCGTGGCGACACGTCGGCGATACTGATCCACGAGACGGGGAGCAACGCCTGCTAGGAGATCCGGCGGCAACTGCAGTTGGTCGATGCGTTGGAGCTTGGCGACCTCGTCGAACATGCTATCAAGGCTTGGCCGGCGCGGATCAGATTTCAGATCGTTTAATGTCGCCGCTCGGCGTGTTTCCTCGGTGCCGGGGAGGTTGATCACCTCAGCATCGACTTCAAGCAGCCGATTCATTTGTTGCTTGGAGGCTTCAGACAGGCGGGACACGATCGTTTCATACAACTGGTCTTCAAAGCGGCTGATCGCCGAACGGATCAGTCGCTGGCGATAGGCGGCTACAGGTGCCTCGACACGCTGCTCTTTCAACCAGCCGATGGCCAGATCGTCCAAATACTGCGTGTCCGGAGCGCGAGGGAGGATGTCGTCGCAAAGCCACGTCACCAGACGGCGGTTGTCGGAATCGTTGGCCTCGCGGTAGTTGAGAAACTGACGGATAGCCACTCGATCACGCTGAGCTGACCGGCCCCCCATGCCATAGTTGGCGACATGCTTCGGGTGAACATCGAGCTGATCGGCAAGATGCCGTACCACGGCTGCAGGAACATCGTGACGACTACCCGGAAACTGGCCGTCGACTTGCAGGAACTTGAGCTGCATCGCCAAGCCAAGGCGGCGCGGGGTTGGCTTGTCCGTGACAAGTACCAGCTCTTCGGGGGACAACGTCCAAAATTCTTCCAGCTCGGGCTCGCTCCACGTCCGCTTCATGTCCATATCCAGGCGGCAGGGAGGCTGAGAGGTGCGGGGCTGCCGAATCGGCAGCTTCGGACAATTTCATCGTACTGTCCAGAACATTCATAGGAACAATGCATTAGATGAAATTTGGCCGCAAATTACAGCTTCCCTGTCACTGCCCCATGTTCAAAGTAGCATTCGAACACCGTGTACTGCAAGATCCACGTACGAGCATCACCATTGACAGTGCAAGCTCGACGGGCTTAATCTGCCCATGCCGCAAGGCCGTGAGCCGCCCACGATTGGCGTGTTTCTGATCCAGTTGCGTCTTCAAGACGCATCGTTGCGAACGCCGCCATCACGCCGGCGGTCTTTCCTTACCCTCTGGAAATCTCGAAGGCACTTTCGACGTGCGCCTTGACTCAGGGCGCATCTCAAAGGTGACTTCGTGCGCATGCGCGCATCGACGCTACCGGGGCGATCCCGGACTTTCAGAGAGTTCATCTCATGTCCACAAGAGCCATCATCGCCGTGCGGCAACCGCACGGTGGCTTCATCACCATCTACGTCCACATGCAGGGCGCCCATGCACTCGAAATGCTTCGCCAGCACTACATGCCGCCGCAGCAAGTCGAGGCCCTGATCGCGCTCGGCGATCTGTCGTCGCTCGGCGATTCTCCTGCCGAGTGCGTTGCATACCATCGCGACGAAAACGAGCCGTGGTACGTCGTCAGGCCGCAAGAGGTCAGTCGATCCGATCATCTGGCCAGGCATGCGCTTGGCCTCGGCGTCGAGTACATCTACACCTATGCCAACGGCCAGTGGTCGGCGGCCGATGTGAAGTACCTCGCGCACTGGTCCAGTCGCCACCGCCGTTACATCCCGAGCAAGGATCTCATCGAGTCCTTGGCCGCCTGAGCCGGCGAGTCCTTCAACAACCAACACGGGGTGCATACAACCCCGCGAGGGGCTGGTGCACTCCCTATCGGAGAACACCATGAGCTTCCTAAGCAAGGCTCGATTCGTCGAGCAGAATACGCCTCCCGACAGCGCTGTTCGGCCACAAGTCACGCAGATCGAGCGCATCGCCGAACGTCTCGCGCTCGGTCTCTGCATCGGGCTGACGCACGGCCGCAAGCAGCGTGCCGGCGAAGACGAAGACATCGAAATGGCGATCCAGGGCGTGCGTGCCGCAGGCAGCACGCTGCGCTATCACGTCAAGGTGACTTTCATCAGCCGTGAGGCGTTCCAGCACGCGCAGGCGCTTACAGGCTGGCACGTCTGGGACGACGCCGGCATGGTGCTCGAGGCGCGCTATGTCGATGACATGGTTCACGTGCCCGCCTCCGAAACCTACTTCGGAGACTGGACCCTGTTCGTCCCCACGCCGGAGATCTGGTCATGAGCGTCATCTACATCAACTGCTACAAGTGCCCGCGGTGTGGAGAGACGTGGATGGATGAGTACGATGGCATGCCCGAGATGGATTGCGAAGCATGCGGTTTCCGCCACATCACGCCATTTGATCTCGAGTCCGGTCACGGCTACATCAACGCGATCTCGGGCGAGAACACGGTCAGCGAGGCGGATGAAGCCCAGCGCACGCCACTCCAAGCGCTATCGGCCTACATCGAGCAGATGGACAAGGGTGAAACCGTCCCGATCATCGAGATGTACGAGCGCGCCGCGTTGAAGGCGGGATGCAACCCGGAAGTGTTGCGCATCGCGTTCATGCATCACTACCAAGGCCAACCGGCCTGATTGAGGCAGCAGGTCAGGGTGAGGCGGAGATCGCCTTCACCCTGCCCTGTTCCTCCGTGCATTGACCCTGGCGCTGGCACGCCAGCATCAGGGTCAGGGCATGGACGTCCGCACGGTGTTGACGCGCATCGCGTCCGCCGCCACCGGGAGCGGTTCCCGGATTTCTTGGAGACATCATCATGACGAAGCCCGCCATGATTCAAAGCGAGTCTGCGCCCGCCTACACGCCGGATGCGGAATCATCCAATCGTGCAGACGAAGAAGCCATACTGGCCAAGGCCGATGCGATTCTGGCCAAGCGCTACATGCGCCACGGTTCGATGCTGCACCCGCAAGGCGCCAAAGACTGGCTCAAGGCCCATCTTGGATCCACACCATACGAAGTGTTCGGGGTCATCTACCTCGACCAGAGGCACCGAATCATCGCGCACCAGGATATGTTCCGCGGAACGATTGGCGGTGCATCGGTCTATCCACGTGAAGTCGTTGCCGAATGCATCAAGCACAATGCGGCCGCTGTCGTTCTCTACCACCAGCACCCCTCCGGTGACACCACGCCGAGCGCGTGCGACAAGGTGCTGACCATGCAGATCAAGCATGCGCTCGAGCTGTTCGACATTCGAGTCATCGAACATATCGTTGTCGGCGAAACGGCTTACAGTTTCGCTGAAAACGGTCTCCTGTGAGGTCCGCGATCATGTTCAAAGATACGGATTTGGTCTATACCTACTCGCGCGAAGATGCGCTCAACGATGGCGTACTGATCGACATCACAGCGCCAGCATCCAAGGTCGGATTCCACGCGCACACCGCCATGACACATGGCGTTTCGACAGAAGTCATCGACGGCAGTCACGGCGATCTGGCATCACCCGACATGCGTCTCGAGCGGATCCAGCAGATGCTCCTGAACGCACTGGTCGCCATACGGCGTGCTGGCAAGAGCAACGACAGCATCGTGTTCTTCGACGCGCACCAAGTCCAATGCAAGCTCATGATTGGTCCTGGCGATCGTGGCGAACCCGTGTTTACGGTGCTTCTTGCCAACGAAGATTGAGGCATCATCAGCCTATCAAGACGCGCGACCGGCCCTGGGGATTCCCAGGGCCGACTCGCCGTGCTTTTGCCTGGTCCTTCGTTCGCGCGTGGAACCAGGCAAGGGCATGACCCTGCCGCAGTGAGCGCGACACGCGCAAACCGCAACCCGGAGCGTTTCCGGGATTTCAGAGGAGACCCATCATGGGTGCATCAGCAAGCCGGGAAGAGTTTCAGAAACAGAGCGCGGTGAACATGCTCGACCTGCTACAGCTCATCACGTTCTCGTCAGCACCGAGGAATATCGACACGAACGACAACGGCAACGGCACTCGGATATTCGTGTTCGCTGCGAAAGATTCATGCTTTCAGCTGATCAAGAACGCCATGTCGCACAAGGCCTTCGAGACCGAGTGGCCTGGGTATCGTTCGACGCAAAATCGCCTGGCCATCGGTAACATCCATGGCTATGCGGTCGCGGTCAATGAACAGAAGGATGCCGATCGTGATGATGGTGATGCGGATTACTTCGTTCGCTTCAAGTATCCAGTCGATGGTCCGTGCAGCCCAAGCGACTTCAAGACGCTGATTGACATGGAGGCCGAGGATGCCGTCATGGACGCTTTCGAGTGCACGCCGGCATTCGCAAGCGAGCAGCTGATCGAGATGCTCAACGAGCAGATCGTTACTCGCGATCAACTCGCCAAGTTGCTGGCGAAGTATCCATCACCGGATTCTACCGTCGTTGTCGACGCGCGCATGATGGCGTTGAGCAAAGCGAAAGAAGGTCTCACCTTCGCCGAGTTCTGCGACGACACAGTCGTGATCGAGGGCAAGAACCCTCACGACGACGCAACCGCACGCATCGTTCAACAAGCGCAGTCGGATGGGGCGCGGCTAATGCGGCTCTCCGAGCTGACCCGCTACTTTGGCAGCAAGCCGACTCTGTAGGGAACAGGTCGGCAGGTCAGAGATATTCCTGTCAATTCAAACCCCACGCGCGTTCATGCGCGTGGGGTTTTGTTTTGTGTGCCCGGCAGGGCGCACCTGCTTGGAGGTGAGAGTCATCTACCCACCCGGCAAGGGGAAGGGTTAGCGGAAGGCAAGGGCGCTTCGGGTGACCGGGCGTCTGGAGGAAGCCGGAAGCAAAACGCTGGCCTGACGAACAGGAAGCGGATACGAGGCGACACGTTGGGGTGAGGCAGCAAGAAAGGCCAAAGCCCGGTACTTGCACAGACGACGTGGCGTATATCCGACAGGCATAAGCGGGAAGGCAGGTGCGTCATACCCGGGGCGATCTCGCCTCGTGCCCGAAAGGGCGACGCCGCAAGGCGGAGCGAGAAGTCAGCCGATGCCATCCCCCAAACGGTTGAACCTCGATGATCGATGACACATGACCAAGAATCATGCAATTGGCAGTTTGAATTGGTCGGACTTTATTGTCTGAAAACATCAGTGCAGATTCTTGTAGGCGCAATCAGCACCAACGAATGCAATCGACACTCCGGGCTCTGGAGCAAACTTCCAGCATCACCTTTCCCCCCGAGTAGGTGAAATCGCCGAGGCGAAGGCACGAATTACGATGGCCTTCGGCGGCTGGCCGCAGTGGCTGTCTTGCAGCGCTCGGATGGTGCAGTTGAACTGAGACGGCGAACTTTCGAATAGCGCACCATGCTCTGGCCAGATCGGCATGACCATCGAGCGAATCTCCATCGGGTCGGCGGCCGTCAATATGTCCACGGGATTTCCCGGCCCAACGATCCACGTTGGCAAAGGCTGCTCGGTGCAAAGGGCGAACGTCATGCGTGCCACATCCTCGAACTCGCCGCGGCCATGCGTTCCTGTCGGCGCGAAGATCAACCGGGCCACAGGTTTCCCACAACGCTCGCACTGCATGAGCTTGATAGGCAGCCTCCCACTCGACTCCGACGTCATCGTTCTGGGCGTGGGCAACGGGGGAGCTGGCACGTGGGCTACACCTGCTGCCTCGTCCAGCACGTGATGAAGCCGCTCGATGAGAGGGGCAAGCAGTTCAGCTCGCTTGGCGGTCTGCGGATCTGCTTCATCGCCCGCCACTTCACCCACGAAGCGGCTGTGGCCACGCCCGTCGTGGATCACACGTGCGCGTCCCAACTCACCGAGTTCCTGATGGCGAAAGTAGAAAGCCGTGCCCTCAGACGCCGGCCCGCGTTTCATCGTGATGCCTGCGGGGAGGGCGAACCCTACCTTCTCTGCGGCACGCTGGCCTCGGCGGCGCCACGCCGCGCCACTGTTTGCTTCGTCCATCGTTGATCTGTCCCCTTTGAGTTCCGGCTGACTTACACGGTCAGTGGTGCATCGATCGTTCCGCTTCGGCCACCTCGGCCTCGATAAGGTCGATCGCACCTTCCAATGCCTCGCGCATGGCAAGCGCCTGCTCGTAGGTCAGCGTTAGTACGAACGCGAAGCCCGCTGGCGGGGGAAGCAGCCCCTGCACGCTGACGTGCGGAGGTTGCCGAGGGCCGCGTACAGCGGCTGCTTGGAACGCAATATCGTTACGCGTCGTGCAATCGAAATTCATGGCGGCTGATCTTTCCATGCGGCGGGGTAGAATGCCTATCAGGCGGCGTCGTTTACGTGGTTCATGGTTCCATCCCATTCGGGATTCTGGTTGTGCAAGCTGGTCAGCGCGCCCTGAATCTGTGCATAGAGGCCTGGCAGATCACTCTGGATCGTCTGCTAGACGATTTCCAGATCCACCTTGTCGTAGCCGTGGGAGACGCGGTCGCGCATCGTGTACATGACCAGCCAAGGGATGTCCTCGTGCAGCGCAGCGAACTCGGCATCCACACGCTGAATGTTGTTCGACGCCTCGCCAATGATCTCGATGTTGCTGATCACGGCATCCTGCACCAGTTCGTTGCCGAGGAGCGCCAACTCGTCCATGTCGTCCGTGTAGCGCTCGATGGCCTTGAGGATGTGTCCGAGATAGTCGGGAACGCGCAGCGCCTTCGTCATACCGGAACCGCCTCAGAGAGGTCGTTGGCTCGGTAGAACCGAATTTCAGGGGGTCATGGGGCCTCAGCGTCGTGAATCCATCAGTACCATGCAGGGCGATTTGCACAAGGCCATGTCCCGCGGAAGGCTAGGCCGGGTCGGCAGCGTGGCAATGCTCGACGGTCACCAGCGGCATGTCAAGCGAATAACAGAGCAGCCATGGCGCGGCACCGTGCTCAGGGTGGTGGAGCACGTTCCGATAGACCGTCACGCGCCGTCGATGCGCTACCGAAGTATTCAAATACAGAAATTCCTGGACGGAAAGCGGAACGATGTCGCCGCTGAGAGTGACGCACACCGCCCCTTCCAGATAGGCCCGCACGAGGTCTGTGTCACACACGCCCAGTATCGGCATGTCATCGAGCATGTCGGACGCAGTGGCGAGTAACCGCTGGGAGCCTGGATCTTGGCGGATCGCCTCTTTGAGGCACTGGACCACGGCCTTGAGAGTATCGACGCTGGTCGCAAGCTCGAAATTCTCATCCTCGAGGTGACTGACTTCATCGCTTGCATCCAGACTGTCGGCGACCTCTTGCGCCCTGTCACGCTCCGCGGTGAGTTCGGCAACGACGTCGCGTTGATTCGCAATCCATGTAGCGATTGCGCCGGCATTGAACGGCAGCCCGATCTCTGCGCGGCGAGCAGCCATCTCTTGCTCAACTTCAGAGAAGTAGCCGCTCATACAGGCGATCCATCCATCCAGTCCAGTGTGCAGCCGACGTCGATGCCGAGCCTGGCGGCCTCGCCAGCCTTGAACTCGATGACGCGCCGCGCCTGGCGGCATTCGGTATTGCGCAGGGGCTTCATCGCCGGCTTGATGCGCACCACGCGGTTGTCGGCATCGAGGAACACAATGTCGATCGGGTAACGCATCCCTATGGTGTGAACCGCCTTGCAGGGGTCCAACAGCAATGCCTCGCCGGGGCCGAGCTCGGGTCGGCCGAGCAGGCCGCGGATGCGTTCCCACAGGCTGGTGCAGATCATCAGCCGCGCGATCACACGGCCACGCGCATCGAGTAGCTGGGCGTCACGCATGGCGCACCACCTTGGCATCACCAACGCGCTCGCACGTTGCAGCACACGCCTCATCGTAGCCACGCATCCATGCACGACGGAAGTCCAGCGATGACCTGTTGTCAGTTCCGTACGGACAGAACGGCGCATCACTCTGGGCAGCCTTGTATCCATTTTCGTACGCGCGCTGGTGCGCTTTGTTCTTGTAGAACCTCTCCATTTCACACTCCATCAAGCAGGAATGATTCGCCTCGCCGAGCTGAGGCCAGTTCGTCGATCCCGCCGCCAGCGTTGAGCACCAGGTCGCGCCTCAGTTCGCGGCAGCGCTCCGTGACGAAGTGCAGGTTCTCGAGGTTGAGATCAGCGATCCGCTCCGCGTAGGCCGACAGATCGTGGCCGGGCGTAAGCTCGGGTCGCAGTTCATCGCGTGCGCGATGCAGGCGCAGATCACGGGTTGGCGAAGGAATCGCGATGGCAAAGTCGAAGCGCCGCTTGATCGCCTCATCCAGCAAGCCGTAGGCGTTCGTGGCACAAACCAGCACGACGCTGGCCGGAAGACGTTCGATCTCGATCATGAGATGGTTGGTCACGCGTCGGATCTCGCCGACGTCCTCGCCGCTACCGCGCTTGATGGCAATGCCATCGAATTCGTCGATGAACAGCACGCACGGTGCGGTGCGAGCGTAGGCGAAGACCTTGTCCAGGTTCTTGCCGGTCGAGCCGAGGTAACTGTCGAGCAACCCGCCATAACGAACGACCAGGAACGGCAGGCCAAGCTCCCAGGCGAGCGCTTCGGCGAGCATTGTCTTGCCGTTCCCGGTCGGCCCGTAAAACAACACCTTGTGCCGAGGCGTGAGACCGAAAGCGGCGAGGTCATGCTGCCGAGCGTGTTCGGTGATGATGTCGCGGCATCGGCAACGGACCTGATCGGTCAGGGTTACGGCATCAAGCGCATGGCGCGGTGTGGACATCTCCACCAGGCCTTCGGGCAAGGTAGGCGGCAACCTCGCTGGCATCAACGCGCGCGCGAGCACCGTCATCAGCCTCTGCGCCACGGCAGGGTGTGTGTTCTCGATCTGCTTCGCCAGTTCCTTGCCCTGCTCCAGCGCCTTGTCGCGCTGGTTCCACACGAAGCTTTCAAAGATACGCGGCAGCAGGCTCAGATTGGCACCAGCCGCGCGCCGCCGGCGAACAGCAACTGCTGGCGCTTGCGCGGCGGATGCTTCCGCAGCACCGGCGGGGCGCTGGGCGTTTGACTGCACTTCGGTTCCATCCATGACCATTCTCCTTCAGCGTTCCAGTGCCATCACATAGCGGGCTACGCCATAGGCGTATCGAGCGCCGATCCGAGGATCGCTGGAGTTGTAGGCGCCGACGGCGCTCCACGTCACGCCCATGCGGCGCATGTTGTTGGCCAGCACCCATGCGCCAGCGGCAATGTTCGCGCAGGGAGTCCACAGCACCTGGGGCGGATACCCGAGGCGCGCCAGTTCGGCCAAGTGGCTCGAATTGATCTGCATGATCCCGATGTCATACGACCCATCGGCATCGTGATCGATGGCCAGAGGATTCATCCGCGACTCTTTCAACGCGATCGCCTCCAGCAGCACCGGGCTGATCCCGTAGTAGCGCCCCGCACTCTCGAAACACGCGCGATACGGGATCACGCTCGGCTGCGCTGCGTGCGAGGACGGCGCGGCAGAGATGGCCACGATCAAGATCGCCAGAAACCTCGCTGCGCACCGCCGTTGATGATCCATCTGCGATCCTTTCCGCGAGTCCTAGCTACGTGAGTCGATGATGGCCTTGGCCGTCATTGCGATGTCGTCGCGCAGGCACGCCATGTCGTGCCCGCGCGAATAGCGACCTGCCTGGTTCGCCGCGCCGTACTTCTTCAGGATGGCCGTGATGGCGGGTGTCGTGGCTGCCCCAGCGACGATCCGAAGATCGTCGCTGACAATCACCACCAATCGCCCCGTGGAGCGCATGCGCTTTGTCAGGATCGAGTCGATGTGGCTACAGGCCGCATCCAGGTCATCCGGGTAGTAACCAAGGACCAGCCCATCCGGAATCAATGGCGCGTCCGTCAGCCAGTTGGGCATCAAGACTTCACCGAACGATGGCAGCGTGATGGGTTTCACAGCATTCACCTGCAGGCTGCGGAAGAGCCCGAAGCGACATCCGCGACGAAACGGGCCATATCCGGCGGCAGACCGGATGCCAACTGGACAGACTTCGCGCTGGCACTGCAATAGAGCAGCGTCGGTGTACCGTGACCATCCGCTTTGGCCATCAGATTGCCATTCGCTTTCACCGCATTTGTGAGCGCAGGATCTAGCAGCCCATCGATTGGGTAGCCGCCTTCCTCATGAGCCCGGTTGAACTTTGTTTCATCCACCGCCAGCGCTTTTGCAGGGTCACGAGCCATCAGCATCGACGTGGCGCGCGCCAGCGAATCAGGCTTGATCACGCCAACCAGAACAAAACGAACGCGAACCTTTCCGGCAGTCACGTAAGGATCGATCGCCTTGTAAAGCAGATGGCAGAAGATGCAGTTCGGGTCAAAGAACGCCGTCACAATGGGCGCCTTCGGATTCGACCCGATCAGGATCGAGTGTGTCGACGGCGATGCCGCGGCCTCGAGGGCAACCGCCGGCGAGAGCAACAGGCGCTCGTCGTACATGGCCCCTTGGGTGTAGTCCTGACCCTGCAGGCCAACCAGCTCGCCGTGGATCACGACCGCCTTGCCATCCGCCGTGACCCACGCAATGTTTCGTGTTCCGTCTGGACCCTCGATCACCGCACCAGTCAGCCCGCCAGGGCCTTTGAAGGTCCGCAACACCTTGGCCAGCTTGTGGCTGGCCTGCTGCACCGCTGAATTGGCCTGCTGCTGCGTGAGGGGGTGTGCTGTCGCTGCAACGAATGGTGCAAGCACCAGAATCATCGCACCCATGACTGATTGAATACTCCGCATGACCTACTCCTTTCACCACTGAATGACGACCTCGACGCCGCTGAATCCTGCGGCATCGAGATGTTCTGAAATGATGGATCGCAAACCAACGCAGGAAGGGTCGGCTTCCTCGATCACAACCCTGTAGTTGACCACGCCGTCATCGCTGCACATGTGCGCGGCTGATGTGCAGTGCAAGTCGCCGAAGTCGATGGCCTCGCCCTGCGTACGTGGATCGCCAAGAGCGGTGCGACATGCATCCTCCGTGCAGGCACGCAATGCCTGCAGCTCATAGGGCGGCGCTGCGCCAGGCGCTTGTGTCGAGATGCCGTGGTGCCATAAGAATGCGCAGTAGGCCGCAACATCAAGCGGGTCTCCTTTGGCGACGTGCAGGATCAGATCCGCGCGACAGACGTCAAGCCAGCCATCGGACGCCCAGCCATCGCTGTATCCATACTTCCACTCGGCCTTCGCGAGTTTCTCCATCAGCGCACGCGCGAACCGTTCGACCAGTTCACGCGTGCGCGGGTGAAGACTGAGTTGCGTTTCTTGCCCAGCCGCCGAGGCATCGCTTCGAAGCAGCGATTCATCAGCAGTGGAAGGCGCATGTCCAATGTCGGCCATCGATCAAGCCTCAGCCGCCACCCTGCACTTTCAGCGCACCGCCCTTGCCGGGTCCGCCGGCGATGTGCTGTGCCTGATAGTTCTGCAGCGACTTGACCATGTTGTTGTAGCTGTCCACGAAGGCCGCCACGACCACCTTGCCTTGTGCTGTGTTCTGGTAGCCGCCGAGACCGCCGATGGCGCCACCGAACAGGGCGCCAAAGCCGCCAAAGTCGAAGTTGCGCGCGCTGCCGCTGGCGGCGGCGACCTGGATGCCGGAGCGATTGTCGTCAAGCGTCAGGATCGTGCTGGCTTCCTTCACGTTCATGCCGCCGGCGAGCAGACCGACATAGGGCACGAACGCGCCCAGCACGCCTGCCGCTACGCCGCCGGCGTTGTTGTTGGAGAACGTCACGCTCGGCACCATCGTGTAGTCAGCGGCGACCATCTGGTGCCTGTGAAAGTTTGAGCCACGGCGCAATGCGCCGGACTGCGCGAGATGGCGCTCCTCCATGGACTCATTGAAGCCCTGACCGCGGTTGACGATCATGAAACAGTTGGACTGTTGGGCAATCAAGTCCAGCACCGGCGCGGGGTCAGGCAAGCCGTAGGTCGTCGTCAGCAGCTGGTACCAAGAGTCCTGCTGGTGTTCAGCGATCGCCAAGGTGCCCAGCGGGGCTGGACAGTGGACCAGTTGCGAATTGGCGCCGCTTGAGCTGGCGCCGGCGGCCGTTCCCGATGCGGCGGTTCCACCCTGCCCCATTTGCATGGTGGCGCAGGCGCTGAGCGCCAGTGGAATGACCAGCGCCAGCAGGCGCTTCGAGTTCTTCAACATCTGCATTGCTAAATCTCCTTTTTCGCACCAGTAAGCCAGGCATGAAGACGCTTCGGCATGCGCCTCGCGCCACTGTCAATCCACCACTGAAGTAGCATCGCTGCCAGTAGACAATTCCGGCCATGGGCGCGGATAAGCCCGGTTGACACCGGGTCGTCGCGATCTAATGACGTCATTCAGTTGGACAAAAAACGCGTCATTCGAAGCGATCCACCCGACAACCCAAGGATGATCTGCAAGAAATGCTGGCGCATCGCGCTGCAACACCTCCAAGAGCTCGCGGTTTTCGTCAATTCGTTTGATCAGTCCACCAGTATTACCGCGCGTGTTGCACAGCGTCTCAATCGCCTTGAACCCTATCGCCTTGAGCCTTAGTGGAATGATCGGCGCCAGCAGGCGCTTCATTTGCATTGCGAAATCTCCTTTTGTCATTACGATGGGCTTGGCAAGCTCAAACCGAGTTACTGGTATTCCATGCCAGCGTTCTGTTCCCGGCGTCCCAATCCGCCAACCGACTAGTGCACATGCTGCACAGCCCAAGTCCGGTTTTGCGGTCCACTCGAAGCCAAGAACATCCCTCAGCGCAGGCATGCAAATCGTCGCAACCGCATTCGATACAGCTGGCCATGGCCAGACACTTTCCGCGCTCAATGTGCAACGCAGCGCCTAGCTTGCATTCTGCGGACCAGGCAGCACGAGCCAAGACCTCTGTGGCCGTGTAGTCCTCGGGGTCGTCGCCGTTGTCGCGACATAGCGCAGCAATGCAGATCTCGACATCTGCCAGAGTGAACACATGAGCATGTCCATGCGGTCCGTCCACAACGTACCCGAAGGGAATGGTCGTGCGCGGCCCGAGCCTTTCGCGCAGGCCACGAGGCGCTGCGCGAAGGCCAGCTATGCTGGCGTCCATCGGGGACATCAGAACCGCGCCTCGAGGCCGACGTTGGCGAGCTTGCTGACGTTGCTGCCGCGCGCCCGTGCCAGACCCAGGTCAATGAAGCCGGACCAGGTATGGTTGAAGCGCGTGTCGAGGTCCACGCCGCCCTCGAGTGTGTTGCGCGCGAGGTCCTGGCCTTGCGCCGTGAACGTGGCCGTCGGCGTGCCGGCGAAAGCCGCCGTGAAGCCGAGGTTCGCGCCCGACAGCACGCGCTGCCAGGCCAGCCAGCCGGACAGGCTGCTGCGGCCCAACGCCCAGTTGAAGCCCGTGCCGTAGCGCAGGCCGAGCGTGGCGTAGCTGGCGGTGTGGCTCTGCGCCGCCGCGGTGAGGCCGAAGCCGGATGCGCCCGCTTCTGTGAACGCCGCCTGGTGCAGCCGGATGCCTGTCAGATCCGCGTACGGCGTCCAGTGGCCCAGCGCGTCGCCCAGCTCCAGCGTGCCCGCCGTGATCGTGTCGCGCCGGTTGCTGGCCAGGCTCTGCAGGGAGTTGCCCAGCAGCGCCGTGCGCTCGATGTTGGCGGTGAGTCGGCCTTCGCTGGCGCGGCCCGACAGATAGACACCCTGCGCGTGACCGGCGCGGCCATAGACCGCCACGGTGTCGAGTGCGCCATCGATGCGGCCAGCGAGACCGTCCAGCGTCGCATCGAGGTGGCTGCGGCTCAGCGCGGCGCCGATCTGGATGTGGCGGGCGACGGGAACATCCACACCCGCCATCACGCCGCCCAGGTTGTCGTGCGCCGTGGCCGTGCCGGCCTGCCGCGAAGTGCCCGAGCCGCCCGTGGCCTGAATCCACACGCCCGGCCGCGTGCCATCGCCCAGCGCATTGACGCGATCGGCCAGCGTCTGATCGGTGTCGAGGGCCTGCTGTACTTCCAGCAGCCGGGTGGTCCCGTAAATCTCGCCCGAGAGGCTGGCCAGGCTCGCGTTGGCCTGCGAGGCCGTGCGCGCCGCCAGGAACTGCGCGGCGTTGGCCAGGAAGCCGGCGTGCGCAGCACGCTGCGCGGCGTTCCAGCCGTTGGCCTGTTGCAACGCACCCTGCACGCCTTGCGCCGTGGCCAGCGTGACCGCATCGACACCGGGCAACAGCGCCGAGGCCTGCGCGACGTTGCTGGCGGTGACGGTCGCGGTCAGCGCCGTGCTGCCATAGCTGAGGTTGCTCACCGTCCAGTACACGCCGGCACCGTACGTCTGCGAGCCGAAGCTGCCGGTTTCGCTGCCATAGTTGATCAGCGTCTCGGTGCTGGTCGGCGTGTAGGTCGTGGCCGGCGCGAGGATCTCGAGGATGCCGGCCAGGCTGGCACTGCCGTCCACGGTGAGCGGGTTGCCCAGCGCGATCGCGGTCGTGCTGGCGCTGTTGGCTGTGTAGTTGCCGGTGATCGTCAGGCCCTGGCCACCCACGGCGGCCTGGCTGATCAGCGTGCCGCCGGTGTTGGTCACGCTGCCATTGATCGTGCCGGGGCCGCCGAAGCTGCCGCCGTCGATCGTGACGTTGCTGGCCAGCGAGCCGGACAGCCAGAGGTTCCCAGAATCAACCGTGGTGCCGCCCGAATAGGTGTTGGCACCGCTCAGCGTCAGCGTGCCGGTGCCGCCAGTCAGCGCCAGCGAACCCGCGCCGCCGATGGCATTGCTGAAGGTGCTGGAATCGCTACCGATGTCCGCATCGAACGCGCCGAAGGCGAACTGCTCGGGGCCGTTGACCGCCGCAGCGGCGTTGACCTCGCCCCAGCCATAGGTGGCATTGGGATACGGACCCGTGCCCAGCGGCGTCGCCGTGGTCAGGATCGTGTCGGTCAGGTTGGCCGGTGAGAACCATGGGAAGGCCTGCCAGATCTGCGCCGCCACGCCGGTCACGATGGCTGTCGAGAACGACGTGCCATTGCCGCCACCGCCCGAGAACATCGTATTCGGGATGCCCAGAAACTGGACGGTGCCGGGCGCTGCGATGCACCACTCGGCGGCGTTGCCGCACTGAGCAGAAGTTGGGTCGAGCGTGGTTACCTGCCCGGCGCTGTTGACCTGAACGTTGACCACGGCCAGCCAGCCAGGCTGCAGTGCCGGGTAGTAATAAGGCGCATCGGCTTCGATATTGATGTCGCTGCTGTTGGCCGGATCGTTGCCAGTCGCCCACACAAAAAGATTCTGCGCGATGTAACCGGCGTATTCCTGATCGATCTCCTGCGCGACAACCGGCGCACCGCCTGACGCCAAGGTGCTGATCAGGGCGCCGAAACTCTGATTGAACAAGTGCACACCCAGCGCCGTCATATCCGAATAGGCGCGCGAGTAAGCAGTGCACTGGCCCGTCGAGCCATTCGGCACGCAAACCTGTGCGATATAGAGACTCGAGTCAGGGGCGACACCGCCAGGGAATCCATCGGCCGCCGAACCACCGAGAATTTGGGCCACAACGCTGCCGTGACCAACTGGATCGCTAGGCGTCGTCGTCGTCAGCGTGTTGTTCGGTCCGTAACCCTGGAACCACGTGATACGACCCTGCATGTCGGCCAGATTCGGATCGACACCGGAATCGAGAATGCCGACATTCACGCCCTTGCCGGTGTAGCCCGCCTGCTGCGCGGTAAGCGCGCCCGTCGGCACCAGGTGGTTATAGGCCGGGTAGGAGTAGACCGTCGTGGGCGGCGGCGGCGAGGGCGTGGTCGAGGGCGGCGGCGGATTGCTCGGCCGTACATTGGCACCACCGCCACCACCTGAGCAGGCAGTCAGGGAAAGCGCGAGAGCGGAAGCGATTGCGGCGGCGAGTAGACGACGATTCATGGATGCGGTTCCTTGCGATGTGTGGTTGCTGAAACGACTTCACCGAAAGAGTGAGTCAAAGCAAATAAAGCACACATTCGGGTTCTGGCAAGCCCAAACAAGGCCGCGGCTCTAAAAGGAGCCGCGGACCAGGACGTTCCTTACATCATCATGGGCAAAGACCCGCGCGCCATGTGCCACCCGTGGCGCCGGCAGGGCAGCTTGAGCCGGAATAGCTCCAGTACGAGCACGTCGTCGCGGTGATGTTGTGGGTTCGGCACGTGGCAATGCCGGATTCGGTGCTGCCACAAGTGCGCGAGCAGGTTGTGCACGTACCCGCATTGACCTGGGCCAGGGTGCATCCTGTACCACCACCCGATGTCACAGGGCAGCCTGTCGTGCTGGTGTACGAGTAATTCATGGTTCCAGTGCACTGCATAAGGCTAGTAGGGCAAACCGAGCTCGTCCCCAAACAACTTGACCCGGTAGACGTTCCTCCGGCCGGGCAGCCCGACCCGCCGCCACCAGCCCACTCTTGTGTCCAGGTGCGATACCCGGAAACGACGCCAGTCACACGGCATTGCACTGGGCATTGAACAGAGCAACTTGTGACACCACCAGAACCAACGGGTACCGGGCATGCCAGCGACGCCGCAGGCGACCAAGCGCCAGTTGTAATGACGTTGCCAGGGCATGTCGTGGTTTGAGTCGCGGTTTGCGTGAAGCTCGGTGAGCCGGACGCTGTCTCATAGCCATTCGGGCACTGGGCAGTCTGTGTGACTGTTGTCGCGCCCGGCGTGCATGTGCCGCCGTTTGGCGTGCAACCATACGCCGTCGGGTTGGCGTCAATCATCGCCACCGTCGGCGTACACGTGGCGGGCCACGTGCCGGACCCCGTGCAAGTCCTGGACGTGGCGACCAGCCCCGTATACCCGGCCGGGCAGGAATTGCTTGCACACGCCTGCGCCTGGCCTGGCGTGCATACAAAACCGCCGCCACCCACACCCCCACCGCCACCACCGGATGGCGGTAGAGGAATGGTCACGCTGCTGCTCTGTGGACCAGGGATTCCGTTGGACCAGAGTGTGCTATCGGCGCCTGGCGTCGGCTGATTGGCGACCGCGCTCATCGGCGGCGGTGGAACGGTGATGACGGGAAAGTTGCCGGTGCTGCCGGCGCCGGCGGGCGCCGCCTGCGCGAACGCCGGCACAGCGTATAGCAATGCGACCGTCAAGAAGGTCATCTTGACGATCTTATCGATGATCTTGTTCATAGTGCGCCCCTCAAGGAAAGGATTGAATCCGGATGCGTTCCGCAAGTGTCATACGCGCGGTGCCTCCGCAACGTGTTCTCTGGTCAGCGACATTTGGTCATGACCAAGATCGTCTGATCCGTCGCATTGACCGTCGAAATGGATTTGTTGAGGTTCACGAACAAGTTCGTACCATTCGACGAACCAGACAACGTGAATTTCGTTGCCTCGACGACAGGCGTGATGATCCAATTCGACCCGGAAGCCGTAACCTGAACATGGCTTTCATACAATGCATCACCATGCCCCTCTGGCGATCCAGTGCCCTGCAAAGCGACGTAAATCGCAGGCGAACTACTGCCGTTGTTGGCAAGGCTGCAGTTCGGCATCGGTACGGTGTAACTCGTGCTACCAGTCAGTACCTCGGCATTGTAGATGGCCTCCGAAGCCATCTCGTTGATACTGGTGACTTTGACGTCCGGTGTGATGGTACCACCCTTCAAATAAGCGGTTCCCGCTGTGACCGAAAGACCGTTATCGAACTGGCCAGTCCCCTGTGCATGGATGCTGCCAGAAAAGCTGCCATTGACGGCATTCTTGATCGAGAAACCGCCCATATTCAGATCAGCGAGCATCTGATTCGTGCCGTCCACGCGCAGCCAGATATCGTTGCTCGGTGAATTGTTCACGACGAGCATTACGCGGCCCAGATCCGCTGGATTAACCGCGTTGGGCGCGGCGGCCGCGGTCGCGTTGATTGGGCTGTTCGCAAAGGCTGTCAGAAACATGCCGTTGATCGGCAGCGTCTGCTGGGCCAACGCCGAAAAAACGATTTGCGCCGCCATCCGGCCCTTGCTGGTGATGCTGTTGCCTTCGGGCTGCGCCATGTACCACGTGCGCGCCTCGATGGTATTGGTGGCCGGCGTCTGTGTAATCGTCGTGGTGTACGACGGTCCCACAGCACCCGCATTGAAGCTGCAGGGCAAGTAGCCCTGCACCGGATTGGTAGCCAAGCCGCCGCAGTCCGGCGGCATCAGCCAGTTGACGCCGGCGACCGTGTAGGGGTTCCCGGGCAATGTCTGAGAACCGCCTTGAACGTTGGCGATGTAGCCGCGCAAGGCGACTCCGAACTGCGCAAGCGCAGCGCCTTGCTCGTTGGCAAGGCCGCTGTAGTAATCTTGGCGCTCGCGCTGGGCGAGTAGCACCAGCGCGAGGCCAATGATCGCCATCGCGATCACAACGCCAATCAGGGCTTGACCGTTCTGACGCGAGGGGCGCATGACGATTACCGGGTAGCCGTGAAGATGATCGGCACCTGCGCGCCGGCCGTCGACGAGCACTGCGTACCCAGGGTGGCATTGCTGACCGTCGGCACGCCGCCGGCGACGTTCTTCACGTCGGTGCCGCCCACGCTGATGGTCACGAAGTCACTCGCCACAGCCTGAACGAAGTTCGAGCACTCATCCGGCGGCACATCGTAGGTGAATGACACCGAATCGTCTGCCGCATAGGTCGTTGCCGGCGCCACGGTGATCGGGGAGCCGAAACCGGACACGATGGTGGTGCCCTGTACCAATTGCGATGGGACATCCCCGTTGTCGATGATGGTCGGCGCGGTGACGTTGGCAAAACCGTTCGGGTCGGTGTTGTACTGCTTTTGTACGGCACCGACCATCGTGGTCAGGTTCGACGCTTCGGCGTTGACGTTCTGCTCGTGACGGCCGCGGGTCGCGTAGATGATGATGCCGACCAGGGCCAGCGCGACCAGGGCAATCACGATCACATACTCGATCGAGATCTGGCCCAGAGCGCGCTTCTTCTGAGGATTGCGAATGCGATACACGTTCACTGGTGGTACTCCTTGTTGAGGGTTGGAAAGGCCATGCGTTGATTAACCTCCCGCCGCTGAGCGCATGGCGTTGACGGAAGCTTGAAGTGCATTCGAATAATCGAAAATCGAAAACAGTAGCGATGCCGCGAAAAGCCCTAGCACCAAAATCGAAAGTGTTTTCATCAGTGCGCTGATGCCGTCAATCGTCTTTTCGTAGATGACGAAATTGTCTTCCGATAGGCGCGTCATGATCGCCGTGAAGTCCTTCATCAGCGCATAGATGCGCAGTCGATCACCGGTGTCAGTCGGTAACATGCCGCCGCCAAGTGCTTCAACTTCCGTTCGACCGCCTTCGAGATCGACCAGCACGCGTTTCAGATGCTGTCGCATCCACTTCGACGCGAACGGCAACATATCCGAGGCAATCACTTTGAGAGGAATGCCAGAGCGCATCATGGCTGCAGTCGTCGAGAGGAAAAACGTTGCTTGCGAGCGCTTGTAAATCGTCCACGGGGCGAAATGGTTGTCGAACCAGCGCCGACTCAAATAGGTGAAGTTTCGAGTCCAGTTGGGTAGCGACCACCAAACCAATAGCACCAGCGCGATGACGGCCACAGCGGCATACAAGCCGTAGCTGATGACGCCCTCACCGAATGCAAAGAAATAGGGCGCGAACGACATCTGAGCAACCATTCCTTTTGTTTCACTCTTCACCAGTTCCGGCACCATGATCTTGACGACTTCGAAGATCACGCCGAGAATCACGGCGAACACCAAGCCGTTCGCAATGAGTGCTGACTTCAGTTTGGAACGCGCCTTTTGCTGGCGATCCAGCAGAGTCGAAAGCTCTCTGAACGCCATCATCAGTACGGCGGGGCCTGCCTTTTCGGCGCCAACCAGCATCACCGCCTCATTTCCTGGCACCCATGGCGCGAGCGAAGGTGCCAGCGGGTGACCACCTTTCAACTCCCGCATGACATTGCGATAGATCCGCGCAATGCGCGCCGTCCCGCGACGCCGACGCGCGATCGACTCCATCTTCTCGATGGCTTGAAACGGCGGGATGTCAGAATCCATGAAGGCCGCCATATCCGCATAGAACGCGCCACGACGTCGCAAATTAAATGCGGCGCGGTCCATCTTTTGATCAAGAGAGGATTGCTTGGCCATTACTCGAACACCGTTTCATCCAGGAAGCGGAACTCCTGTTCGACATGAACAGGTGAAGTGATGCCCTGTCGCATCTTCGACAGGGCGTGTTCGAACGCGGTGCGACCACGCATGCAATGCGGATCATTCAGATCGATCGAGGCGCGCCATTCCGTCCACAGGGCATGCGAATCGCCGACAGCAATCGCGTGCATCATCTTCGGCGTGGGGACCAGAATCTCGGCGCAAACGGTGCGGCCGACGACACCGCGGCCGTGGCACTGCTTGCACCCGATCGGGTTCTTGAAAAAGATGCCTTCGAAGTTATCGTGTGTCAGGTAACGCTGCAGACGCCAGAGGACAGCTTGATGTTCTCCTGGCGCTTTCGCGATGTGCGCCGCTGGCACTTTGCAATGCGAACACAGAACCGGCACCAGACGCTGGTAAATCAAGCCAGCGACCAAGCCGACGCTGGCCATATCCCCACGTGGCGTGCCAAGGCCAGTGAGGCGATCGTAGGCAATCGGCGCGCCATCGGAATGCAGCGTGGATACGCACAGGTGTCCTGAGCGCACTGCCTGGATGGCGAGACTAGCGGTATCTGGATCACGGATTTCACCGACCATCAAGTAGTCGGGGTCCGAGCGCATCAGGGAGCGCATCACCTCGACGAACTCGTTGACTTTCTCGCTGCCTTCGATCTTTTTCTGTCTGACAACAGATGTCTGCGAGGCCCCAGGAATGATGATTTCAACCGGCTCTTCGACGGTGCGAAGCAACTTGTTCGGCCGCTCTGCAACGACGCGCATCAGAGAATGCGCCATGCTGGTGCTCTTGCCCGAGCCGGTCGTCCCGAGGAACAAAATCAGGCCACTCGATCGTGCAAAGATGCGCTCAAGCAACTCACACTGATCATGCGAATAGCCAAGTTCCGCATGAGACTTCGGTTTCACTTCGACGCCGATCGGAATGATGCGCAGCGTGATGTAAACCCCGCTTGGCTCGATGGGAAGGCCGGCGTAGCGCAAACGCACGTCGCCCTCGGGAAAGGTGCGTGTGACCACCGCATCTTGCGTGATGCGTGGATTGAATCCATCGCCCGTTGAACCCGCGTCGACCATCGTGTTGTACATGGACAGCGCGAGCGACATCGCCTTTTCTTCCGTGAGCGAGATGGGATGCAACTCGAGATCACCGTGAATGCGGAACTTCACCTCACCCTTGCCCATGCGAATCTTGAGGTGGATGTCGCTTGCCCCGAGCTTGTAGGCTTCGTAGACAATGCGATCCCACTGGATGTGCATTTCGCCGTCGTTGGCACCCGAACGGCTCTGTACAGAGCCGCGGCGCTTCGTCCATTCAGAAAGCACCACATCCAGCACGGAGCGGTCATGTGCGACGAGCAGTCCACGTACCGCGAAGCCATCCTTCGTCGCACGGGCGTAAAGCCCGACATGCTGGTGGCCCTTCAGCGCATCTTCCGTTGTCAAGACGAAGAAGCGACGATCGCCACGCGCGATGTCAGTGCTTGAACCGAGAGCCAGCGACTCCGAAGAACTCGGACGCTCCTGCCCACCAAGCACGGCGCCGGCATCGTTCAACAGCAGATCCCACTCCGGCAGTTCAGGCACGGATCGGATATGGATGCGCCGTAGCGCCGGCGCCAGCGCTTCATACATATCCGCGCGGCTGATCAGTCGCTTCGCAACGAGGTACTCGCCCAGCAGCGTTCCTGAGAGCTTCGCCTGCGCAGCGAGTGCGTCCATCGACTCCCGCGTAAAACGCCCGGTTGCAACCAGCCGGTCGCCAAGCCGGCCCACGGCCTTGATTGGGATCACCGCGCTGTTAGTCGTTGGGAGGTTGTTGTCAGCCATGCAGGCGCTCCCACGTGACGCGCCAGGACGCCGGGACGCGGCCGAGCCCGTATGAAAATGCAAAGTTCGTCGGCGTGAATCCGCCTCGTTGCCCGCGATGCAGGATGTTGGTCAGCGCGATCCGGTCCAGGAAGAATTCGCCCTTGACGGCAGCCTCATCGAAGAACAACGGCGGCATGCCGGCTTGAGTGCCGTTGAGCTGCTGCTGCAAATTCGCGCTGAGCAGCTGGCCATCGATCTCGCCGCCATCCATCGCGAGAGGGACGGCGCCAACCCAGTCCATGAATGGCACGCGAGTCGGACGCGCCGACTGCAGCGATGCAAGCGAAATCGAGCGCAGTGGCGTATGGAGCGGCAGCGCCACGCTCAGGCTCTGCCCGTTCTGCATCATCTGGACTGCGGCCTTGCCAAAGCGCGCTTGGAGTGGTGAAAGCGCGAACGTGTGATGGCCGTCCGTCGAATAGATCGCTGTGCAGTTCTGGGGCAGGCAGTTCACGCCCTGCAGCGTCCAGCCCGCAATGAATGGAGGGAGTTCCGCGCGGGCCAAATTGAACGCATCCAGCACCCACGCACCATCGAGCGGAAGGGCGCCCACCTTGGACTGCACCGAACTGACATAGCTCTGTCTGAGCATGGCCTGTTGTTGCTGCGGCGTGATCTTGGGTTTAGGCGGGAACAAGACGTGGTAGCCAAATCCAAGCAGCACGATGCCGCCGGCCAGGATCACCAGCGGCATGACCGGCTTGCGCTCCTGCTGCACTGGGCGCAGCGGTTTGAAGCGGACGCCGTGCAACGCTTTCGTGAGATCGAATGGTTTCGACCCTTCGATCGTGGCACCTGCCCCCGCATACACGGGCAGGTCCAGGCCTTGACTCATCGTCTGCACGTTGCCGCGAATCAGCTCGCGCGTGCCGATGTGGTCCGTGTCGGGAACCACAACGCCGTTCTTGACGCCGCAGTACCAGAATTGGTTGTCCGACAGCGCAGCGATATAGAGACCATCCTGTTTCAACGCCGCAAGGCCAGCCGCGTAGGGGAACACCGCCTTCCCCGGTTTCGCGTCCTGCACGGCATAACCAATTACTCGCTCGGCGTCCGCGCGAGACCGGAACCGAAGCACGTGCGATCGCGTTTCGGAGATGGCAACATCCGACGGCGGCGCAGCGCGATGACCCACCAGTTCCGTGTAAACCACGAAGCCTTTGGAGGCAGCAGCACCGCGGTGCGCCTCGATGTCCTCGACCGCGCTGTCACGTGCAGCAATCCAGGTCAGACCGAAGGCGTAGTCGCGATCGCCAATGTGCTCGATGCGCACCGGTCAGCCTCCGAGACGAACGATCTTGGTGTCATGACCACGCGTCAGCACGACATGACGCGGCCAAATGCTTGTCACAGTCCAGGCGTGACCTAGATGGTCACCGACATGAACGGCCTGACTCATGCCATGGGCCGATATCACAGCCGTGTATTGACTGCCCACACCGAGAACGGACTTCAAAGTGAACTCGGGCGGCTGTGGCAACGCCGGCAGTGTGGGCAGCGACACACTCGATACGGTCTTCGTTGTCGCATCGGCCCCACCTGGCGTGGGCGGCGCGGCTGCAACCGTGACCGTCGGCCCCTTTGCAGCGACCGCGGGCGCGCCGCCATTGATCTTGTCCAGCTTCGCCTGGATCGTGCTGATTTGTTCCTTGAGCTTCAGAATGCGCAGCTGGCGTTGAAGCATCGATTCGTTCTCGAAGAATGAAGGGTCAACGACGGCTACATCAGCGTTATCGTTGCCCGCGCGATCAACAGCGCCATGCGCTGCGGCGTCGCTCATCATCGCCACCGCATGCGGCGCAGCCGCCTGCGCGCCGGGGTTGATCTGTGCGTCAATCGAATGCGCAATCATTGGGGATGCGGTCGTACTCGCAGTTGCAGTCGATGCGGGGCCTGGTGCTGCGACGGCTGCCTTGACCTTTGCGATCCCGCTAGCCATGGGACGCCGGAACAGCGTCATCTGTGGGCGCGCAAGCGCGCCATTCACGCTTCCCGGCAGACCGGCATTCTGTGCATACCAGAATCCGCCGCCGCCCAGCGCCAGCGCGACCACGGTCGCCAAGAGAACTTTCCGTGCCTTATTCATCGGTTTCTTCTCGCTCATGTTCCGATCCTCAGAACGTGCTCTTGGCCGCCATGGCGACCGGCGTAATCACGATCACCAGTGCATCGCGCGTGTTTTGCACATTGCGGTTGCCACCGAACCACCAGGTCGATTTGCTCAGTGGTGTTTGTGTGGTGTTGTCGGCCTCAGTGTCCTGATAGCCGGCCAGGACCAACGACTCGCCGGATTTGAGCCAGGCACGCTGCAACACGGTCCGCGCGCTGACCTGCGGCTCCTGAATCGTTTCGCCGCCAGAGGTGTAGCTATTAAGGCTGTCGAGCGTTGAGATGGAAATCATCGCCTGCAGCAGGATGCGGCGGCCATCGGGCTGCACGCTGGGCAGTACCTGCATGTTGAACCCCGTCTCGACCGTGCCCGGCGTCAGGGTTGCGCCCGCACCAACGACACCAGTGTTACCACCGCCAACACCGTTGGTGTACAAGCTGGTCGTTTGCGCCAGATAGGTCGTGGTTTGCACCACCTTGACCGGCGCCGGCTGGTTGTTCACCGTCTCCACGCTTGCGTTCGTGACGACGCTGGTCTTGCCCAACGTGCTCAATGCATCGATGAAGAACTGGCTGCCAGACCACGGCGTGGCATTGCCGTTCGCACGCGCATTCGGCGCCGATATGACCAATGAAGAAAGACCCGTTCCAGAGGGCCGAGGCGTTGCGATCGTCAGGCCAGCATCTGCAGCTTGCTGGCCGAGCGCGTTATAGAGCAGGCCCCAGTTGATCCCGCGATTGTCTTGGTTGTTCACCTGTACGCGATAGACCGCGATATTGACCTCGACCTGCTCTGCCAAAATCGCGTTCATCTTCCTGATGAAGCGCCCGATGGCCTGCACGCGGTTCCAACGGTCATGCACCGTGATCGTCGCCGTGGGTTCCGATAGCACCATCGTTCCTGCTGGCGAAAGCATGGGCTTGATGCTCGCCGCCAGCGAATCCCAAACGGACAGCTTCCCGCCAAAAACGGTGCTGCTCTGCGCCTGATCAACGCGAACGGTCTGTCCCTGCCCGCCTTGGACACCACCACTCATGCCGCCGCTTGAAACCGTGTCGGTTGTGCTCGCGTCACCGGGGATCGTGTCGATATGAAATGCCCGGGTCTCGTAGCGATAGAGGTGCACGGTGTTGCTGTCGCGGTCATAGCTCCAGCGCGCATCGAGCGCGTTTGCGATCGCATCGAACATGCCCTTGACCGTGCCCTGATAATCGATAGAGACGCTCGATCGCGCGGTCGAGCCGCCGGCGAGGCTCGAGAGCGGCGGCAACGCCAGCGTTGCATCCATCGTCGCAGGCTGACGGGCGTCACCTTGCTTCACCGTGTGCTGCAGCAAGTCGGGATCCGCGTTGATCGTGATGCCCGTCCGCGCCTCGACCGTATTCAAGATGCTGGCGACTGCCTCGCCCAATGGCGCATTGAGCGTCGCGCGTTCATCGAACAGGCTTGGAAGGTTGCTGCGGTGTGCAATCGACGTCGTGGACACATAAGGCAAGTCCGAGATAATCGGACCTCCAACAGGCTTGACGTTCTTGCCGATCGCAAGCAGACCTCGATCGGTCTGGTGCAACGTCTGATGGTATTGCACCAGGGACTGCTTGTTGATGGCGTGCATCGTCGCGCACGCGCTCAGCAGTGCCGTGGTGACAGCTACTGTCAGCACCCTCATCGAGGTGGAAATCCTCTTCATCGCGCTTGCTCCATCGAAACAGTCATTGGCCTGATCACCACGACGTGGTTGGGCACGGCAAACACAGGCGCATCCCCGAGCAATCCGCCTTGCGCCTGGTATGCCTTCACCACATAACTCACCCCGGAGATCACGTCATCGCGGCCAGGGATCGGGAATGGATCAGAGAGCACGTAGTCGTTCTTGATGCTCCACACCAGCTTCCAGCCGTGCAGCGCGACGTACTGTGCGAGCGCGTGCGATAGCGTCTCGCCGGGCTTCAGCATGAACGGCGGCGTCGCGGGGGTAGACATGGCTACTCCCGACAAGGGCACCTGGGGTGCCTCGACGTGGTAGCGGACCCGGTAACCGTACACAGCAGGGCGACTGTTGATGTGTGCCAGGTAGCCCTCCACGCCGCGCTCGCCAGCCGGCGTATCACTGACCGTGATCGAATGGGACGCGTACGACACAGTGGTATGTCCAGCGGGCGTCAGTACGCGCTTGACACGAGCGTTCAGCACATCGAGTTCACGTCGTGACAGTGGCGCCGCCCGCGCTGGTGCACGCGCGGTGATGACCAGCAGATCGCCAGCGGGTATCTGCGGCAGCGCGGTCACGCCGTCCGGTACGCCGGTCTGCCCATGGTTCCCCGCGGTGCCCGTCGCGCGCGTCATCGTATCCGGCAGCGCAGAGGGCGCGGCCTTGTCGGGCACGGCCCGCCATGGTGAAGCGGGAGCGCGCCTGACATGCATGGCGTGTGGGGCCGCCGCCGTTGACGATGCCGCCGGCTCCGCGTGCTCGAAACCGGACGTGGTTGCAGGAAGGACGATGGGCACAGGCTTGCCCGTAGCGTCGTTGACCGGCGCGCTCCACGTTTCGCCTGCGGCTTGCGCGCCAATGGACACCAGCGTGAGCGCAGCCATCACGCTCAGTGCCAGCATCCAAGTCAGCCTGACCTTCGGGCCTTGCTCAATCATGTTGGGATTCCTCGCCAATGTGTCCTGCGCGCCAGACGGCGCGTGCCAAGGAACTATGCCAGCGGGGCGGAGGCACCCTGGCGACGAATATTCCTCTGAGAGGCAAAAGCGGGGTCCGACGAATAGACCAACAAAAACGGCCAACCCCCGCAGGGATTGGCCGTTCAGGATGTTGCCGCCGATGATCAGGCAACCATCGGAAGTTCGGGCGTCATGCCCAAGGCCTGTTTCGCATCATCCGATAGAACGAGACCATCGGCCGAGCCACTCAGGCAGAGGCTCCTCATATCACAGAGACTGCACGGCGAATTGAATGCCGCAGCGCTGCGCTTGTGAAAGTGCCCCTCGCGGATCGATCGAGCAAGAAAAACAAGCTTCCTGAGATAGGCTTCCATCTGGGCATCAGAACGTGCGGGAGAGGTCTGGTGAGTCCACTCCACAGACTTCTTCTTGAGGCCCTCGAGAAAGCCGAGCCATTCCACCCTTTTCTTCAGCCCGAGCGATGCGAGGTGGGCATTGACAAGGATGTTGTAGGCCGTGAGCTGATCCGAGGCCATGGCAAAGCCTTCAAACGCTTTGGCTGCCGGGAACTTGAGATCAGGCACGCCAATCCGGCCATCCCTGTCCTCGATCAGCATATCGGCTTCACCGGACAGGACGACGCCATCCCCAACGGTGACACGCATCCTGGCCTCCACCAACGCACCGTTGGCGTTGGTCAGCGCGCGCCACCCTGTCGCGGCCCACGCCTCGGGAAACGCCTTGACCAGGTTGGTCCCGATGACCATCAGTTCCTCCGGCGAATAGCGGCTGAACTCGATGACCTCGGTGGCCAACGCGCGTTCCCACGCTTCCCGAAAGATCGGAACCGGATCCAGGTTCTCCCTGCCTTCCGCTTGAGCCTTGATATAAGCCAGGCAAGCCAGATGCCCAGCCTTGCCGAAAGGCAACGCATGACCGACTTGTGCCGTTCGGATTTTGAGGACGTTCGTCAGGTAATACTGGTGCCCGCAATCTTCGTATTTCAACGTCGCTGTTGGGCTAAGAAAAATCGCATCCATCGCCTACTCCTTCTGTAAATGGAAGGAGCCCAACCCGGGAGGTTGGACTCCCGGTTGGGATTGCCGTTTGAAGCGGCTTTAGCTCTTGCCCGCGGCCTGTTTGACCAGATCGCCGAGGCGTGCCAGCTCGGCGGTCGCTTCGTCAAGCGTGACAACAGGCACTGCATCAACGCGCAGCTGCTTGGCGATGCGCCCGATCTGCTGCTGCATGCTCCGCAGCTGCGCTTGACCAGCACGATCGACACCGCCGCGCCCTACAACACCAGCGCCGCCGCCGACCTCGACCACACTCACTTCGTTGCCCGCTGACGCGGCCAACATCGTGTTGCAGCCAGGTTTTGGCGCACACGGCACGGCGTTCACCTGGCCCAACAGGCTTGCTTCGCCGCCAGCAGCCTGTGGTTGTGACTTGCGAGTCTTGCCACTTTGGGCCGGGGTGGTGGTCGATACTGGAGCAATCGACGCAGGCGGCGTTTTGCCCATATCCTTGATCGTATGTGACTCATCAGCATCCAGCACGTCGCCACCAAGGCCAACAGCGGCGAGCAGACGTTGAAATGCAGCCGTTTCGCCCGCCTCGAAGTCCTTGCGCAGGACATCGCCTTCGCCAGTACGTGCAGACTGGACTGCGTACTGCAGGTCCAAGCCCATCGAGAATGCCGAACCGCTAGCCACCTCGTTGCCCTGCGAATCCAGAAGCCTCGCGGTCATCACAAAACCACTTGGGATTGGCGGGATGCCTAGCGACTCAGGCGACTTGCCGGCCGTAATCGCAGCTTCGTGCAGTTTGGTCAGGACCGGCGACAACTCGCACGCCGACTGCACGCTGCGCACAACGCGCCAACCCTTGTCAGGGGGGAAACGCTTGAGAAACTCGGGCAGGCGCACCGAAAACAGCTTGTAGGGCTGTTCCACGTACTCGCCATCCCGGAAATTGAGCAACTTGATGACGCCTTGTTGCTGGCTCATTGGTCACCTCCAGATTGAATGAATTGTTCGAGATCGCCGAACACGTCCTCCGCGGGGAGTTCGTCTTCAGCCCTTGGCGTAGTGCTTGGCCGCGGTGGTTGCGCGTCAGGCCGTGTCTGCACAGGCCGTTGCCGTACCGGCGCAGGCGTTTCATAGCGCGCCTGCTGGGCATCGCGACTACTCGCCGAAGCTCTGCCAACACGCGCTGGCCCCTGCTCATTGCGAGAAGGGGTGGCCGTTTGACGCGGCGTTTCCGCACCGGCGACCAGGATCTTCAACGGCGAGCGCACATCATGAGCCACGATCTGATGCTCATACCGCACCGCCTCATCGGATGCGACGTATTCGCGGACATTCAGCTCGCCACGAACGAAAATACCGTCGCCCTTTCGGAGTAACGCGATCTGCTCGGCTACCACGTCAAAAGCAACCACGAGATGCCAGGTCGCGCGCTCATGCCATTCGCCATCATCGCCCTTCCAGCGGCGATTCGTGGCGACGCGACACCGGGCATGCGATCGCTTGCCCTGCCGCGAGATCTTCGGGTCATCGCCGAGGCGACCTTCGATCATCACAAGATTCAAGTCAGTCATCGACACCTCCACAAGCAGTGAAGCACGAATGTGCATTCCTGCAAGCCTGAAAAACGCGCATCGGCCGCGCACCGCCGCCGCTTCTCAGCGGGCGGGAAAAGATCGGAGGAGGTAGGCCAGGCATGCGAAAGGGCACGCCGCCTCGTAAATATGCAGCGCGAGGCTACGTACTTACGGCGCGGCGCGAGCCTGCAGAGAAACCCGGCAACAACAGAGGCGGAGTCAGGAAGCGAGCGACCCACTCGGCGGGCGTACCCGCAAGCCCAGTATCGCCATCGCTTTCCGGTCAGTCAAGGCCACAAGTACGGCCTTGTCAATCAGCAATAACCCCGATTTGCCTCTCAATGGCCATTTCATGGCCGGTGGTGGCTGCGGCCGTGGCAAGGTTGCACAACCACCTACATGGGAGTTCACAGCATGAACGCAGAAGCCGTGGCGCCGGTCCACACGTCCGAAGCACTTGATGACTCAGCGCGCTTCGCCGCGCCCCAAGAACCGCGTCGCATCAACGCCTTTGCCACGTCCGCGGGACGTAAGAGGGACGGGTTCTATTTCGAGCCTCGCTCGAGTGAGTTCTACCTTGAAGTTGCGGTCAAGCTCAGGAACCGTCCGAGCCAGATCGCGTTCAGCCGGACGTATCACCCGGTGCAATTCGCCCTGTTCCAGCTCGAGCGCATCGCTCCGATCATCACGCGTGACGATGACGAATGGCGTGTCGTCATGAAGCAGGTCGATAAAGACTTCACCGCATTTTCTGCCTACATCGAAGGCGAGTCCGCGCGTGCAACCAAGATGCTCGAGGACAACCTTCGCCCGCTCGATTCTGGCGGTCACAACCGCATTGAAGAGAAGGCCGTCCGCGTCTATACGCCACGCGTGCGCAAGTTCATCGAGTGCATTCAGGCCGCTGACCAACTGATCACCAACTACGCCAGGCTCTGGATGGAAGGGTTCATGGATGAAGTCGACTTCAAGCGCTGCAATTTCCGGCTGCGCACGCGTTCGATCAATCTGGCCAAGAGCATCTACATCATTCACACCAAGGCTTACGCGAAGCTCCGTCGTGATCGTGCGGAGGCCGAGCGGCGCGCCAACGAGAGCACGGTGCAGGCCGAACGCGAAGCAGCCGAGGCCGTGGTCCGGCAATCCGACGCCATCATCAGCGATGTGGTCGAATCGGGCATCGATACCGACAAGACGCCCGATATGGGCGAAGCCGAACTGCACGCGGAAGACCCGCACATGGCGGAGTCTGAAATGAGCCCCTTGCCACGCAGCAAACGCCGTACCAAGGCCGAATCGGTGCTCGATGAAGGCGCAACCCAAGTCCAGCCGGAAGACGCCGGCGCCGCTGCGACTTCGGACGCAGCCTGACACATGGCCCTCAATCCGGGGCAGCAGCGCGCCGTCGATGCGCACGGGCATTGTTTAATCGTTGCCTGCCCCGGATCAGGGAAGACACACACACTCATCGAACGTGCGAAGCACATCCTCACGCTGTCCGCCCACGCCCAGATTGGCATGGTGACATTCACCAGGGCGGCAGCCGAGGAAATGCGTTCGCGTGTCGCAAACAGCGCCGGATCCAGCGCTGCACAGAGAGTGCTCTCCGGCACGTTCCACCAACTCGCGCTCAAACAGTTTGAGGTCTACGCCAACGGCAAAAGGCCATTCACGATCGCGACTGAAGCCCACAGTGATGTACTCATCACCAAAGCGTGGGAGCACGTCGTCAGGAGATTCAGGACGCGCATCAAACGGCACGATCTCCGCCAACAAATGGCCTACGTCAAGGCTAACCGCGGGCACATCCCGCCAACAGCCGACGGCGAAGTTGTCAGAGCAGCGCTTGACCACTACCAGGCCCAGCTGCGCGCCCAGCGCATGCTCGATTTCGACGACATCATCGAGTACGCCGTCCAAGGTATGCAGGCCGGTGCGTTGAATCCGCTCACTGTGACGCACCTGCTGGTGGACGAAGCGCAGGATGCAGACCAGATGCAAATCGACTGGGTTCTCGCGCACGCCGACAGGGGCATCCTTGTGACATGCGTGGGCGACGACGACCAAAGCATTTACCAGTTCCGCAATGCACGTGGGTATGACGGCATGATGCATTTCGCTGACTACACGAGGGCGGAGCAAATCACGCTTGATACAACCTATCGCTGCCCATCGGCCATCGTCGCGCATGCCAGCCGTCTGATTCGCAACAATCCGGCCAGAATACCGAAGCGGATCACCAGTGCATCATCCAGCCGCGGCATCGTCGAGCGTAGGGACTTTCCGAACTTGGCAGCAGAAGTTGCCGACATGATACGCGTCATCCAAGCCGATGCCGCGGGTGACCAGTCATGGGCCGTCCTGGCGCGCACAAGAGGTTTGCTGCGCGCTATCGAGACCGCCATCTACAGCGCCGGCATCGATTATTCCGGTGGTGTGGACGGCTCGATCTGGTCGGGCGGCGTGCCCGGCTTGATGCGCGGGCTCATGGGCTCTGTCGTCGCCGGCGACATCGTTGGTGCGACCATGCCGATGGCCGCCTGCGGCATGACGTACGAAGGTGTCAACTCGGCCCGTACGGTTCTCCACGCAGCTGGCGGCAACCTCGCGGCCATCACACGCAACAAAGCCTGGGTAGTATCGCTTTCCGAGCATGACCTGGATGTTTGGCAGAACCTGCAGCCAGCTTATGCCAGGCTGCTTACTGCCGTGCAGGAGGAACCGGCCGCGTTCATCAGCGCTGCCGCCAGTATCGTTGCCATGAGCGGCGACGTGGTTGCGGATCCGTTCCTGCTACGCACCGTCGTCGAGATCCTCAACGGCATGCGCGGGTCGATCCGCACAATCTACCAAGCGATCGAGCAAGCCATGAGGCAGCAGAAAGACAAAAAGCAGAATCAATCCCGTCTGGCGCTGCTCACACTGCACGCATCGAAAGGCCTTGAGTTCGACAACGTCTGGATGGCTTCGATGCGCGAGGGAGTGCTGCCTCACACACAGAGCCCGGTGGTCGAGGAGCGCAGGCTCTGCTATGTCGGCATGACCCGCAGCAAGCATCGACTCATCATGTCCTACTCGGCGAGCCGCGAGACGCGGGAAAGCGTATTTCTGTCGGAGATGGGCCTTGCAGACGCGACGGTGTCCGTGGCACAGCACTAGGCAGGCTTGTGGCCATTGGCCAACATCAGCGCAAAGCCTGAAGTCGAAAGCAGTAGACACAGTTCAACCGCCACAGGCGGCAACGCACCAGGCGCGAAGAAAAGGGCCATGGCAATGGCCAGCATCCAACCGCTCATTCGTATGCCCATCCTGTATTGCCGCGCAGAGATACCACCGAAGCTGTACCACTTGAGCTTCCGTTGCGCGTGTGCCTGCACCAGCAACGCGATCATGATTGGCAATAACACAGGTAGCCATGCGATCAGCGTGGACAAACGCAGGAGCGCAAAATACGCGAGCGCGAAGATAGCCGTGATCCACCAAAGGTACAAATGATGCACGATGGGAGAGCCGTCCGCGGCCGCACCCAATGGCTGTTGCGTCTGCTGCCCAGGCACCGCAGCGGCTGGCGCGCCCGCTATGGCGATACTTGGCGCGGATGCACAACCAGCTTTCGAAGAGCAGTTACTTACCGCGGCCGGCTTCGGCGACCCTGCGCCATGCGCCATTTTGAATAGGCTACTCAGCTTGCTCTTGGCCGAACCTTCGATCGCATGACGCATAAGGCCGGAATTCACGGCCCATCCGTTAAACCATGATGATGCACGCTCATCGATTTCCATGCCCTTGGCAGGACCGAACCAGCGCAGGATCATCACTTGCTCTTTGATGATCTGGCTATCGATGAACTTGGACCCGACCATCGGCAAGAGGCCGGCCAGGAGAACAAATACAATGATGATTTGGCCAGCCAATGGCATGGTCTGTTTGCGCGGAGAAGGCATTATGTAAGCTCCATTAAACTGACAAAATCACAGCGTAGCGTGCGGACGCAGACACCGGTATAGACGTATCGGCTAAAAGCTGCGGAAAGCTCCATCTGGCTACGTCGTATTGCATCGGGAGAACGCTTGCGAAGCTCAACCTTTGCATCCTTCAATGCCGCAAGAATTGGCGTGATGGGGCCGTGCTTGTAAGGAAGCCAAGGCGAACCATCAATAACAACTTCAACGCTCGATGCATCAAATGCACGTTCAAGCATTGCTCGGACGCCGAGCTTGGCGATGCGGATTGAATTGCCATCCATTTCCCAGCGACGCATCACCATGCCGCCAGCAATGATGCACGATTCGATCACCGGAGCCGCGTCGACTACGATCACTTGCGAAAGAAAGTGCGCAAGCCTGTATAAAAATGCTGGCATGTCAAGCCACATGCGCGACCAATGGCTGTAGACCGCGCTCAGTTCACATTGCTCAATCAGGGCCGGGACCCACAGTTCTGGCTGTGTAAACGCAGAGCCCAACACATCATCAGCATCTATGGCATTCACTTCACGGATGGGTCCACGTGTCATCAGCGTGCCTTGTTTGTATATTATGTTTCATCAGCCACGAGCACTGGAATACGCACCTTCACGAGGCGGCTCCCAATCAAGCCGAAATACTGCAACTTGGGCAGGCATCCGAGCATCGCGGGGTCGATCGGAGGCTCCATCGAAACCGACAGCCTCTCACCCTGAGAGGATGTGAACTCCATGGGCTCCATGGTTTGCGTTGAAACAGTGCGCGAGTGCTCAAGTGACCTGATCGGCACTTTCAAAAGGCGCTCGGTGAAGAACGACTGGGACTCTTCTGCGGTGACACGTCCGAATATGAAATTTGCAATGTTGCCGATGACCTTCTCGGCCATTGCGGAACTGCCGAGCCGCGCCTCGATGTCCTTGATGACCTGGCATGCAAGCGTCAACCGGAATGCACCGCCACCGCCCTTGTTCAACAACTTGATGAGTTCTGCATTCAGCAACTCCGGCGCTTCATCGATGTAGATCGAGACCACCTTTCTGGTTGTCGCATAGTTGTAGCGGCTGCCGCAAACCGCAGCCAGATCGGCCATCAATATCTCGCCGATGGCATTGGCGACGTCTTCGTTCGCCAGAGCGTTCAAACCGACATAAAGCACCTGTTGCTGTTCAATAACGCGCGCGATGTCGGTGATTTTGCGTGTATCGCCAGGGTCGGTTTCATCGGTCGAAAGCAGCCGTGCCAACGGTCCACTGGTGAGCTTGGTCAATACCGGCATCAGGGAGGTCAGCATCTTCGAACGATGTTCCGAGTCATGCTCGACCGTTGCAATGAGGCCATCGAGCTCGGAGCTGCCGCGAACGTGCGAAACCTTTTCGCGGTAAAAATTAGTCAGCGCTTTGGCTTCTTCGTCGGGGGTCAACATCAACGCCTCGTTCTCGGATGAGCCAGACGACTTTTTGCGCCGCGCTTGAATCGAGCGCCGATACCCATCCAGCGAAGCGTCCCATCCCGGCGCGAGTTCCCTGTTGCAGTAGGCAATGATCGCCTGAGACAGGAGCTGCTCCAGCCCCCCGTCCAGAACGCGCTTGATGGAAACCAGTGTCGGTCGCCTCTGGCACAACAGCAACCCGTTGCACACGTTGTTCAGCACCATGAAGCTGAAATCCGTGAAGGCCTTGTCCTTTGTGGAGCGCCCCAGTAGCGCTGCCACACGGGATGCCAACTCGGATGCGTCGTCGAATGTTCGCATAGGGTCCAATCGAACCGACGTTGCCGGCGACGCCATGTTGAACTCCAGCAGATCCTTCCCAACTTCGTGGCACGCCTGCATTGTCGCGGCGCGCATCCCCTTGTCGCCCTTTGGGTCGAGCACGATCACCGCTTCGCCACGGCGCACAGCTTGCGCGATCAAAAGCCTGAATAGGACCGTCTTGCCCCAGCGAGTCATCGCGACAATCAGTGTGTGTTCGTCGGCGACTGGCAAGTAGATCGCCGCTTCGTCGACGCTGATCCCGTGGATCCACGACTGCCCTGGTGACTCGACGTCGTACGCCTGTTGGATATTCTTCGGGTCTGCCAGTATCACCTCGTGTGCCATTTGCGCTTCATGCTGGTTCCAGTCGAAGCCCCATCCTGCGAATATCTTCGAGTTGTCAGCATGAACATCCCTGTCAAAGTGCGAGTATGGAATTGCTTGAACTTTGCATTCCTGCATGCGCTCAAGGGTCTCCATCAGGCGAAACCAACGCTTCATCCACGGCACCGAAATCGCGAAGCAAACCAGCGCGCACACACCGAGGACGAGACGCGGCGCATCCGCGGTCAGCATCTGGGCAACCATTAGCATCCCAGCACCAAACCATGCCAAGGCGGGCCAACGCTCGTAGTGATGCCGGAACGGGTGCAGATAACGCTGCTTGATGGTTGATTCATTCATGGGGAACTCGGTCGACCTGATCTTGCAATGGTTGAAAACGCGGTACTGAGTTCGCTGTTCAGCGCGATCACATTCCATGCCTTTCCGCGCACCGCATAGCTGTAGGTCAATCCGCCGGATGGCAGCTCACGTCCATCAAGCGAGTTGGACAGATACTCAGGGTGGTTCCCAATCTCGTCCGCAATGTCGCGTACATCACTCGAGACACATTTGATTGCGTTGGGCCACCGGACCAACAGCGGGCCGTTGCGCCGCTCGCACACATACTCGTTGGCCTGAAAACTCTGATCAGCAGCGATTTTGCGTGCCAGATCTATCAAGGCAGCGCCAAGCATCCCGACGCTCTTCAGCACATTCTCGGCACCAGAAACGACATCATCTGATGCAGAAGTCTTGTCATCGGGATCAGGCATAGCGACGCCAGGCTCGTCCAACGGAGCATCCTCGAGCGATTGATTTCCAGTCGATGATCCCGACCTGGCCAGGTTTTTAGTGCTTTCGGCTTCGATTGCCGATTCTCGCTGCAACTCGGGAGCAGCCGGTTGAATGACGCCAGCGCCATGCGTTTCATTCGCGTCGCAAGCGAATGCTTCCACGCCAGTCCCGGCAGTTTCCGCAGCCATTACTGGATGTGAATCGGCGATTACCGCCGCACCAGGCTCTGGAGCGAGACGAACCGCCATCGGAGTTGCGACCGCGACGCCTGACAGCATCGGACTTGGGTCCGGGATGAGGAGCGCCTGGGATGTCTGCCTCATGGCGTCCACAAACGCATCAAACGGCGAGCCTCCGCCGGCGTGGGCGCCGCTCTCGGCCTGCTCTGGCATGGCCAATGCCCAGAGCGCCGACGGCTGGCCGTTAGCAAGAATTCGTGGCTTGGCAACGCCTGCACGCACGAACATCTGCGCGACCTCAACCGGGTCGTTCGGGACACCGACGGCCCGCTGTTGCTGCTGCAACTCTTTCATCATCGAGTTGAAAGCCTTCGGCCAAATCAGGTAAGCCCCTTGTTCCGAAAGCAGAATGGGATGACCAGGACCGTTCGCAACCCACGAGCGTCGTTTGAGCAGCGCGTTTGCTGATTCAAGTAAGCGGTTCACGATTGGATCGGACATCAACGAGCCTTCCGACCAGAACTCGCTCAACCGTGATCGGTCAGTCTTCGAACTTTCGGCATCGGCCGCGGCAACCATCTGCGACAGGCCGAAAGAGTCGTTCTCGCTTCCTATCACTGCGATCACAACCGCTTCCATGACGTCGCGTCCAAAGCCGCTCAATTCACCGAACACCTCATGCCCGGCGATCTGGCCCATCAGCAACACGCCAAAGGCCTCATGCCTGTTCAATCGTGGACCTGGACGCCAGCGAATCGCGTAGTACTCGACGTGCTCGCGCCCTACCCATGCATCGATGGGTTCAACAAATGGGTTCCACAGAGACCCCGTTTCAGTACTGGTTACCAGCAAGTCGATCAGAGGCTTGCCAATGTCATGGTGCATGGCGGCGGTCGCAGCCGCGAGCGGCCATAGGCTTCTGCGCTTGGACCGCAGTTCTAGGTCACGCATGAATTTTGGGTCAAAGTCCATAACAGAATTATGGGTAGCCCGTGCGGCCAGCGTAGCTACTTCGATGCCATGACTCGCCAGCCCACCAAGACGTGAATGGTGATGGTTGGCGCTTGCCGGCAATAGGTGTGTCCAGCCGACATACCGCCGAATCATTGGCATGACCACGCGCGAAAAACGCTCGTCGTCAAAGCCAAGTTCATGCTGCAGTTCCAGCAGTTTCGGGTTAAGAAGCTCGACGATCGCAGGCACGGGTATCGCACGCGCAGTGCCGTTGGGGCCGACGCACTCTGAGAATGCATGCACGGGACGGACAGATCCCATGCCTAACTCAGCGCGCTGAGCAATTGGGTCCGACTTTCGTGCATCGTCATCATCCTGCGGCCACAGGATGTTCAATAATTTCCAGAACGTGCTCCGTGTCGACACTTTTCCCAGCCTCTCGTTGTTCCTGCCGATCATAAAGCAGCGAAGCATTCAAGCCAGGCGCAAAAACGCCTCTCAGAAGCAGTAACGCTTCATGGCCGATCACACAGCCAACGCATAATCGGATCACACACATTGCTCTTGGACGTCATGGATCGGAAACGCCGCACCAAGAAAAAGGACAGCCATAAACAACAGGCTGCCAAGGCCAAGCTCCGCAAAGCATCCCTCGAGACGCGATTGGTTGATGCCAGAGAAGACCTGGCCGCCATCTCCATTGAAATCGACCGGCTCGCCGACGCCGTTGCAGAGGTCCAGGCCGAGTTCTCCCGTAGACGCCTGGTAGACATGAGACAGTTCGTAGCGACCGCGGGAAAACGCGGAATCCGATCAGGTATCGGGCTGATCGTTCGGCGCCGGCACAAACTTTGCGTGCCAGTCGCTTCGTGGCGGGTCATCGAAACGTTCAAAATCGTCGATGGAAAACGCACCTTCCTCACCAAAGACATTCCGATGTTCACAGCCACGGGCTACCGCATCGAATCTCTGCTCGAGCATGCACACGGATCCGAGTACCAAGCGGTACGCGAAGCCGAGGCGGCCCTCCAGAAGATTCGCTCTGAGTTGAGGCCGCTGGTGATCAGGGGCACGCGATTGAAACAGTCGATTTACCAGCTTGAGCGCCAGCTTGAACGCATGGACCAGTGCCAGGCAGTTTCACCGGCACGGAAGGCGAAACCGGCTTTAGATCAACTGTCCCTGCCCCTGGGCTCGTTTGTCCCTGACAGTTCAATCCCGCAGCTCCGCAACCCGGGAGGGTGACGCCCCCGCCGCCTTCGCCAGCGACAATTCGCGCCGTGCTGGCGCCCGATAGCTCGGCACCGCTCGCACCAAACAGCGTCAAGTCGATCTCGCCAGTCGCCCGTGCCGCCTGAATCGTCGAGGCAGCAACCGGCACGGCGATATAGCGGACGCCACCCTGCCCACGCGGCCAGGTCAACGTGCCGGACACCGGCCTATAAAGGTTGGGCGGCAGCGATGCGCCCGTTGTCTCATAGCGCACCTGTGCGGGGCCATACCCGCCGGTCAGGTCCACGCCGACAAGCACGACATCCTGCGCCCCAACGAAGTAGAGATTCGGGCTCAGGCCGATGCTGCCCAGCGCGCCCGGCGTGCCTTGCACGGGCTGGACGGCTTGACCAAGCAGCGCGGTCTGCGCACCGTAGCCGCCAGCCATTGATCCAGCTTGTGTGCTCGTACGCCACGCCTGCGCGTTAATGTCACCCGAGCCGGCCATGCGTTCTGTCGCAGCTTGCCCGCTCGCCTGCAGATTGCCTGGATTGACGCGGGCGCCCAGCGCGGCCGGCGTGTTCGCCGTGTAGTTGGGCGACAGCTCATTCATCGGGATGCGCACACCGTCAGGCAACACGACCGTTTGCGTCGCGGCGTCGAAAGTCCCCATCTGGACCTTAATGGGCGTCGGTGCCGTCGCGCTCTTCGCTGTGTTCGACATGGCGTTGAACGGCAAATAGGCACGAAGCCCGATCGCGCTCGCCGCCTTGACCTGCATCGCAGTCGTGGGTTTGCCAAGCTGCGCCGGCGTCTGCTGTGCAACAGACGCTCCGGCCAGGGCCGCGAGGATCACACCCAGTGTGGCGTAATGCATTTTCATCTTTCTTCTCCGCGCATGAGTGGCGATCCTCACCCGTCAGTTCCATCAGTACAAACAGCAGTTCGAAAACTGCCAGTTCAAAGTGACATAGTCCTCTCCAACGATCGGGGCATGCCGCCATTCGCCCCACAGATTCGGATCAGCGCCCATCCAGTGATCGCTCGTGGTCTCCGGGAACGGCCACAACTGCTGAAACTTGTATTGGTTCTTGACCAGCACCGGCTCCGGGTAGGCGTTGCAAACCGCATCCGGGCCCATCGTCTTGAAGATCAACCCGAATCGTTGGAGCCTCGCGACAGCTTTTGCCGTCACAAGCGAGTTCTGCCGCACCGCGTCGCTGGTAGTCGTCGCGCCGTCGAACGGATAGCTGGTCCCCCATGACCCCATGCACCAGTACATCGAAGGGATCGGCTGGTATGTGCTCGACGCGGCCGCATCCGCCATACAAGAAGCGACCGCGGCTTCGTTCGCGAAAACCGACGCCTCCGGCGTCATCAGTTCAGCGAGCTGGTCGTTGTTCCAGCTTGGATCGAGTTCCGACACATAGATCAGGCCAGGCCCTGAAGCATCGGAGAGGCATGCAGTCGAGAGCATGTCGCCGATGATCTCGCCGATGGGATAGAGGAAAACGTGCACATTGTGGAAACCCTGCGACTTACCGGCTTTCACCGCTGATACGCCGTCACCGCCGAGAAGTCCGTGTGCCAAGCCACCCAACACGCTGCCCGAACTGCCGCCAAGCGACCCGCCCAGGGTCGGCGAGCAGTACGGATTTCGCACTGACTCCACAACACGCTTCGGAATCCACATGCCAATCGTGATGCCAGGAATCGGGATGCCCATGAACGATTTGCAAAAGCAGACGGGACTCATGTCGGCGCCGATAGGGACATCCGCCGGGCTCCCGCCGATTACAGCGCCCGCAATCGTGATGGGGAAAAGACAGCCGACGCAGATATTCGAAAACACGGCCCCAGCGCCGCCGGCGCTCGGACAGGTTGAAGAAGCATCTGCCCGCCGCACCGGCGCAAGCACCGCGAAGCACATGATCAGCGCGACCAGCACGATGCCAGATAGCCGTTTCATCTTATGATTCCTTACCCGTACTTGCAGGCTTTTCGAGATCAGCAGAACCTCGTTTAGCGAGTGTGCATGGGCTGATTTCTTTGCGATACACAGGCACATCTCGTGGCGCGATCACGCCGATCTCAACGCGCCCCATCCCGACATTGAGTACCACCAGCTCGATCGATTCGTCCTTGCCAATGACGATCGATTGCCGGACATGCCTACGAAGCAGCAGCATGCCACACCCCCTTCTTGTCCCTGGCGAATTGCACGACCTTCAAGTACGTGCCGTCACCCTCGATGATGGATGGCGTGCCTTGAATCTTGAAGCGTTGCGCATAGGCATGCGAGTACAACGTCAGTCGATGATCGATCGCAGTCGACCATTGAGCCCATGTTTTCCACCCGTGCCGTGATGTGGACGGGACAGCGGTACTCATCACGACGACGTGATCATCCTGGTGTCCATCGATGAAGGCTTTCGCGAACGCGCGCTGCGGGGCGCTCGATGCATCGATCACCAGCAAGTGCAACGTGAACACCATGTGCTGCAGAGGATTCACGCGCTCGCCAGCCCGCGCGAGGATGGTCCCGTTTGGCAGCGTGATGTTGTGCGTGATCGTGATCGTTGGGTCGATCAGATACGTTTTCGGATGCGTGGCATGGGGAACAAGCGGCAACACCTGGTCGCGCCAGAAATCATGCACGGCACGATGGACGTAGGACTTCCAGTTGAACGCGGCGATCCGGCCCTTGATCACGGCTTCCATGTTGACCTCAACCGGGCGGTAAAGCGTCCCGTAGGCGCCTAGATCGCCGCCTTTGGCCCCAACGTGACTCATGATCCACTGTGGCTGATAAACACCAGCCACGCGCGCCAACTCCTTACCGTCATGCACAACGACCGCATCCGGAACCCAGCGAACGTGATACTTGGCAAATGCAGGTGGGTCGATCTCGATCGCCGGCAAGTGCTTCAGGCCTGCACCTACACGCCGCAACCAGTTCACCAATCCGGGCACGCCAGAATGAGGCTCGCCACCGAGGAACACCACGCGCATGCTGGGCGTGCGATAGGCATCCTCGAGCAAGCCCCGCATGTCACCATCGGGCATCGATTTGGACGCGAAAACAAGGATCTGAGTGCCTTTGGCTATCGCCGGGCCGTTGGGCACTCGATAGCCCTGCTCTTTATAGATCTGGCGTAAGTAGGTCAGCTTGGCCTTGTTGGCTGCGGCAACCGTCTCTTGCAGCGACTGCGTGTGGCTCGCCGAGTACGCGGACTGCACCGCTTTTGCTCTGGCCACCAGCGCCGCCGCGGCAGCAGCTTCCGTCTTCGCATGGGTCTGCGCCTGTTGCGCCAGCGACGCATCCTGCGCAAGCACTGGCGAACACAGGCACGCGAGCATGACCGCCGCCGCAAACCTTGCACGTTGCCCGAGTGATCGGCATCCGTTCATAGCAGGTACGCCTTACCGACGAACGCGCCAACAGGCACCGTGCCCCAGTAGCGGCTGTCGTACGAATAGGGGCGCGTCCCGACGACAAAGTACGCATTCCTCGGCACGATGAATGTGCGAACAACTTGGTTCGGACTCAGATGCAGCGCGCTGAGGCTGTCGAGCGACCCGGCCACGACCTTGCCGTTGACCGTGGTCTTATTCACCCCTACGTGAATCAATGCACCAGGGCCGCCGACGACAAGCTTCACGAACAGCGTGCCTGGCCGGAAGCCCTGCAAACCATTCCCAACATGAAAAACCGCGTATGTCCCGATCGCAGGACTGTAATCAGGTTCAAGATGAACCAGGAACCAGCCGGCCCCCACCGACTGCATGGCTTCGTTGCTGAATCCGACGCGCCAGTTGTTGAGCACGTACAGTAACGCCAGTGCCATGACCAGCAGACCGGCGCTGACCTTGATCCAGAACCGGATCTGCCACGCGGGATTGGTCGAGACGGCCGTGGTTGCCACGTGATCACCGCCTCGGTGTCTTCAGCAGAACCTGTGGTGGAGCGGCACGCACGGCACTTTCATCAAGCACTAAGGCACCATGCTTGCGCAGCTCCGCAATGACGCCCTTGAGCCGTTCCGCGCCGCTCACGTAACGCTGTTCGATCGTGTGGCCGCTGCCTGCGTGCTTGATCCACCCAAAACTGTTCAGAACCACGACGGGAGGACGCATCGCAAGATCCGCAGTCCTCTGGTTTTCCAGCACACGCCAGGTCACATACGACGCGGCCGACGAAACAACGATAGACCAGACGGCGAGTCCGATCACCATCGACGAAAGACCATGCGGGATGCGGTTCTGTGCGGCGCCGGTGCCCTGCTCTGCTGGTACGGAATCAACGCTGTTCGATACACCGCTTTCATCGGAAGTCATCGTGCATCTCCTTTGACGATGTTCATCGCATTTGCATCGCCAACGCTCAAGCGCCGCGCCGCCTCCATGAGCGACAGACCTTGACTACGCAGGCGAGCGATGTCCTCGATGTCACTGGGTCGCGTCGAGAACAGCTTCCTTGTGACATGCGGCGTGATCACGCGACCGACGCCGTAACCAGCCGGCGTGTAGAGGAACACCTCCGAGTATTCGCCAGGTACCGTGTGGACGCTCTTCAACAGGCGGATACCGTGATCGCCGAGGTCCAATCGCCCACTCTGGCGTGACGCCTCCACCGACTCGCTGCGCTGTCCAAGCAGCCACTTGTTGGCGCTGTTTTCGTAGATCGCGCGTGTGACGTTGTTGATGAAGAAATCGCTGACGGACTGGGTAATCGTGATCGCCGCGCCGCCCAGCTTGCGGAACTGTCGGTACGCCTTCCCGATGAAGTCGGCAACCGGATCTGCTTCGTTCGAACCGACCGACCCCGAAGCGAGGATTTCCCAAGCCTCGTCGATCATCAGGTACTTGTGCAAACCGCGAGGCAGCCTGCTCATTTCACGACGGATCTGGAACATGAGCTGCAGCAGCACGACGCGCTGCAAGTGCGTGCGGCCCTCAAGATCGTCCAATTCGAGCAGAATGAGCGGGTTATTCGCCTCGTAGTTATTCTTGCCATAAAACAGGCGTCCATAACTCCCTTCGCGGGTAAATGGATAGAGCTGGCGCCCAACGTCCTGGATGCGATTGTCCGGATGCTTGATGCAGAGCAAGGCGATGGCGTCAATGCACATCTTCTCGCTGCCCAGCTGGTTCCATCCGGCACGCATGATCTTCTTCAGCTCCGCAGACTGAAGATCGCTAAGCGGTTCCGTGAGTGCAGCCATCGCGGTAACCAGCGAGCAGAGCAGGTCTTCGTCTTCGTCATAGTCGGAGACGATAGAGAACGGATTCAGACAGAGCTTCGAGTCCTTGCCAAAGGTCATCCGCATGCCGCCAACCTGCTCACACAGGTTGCGGTAGCTCTTGCCCTTGTCGACCACCCAAAAGCGTTCGCCCTGCATGAGGCCGTTCACGATCAGATCCTGGCCCAAGAACGACTTACCGGAGCCCGATTCCGCGGCGATGGCGATGTTGTAATTGGTGTCCGAATCCCAATTCGACACCATCATGAGCTGCCCATTTCTGGAGACCATGGGCAATAGCGGTGACCCAGTGCCGCGCCACTCGGACATGATGGGTAGCATGCCGACAACAGCGCGCGACGTCGTGCGTCGGAACCGCTGCAAGACTTTGGCTGAACCAACGTCCGTTCCAAATGGCATCAAACTGGCGAAGATTGGCGCGACGGCAAAACTGTCAGACAGCATTTGAAAGCCGAACTCGCGCATGTAGGCACGGGCATTTGCAGATGCCGCGACAGCATCGTCGTGTGATGCGCTGAAAAGCGCCATGCCAAACTGCATGCGAACGATGCGATCGCCTTGCCCAATCTGCGCCGTGGCCAGGTCGAACGACCGCTTCTGATCAGCGAGCTGTGGCGTAAACCGCGCCAGCGGCGTGCTCGCCTGGTGCGTAATCCAAGTGCTTTCCCGCGAAATCGAGGCTGCTTCCGCTTCGCGGTCACGAAACCACAGATTCAAGCACATCCATGTTGGTTCGCGCAGTCCGCGCGAGCCCGACATGACCTCACCCAGAAAGGCGTAGGCCATGCCAAACCAGCCACGCGATGGATAAAACTTCGGCGACAACACAGTAATGTGCCGATTTCCGAACGTCATGCCCTTCGTGTCGACAGACACATCAGTGTCGTAGTCGAGGATTTGCGAGGTCAACGGGAGGTCCGGGTTCGGCTCAGACTCCGGAGCCTTTCGCCACGCTGCACCAGGCGACCAATTGAACACCGTTTGCATCACGCGCAAATACGTAGACGATTTCATGCGCGATAAATGCAGACCACACGCATTCAACCCGGCGTGAATCACGTCACGCAGTTCGGTGACCTTAGCGATTTCATCTGGACCAAATTCTCCGTGCACAGGAACCTTGCCCGTCACGATCAGCTTTGCATCACGTAGCCTGACGTCTTGGCCCTTGATGACACTCGACGCTGTTCCCTGCCGGAAAAAATCGATGAACTCGTCGCGCAGACCTTGAAGAAATTGACCACTGGCAGTGTTCCGCGTGATCGCATACGAGCCCAGTGACTGCTCCATATCGGGGCTTGTCCACAGCGCGAACTGCAAAACGGTGTCGTTCGGCATCTGCGTCTGCAGAACACCACCCAGCTTGTCCGCCATACTCGCATCAACCCCAGACATCGGCGAGCCAATAAACGCGAATCCCAGCGAACCCGAGTCGAGCACAAACAGGTCGTGCTCATCGATGTAGGCGACCGCCTGCAGCCATTGCGGCATCACCTCGTCCTCGAAGTGCGGCTCGAAGGCTGTGCCGAAGAACAAGCGGACAGCCGTCGTCAGCGGCTTCACCGCCATCTCCAGCAGTCCATCGAATGAAGAGCGCTTATCCATCGTGATCCTCGAAACGCTTTAGAGAACCGCTGGATCCTCCAGCGGTTCGTAGGTACATCAGAACCCAGCAACGGTTCGGAATGCAGGCGCAAGATGCACCGTGGCACCGAAAATTCCTTGCAGGATGGATGGGCTCCAGTAAGCGGCGATGGCCACGCCAAAGCCCGTCAAAACACCGACGATAGAGCCGCGAGCTACGCCAGCGACCAGACCAACAATCACCGCCACGATGGACAGCAGCAGACCAAGCCCGCCCTGCAGCCAGCCGATCAACATTGTGATCAGCGACCCGAACGGATTGGAACCACCGCCGGTCGTGCCGGCCAGTGCCGGCGTCACCGACAGCAGCACCATGGCGATGGCGAGCAACAGTTTGCCGTACGCAGCCTGCAGCTTCTTCTTCGACACGTTCATTTCAGTTTCTCCCATGGGTTTCGTCGTCCTGTTGCTGTCCGCCGCGATCCTCACGACGGTTCAAGGCTTCGTCCTGACTTGGATCAATCCGTGCCGTTTGCGACAGCAGGCGCATTCGGCGGGGCCTTGGATGGGGCACTCGAAGGCATCGCATCGAGCGGGAAAAACGTCGCCGGGCGCGTGGATTCGCGCGTGCCGATCGACCAACGGCGCGGCACAATCTGCGTGTACACGCGCTGCGCCATGTGCAGGTTGCCGTGGCTGTCGACCCATGGGCCGATCCATACCCGCATCACGCGCGGTGGCTCAACGACAGGGATCACGTTGCCGGTGTGCGGCAATGGCAATGCCGCGCCCTGGATCGACGCATTCGCAACCCGGCCGTCGTCTTCAGCCTGGTCTTCTCTGAATGTCTTGCTGTCCTTTGGATGGATCAGCTTCCCTGTCTTTGGATTACGCAAGATGCCCTCGGCCGCTTCGATCCCGGCCTTGCCCGGCGGGTCGGTCAGTTTGTAGACCTGCCTCGCGCTCATGCACGCAACGCCGGACGGCTCCGGGCACACATAAGGGTCACTCGCACACCCGACCAGCGCGAGGCAACCCGCAGTGGCGACCACACGCAGCAGAGTCTTGATCATCACGACGTCTTCTCCTTGAGCATCGGAATCGATGCGCCCTTCTCCACGATGAAGGTCACAGGCTGTCCTGCGGATACCTCGATGACAGGAAACTCGGACTCAGCCATCTTGAGATAGAAGGCCGCTACTTGATTGGCTGCCGACGAGATGCCACCGAACGCAGCCATGCGACCTGCGACGCCCAATGGAGGAGATTGGTAAGGACTTCCATTCGCGGCAATGACGGTCTGCTGCTGCGGTGTGAAAGCCTGGCCAATACCCGCCGCGAAACCCGCCATCAGCGCCCTCGCGATGGCAGTACCTTGCTTGCTCACCAGCGTTCCACGCAGGCCTGCGAATCCGTCGGAACCAGTACCCCACATCTGGACATGTGCCTGGATAACGCCACCATCCCGGCGAACGCACGACAGATACTGACCACGCAAGTAAGCGCGCTCACTCGAGAGGTCACCAATGCCGCTGGCCACGATGAAGCACTCTCGAAAATCAGCGCGGTATTCATTTGGCAGGATTGCGTCTTCCTTGATGCGCACCAGAACCGGTATCGGTTCAGACGAAGCATTGCGACCCGTCGGCGCATCCAGTCCCGTCAAGAGCACACCGGTCAGCATCGTCCCCGCCGGCAAGAAGATCTTCGGAACCTTCGCCTGCGTCTGTGCCGTCACGCCTTGATTCGGAGTCGTCGTGGCAGACGAAGCGCTGGCCGGTGCACCGATGGTCTCGATGCTGGGCGCTTGCGTGGCGGCGAGTGCCGCAGCTTGCCCTGATGGCGGGAGCTGCGCGTACGGCACCGCGACGGCGCCGCCTGACGTTGAAGGCACGGGCACGGGCACGGGCGGCGGAGGCGGAACCGTCGTGGCCGAAGTAGTGGCGCTGTTGTATTGCCCTGACCCTGGTGTTTGCGATCGAACGCGCTTCGCAATGGCGCGTTTCAGTGACGCGATTTCCGCGCTCTGGTGCGCGACCTGATTGTTGATCGACGCAACGCCTAACTCGTGCGAACTGGCACTGCCAAGCAGATTCTTTGCGTTAACGGGGGCGTTCTGCTGCGACAGCACGCCGGGCCGCGAGAGCGCCCACGCGATGAACACAACGGCGGCGAAACCCACGTACAGGAACAGATTTCTTTTCTGCTTGGCATTGAGGCCCTTGCGATGCTGCGCTTGGCTGCCCGTTGAGCTGGAATTCTTCTTCCCGAACATCAACGTGCTCCTTGCAGCAAGGCAGATGGGCGCGCTTCATCGCCATAGGGGATCGAGGTCCGCTTGACGATGATGTACACCTCGGTGCTCTGACCGGGCTGCAGCAGTGGGCCGGGCCACGATGCAACCGCCAGCACATCGTTGTGCGCGCAGTTCCCCTCGTTGAATTCGATCGGTGCCGTCGTGGTGTTGGTCATGGCGCCCACATACGCCTCGAGCGTCTGTCCATCGATCACCTGCCGCGGCACGATGGACAGGCCGGCCTGCTGGCACGACGGCATGTTGTCACCCGTCCGATACACGCGGAATGCGTACCCCGGCGGCACAAGGCCCTTCGCGAGCGTACGCATTACGTCGATCAATCGGTCCGTGTATGGCGCTTGCTGCTCCCACTGGCCGGCCTTCTTGGTGTTGAACACCATCGGTCTACGGCCAAGCAGAGTCGGTTGCTTCAGGTCAATCTCGACAGGACCAACAGCGTGAGGCATCAGCATCAAGGCGATCGAGTCATTGCTGTCGCCTTCATCCATGACATAGAGCACGATCGGGTCCATTTGGGTAGGCGCGATCGATACGAAGACCGATTGCCCCACAGTGTCCACCTTGACCTGAGACGTCGTCTTGATGATGGGGTGATTGAACGGCGTGACAATGCGGTTGAGAAACGATCGGCTCACGACCGATCGAACCATCGCATTCGGCGCTGCGTTAATCGTGAAATGCTCCGGCTTGAGCACATCCGCATTTGCATCCACGCCGCGCATGACGCTCACTGGAACGCCTTGCGATGCAGTAGACGGCTGCAGAGGCGTGCCTGGAAACGACGCACCACCGCCATGAACAACTTGCAGTTGTGTCTGCGCCGCCGCAGTCTGCGGTGATGCGATTGCAATCACTGGCGCGAGCAGCACAGCCAAGCAGAAAATGGGTTTGATGATCCTCATCGACTATTCCTCAACTCGCTCACTGGCCTATGACGATGCTGCCGTTTGTAGTCGTCAGGCCGACTACATGCGGTTGGTAATTCACCACGGTGAAGTAGACGTGGTAGGTCAGTTCCTGGCGGTGCTGAGAACCGTGGGAATCTGTCGTAGTCAGCCAACCATCGACCGAAACCTCATCCTTGTTCTGGTTGAAGGCCACAGCGGATGGCGAGAACTGCAAGGTCAGCTGGTCCTGCTGGATCTTCGAAACCTGGTCCGAGATCGAGGACATCACTTGTTTGTAGATCGACGGCGCCAACAGGTGGCCGAGTTCGTTCGCCACGAAATCTCCATTCGATGGCGTCACGTTCCCTACCAACGTTGCGATGTAGAGACCCCACGAAGAAAGCGCTCCTTGATCCGCCGAAGTCGCGGTGTAGGTCGACTTCGTGAGGTCATTCGAAGGCACGATCACAACGATCTGCTTGCGGAAAACCAGTCCAAACCCGAGAGCGAGCGTCAACATCGACAAGGCGACCGTGATCACGCGCAGGTAGCGGTTGTCTTGCATCAAGCTGGCGTGCGAGGTGTGCAGCTTCTCCGCGTTCATCCGACGAATCTCCTGATCAGAGGATTGATCAGGCTGTGGCCGTTTCCGAGCGGAATGCCGTACCAGTACAGCCGATGCTGCAGGTGTCCATCTGGGACGGCACCACGGAAACGCCGCATGACCCACATCATGCCCAGCGCAAGAAGCAGCAGATATCCGAGCAAGTGCGTCGCCAGACCAATGATCATGGCGACACCGACGATCAACACGTCGTCCATGCTGAAGATCAGAAAGGTCTTCGGATCATCCAAGTGCGTAGGCAGTTCAATCGGCTCCATACCAGAGGTCCACTCATACGGTATGCAGAGTCTGCCGGAAGCTGCAGGGCACACCAGCGGCGGATTGACCTCTCAGAGGTCAAAACAGAGCTGCAGAAAAAGGCAACCCCGCACGCAGCACTTGCGCCAGTCGCGGCACGTGATACAACGAGCCCAACAACCACCCACGCTGGAAGCAACCATGCACCGTTTTTGCGTAGTCGCCATCACCATCAGCGCGCTCGCCTTGAGCGCGTGTGCCGCCAGCCCCGCCAAGAATCAAGCAACGGTCAGGCAGCCAAGGGGCACTGCCATGACGAGCTGCCAGCAGTCGAAACGGCTTCCACCGCAACTCATCGGAGCGGCTCGGTCAGGAACCGGTCAGCAGCCGGTCCTGGTGGTAGGATGCCGCCGTTAACCTTTAGAGGAGGCAAGTCAAATGGACATCGCGGAGATCATCATCGCGGGAGCATTCATCGTCCCAGCCGTTATCGGTGGTATCGTCTATGTCGTGACCACGCGGAAACTTGAGGCGCACGGTCTTTCGTGGGATGGATCCAGTACATCCAGATCCACTACCAGCATGGGTTACGCAAATTGGTTCGATTCGAATGACGATTCAGATGACGAGACTGGCATGTTAGTCAACCCGGCAACCGGCGCACCGATGGTCCAAGGCGCTTTGGTTGACGTTCACGGTAAACCTTTCGGGATCTGCTAGAACTCGACAGCCACAATTCCGAAACCGTCTCATGATTCGCCCATTGTTGACTACAATGGGCGAATTGCATTCGCACTACTCATCATTCGGCGGCGGTTGCGCCTCAACAGTCGGCAAGAGCGGCGCATTAAGTTGCTGCTCTTTAACGACAAACCCGGCAGCCGTCCTGCTGAGTGATGCCGCGCCTTCCATTGCGGCGGCATCTCGGGACAGCCCGGGAGCGTAGTCCATACCAGCCGAGCCACCTTGGATAGATGCGCCCCATATCGTCGCGCCTTCGCCCTTAGTGTCCATCAAATTGTCGGCTGCACTATACGACTTATCCAAAAGCCCACCTTGCTCAAACATGGACGCATCGCGAAGGTCATTGTATACGGGATCGCTGGCGCGTTCATCAAACAAAGCGTGAGCCCCAGAACCGACACGCCCAATTTGCCCTGGGTCAGTGGGCAAACCTGCTGAACCAGCAGTTTCACCAGGAATGCCATTCGTTCCTGCCTGGACGTCGCCGAGAAGACGCTGGCCAGATGCCATTCCTCCTTCGACAGAACTGATAACGCCTGTTGTGTCCATCGATGACCAACCTGGCGTCGATGAAAGCGCATTATCCAGACCATTCATTGCCTCTGCAGATCGAGAGTCATTCAGGCTTGCCACCTGGTTGAGCGTCGACAGCGCGGCTGCAGCTTCCCTTTGCGGGCCTTCGGGGAATGTATTACCGTAAGCGGTGTAGTTTGATGCATAGGCATTGGCATCGAGGCCATGAGCCACCGAAATGGCCGCATCCAGGGCGCCGCTATTCGACGCTAATGAAAACGCTGCTTGTTTCATCGGCACCCGCATTGACGAGCCAACTTCGTGCGACATCTCCATGGATCTTGAGTAGGTCTGCAAATCGTTCAACCCGGATTGCGCGATCTTAGTTCTCTCAGCAGAAATTGACTGACTAGACTGAGAGCCTTCCGATCCCTTCTGTCCAACAGACAAGGCGCGAGTCTGCCCGGTCTTATATCCGGCATCCTTCCCTATCGTCGTTGCCTGTGCATTGGAAAGATCCCTGGTTCTGTTAGAAATATCTTGCCCAGTATTGGTAATACCAGCTTTGGCGCCAGTGCCACCAACCTTCAGCCCGCCACCAACATTTGTGGTTACGGCAGTAGAGCCAACGCTTGATCTCGATCCGTCAAGTGTTGCGGCGTTCCTATCCGAAGCATTCACCGTAGCGCCATTCGTCATGGCTGATGTGTTACCGTACAATTGATCCTCAAAAAAATTCTGCAACTGCGACTGACCCATCGAGGCCGCTTCTTTGCCACTCACACCAAGTTTCACGGCTGCGGTGCGCGCGGCAGACATGGCCAACATCGCCTTCTCCTGCAACTTGCTAGACCCGCTGAATTCCTGAAGTGCGGCGTTATGCAGCGATAAAGCGGAACCACCACTTGCCGAATACTGCGCACCCGATTGCATCGGCGGCGCAGTGCTCATGATGTCAGGAGCTATCATGCTTGGATCAAGGCTCGTCGGTGCGTTGGCCTCCGCAGCAATGCCCTGGAATGCAGCCACTGAACCAAATACAACGAATCCGGACAAACCAACTACTGCCGTTGTGAGGTAGGCACCGATTCCAACCCAGTCGCTGACCGTGTACTCGATTTGGTTGAGGCCGATGGCCGAAATCAGCGGCGCGTTGCCGATCGCCGGCAGCAGCGCGTTCATCTCACGCAACACCGACATGATCTCGAACAGGTTCACGAAGCTGAGCAGCGGCATCCACAGGAACAGCCAGACCAGTAGCTGCAGATAGCGACCCGCGTAGCGGAAGCCGATCGGCCCCAGCGGGATCAGGAACGCAAGGAACGGCGCCAGGCCATAGATAACGCCCTCGAAGAACGTCATGGTGGCGCGCAGCGTGCGCGTGAACAGCGTGCTCTGCGCCGCGAACTGCACGTTGCGCTGATTGGCGGCGGACTCGATGACCCCGGCCTCGCCGACCTGGTTGGCGTCGCGAAAGCCTTGCGCCAGGCCGCGCGCCAGCAGATTGGCTCCCACTGCGTTCTCGACACTCTGAACGCCATTCTGCGATGCTTGCTGCAGAAGACTCGGCAGATTGCCCGACGTGCCACTCGGTTGACCAGGTTGGGTTGTCTGATTGCCTAGCGCGGCAAACGCATTTCCAAGTTCGTCAGCCGGGGTATCACCGTTCATCGTGTTGATTTTCAAAAGCCCACTGAATGCGGCAGCGATTCCAGTCTGCGAGTTATTCCACGTTTGGTTTAGGTCGGAGTAGGTATTAGAACAATCGGATACTTGACCCGTACTGGTTGTACCGGGATTTGTGCCAAGATAGTCGTTAGTAACAAAGCCGAGGTCAGGAACATTCAAAGTTGAGAGCAAATTGGATGACGTCTTGGGGTCACCGTTCCACCATCCGTTATGCAATTTGTACTCCGGAAGCACGCAATTAGCCACATAACTTTGGAAAGTCTTGGACCAATCACACATCTCCGTCGTGCCAAAACCGCAATACGACGACGCATCAGACAGATTTCGATACGCCATCAAAGCATCAAGTGCATACTGTGGTGAAAGTGTCGATGAACCAGGAACGGACGTTCCCGTCTGAAAATAAGTGATAATTGCGACGCCGGCTTGCGAAACAATGGACCCGACAATGGCCGTACCGAGTGGTACGTCCTGGACGATGTCGGTACGGCCGGTGTAGAAATCCTCAAGCTCAACGCTCGTAGTTTGGCCGAAGAAGACAAGGAACATTACAATGGCAACAATATATCCGCCAATCGGGAATTGACGGCCGTTGCTCGTAATTGCCGTGAGGATTACAAGAATGATGCCGATCAACGCCGACAGAAGTCCAAGTCGTGCGTACAGGTCCGTGCCAGACGAATTGAGCATCGCAAGAAACTGGAAGATCTTGTAAAGAAATGCCTCATCGCCAATGGATATGATGTGGTACATCACAAACTCCCGGCGCCGTTCGGCGCGCCAGGTTTAAGACTCGTAGTCTGCATATACAGGCTCGCTAACGTTCCGTAACCCGTATTGATTTTCTGCTCGTTCATCATTGATTGGTAATCCTTGCCGAGTCGAGCGACTGCAGAATCAATCAACGCCATTTGCCGCTTTGCACCGATCTCCGAGGAACCGCTGATGGTGCGCGCTGCCGCGCTGAGTAATGAGAGCGCGTCATTGTAGGCGACCTGAATCGCGATCGGCTGAGCAACAGCCACTGCATACGGATAGGCCTCAATCGGATTTGCTCTTGCGACCCGTTCGATTTCTACGCCTACGGGGCCGGCGGATGAGAGAAATGCCGTGACTTGCGGGTCTGCAGGGTCATTCTGCAAAAGCACACCGAGGAACCCCTGCGAATTGGAAGTGCCAAGCTCTGTTTGAACAAGAGATAACACCCCGGTGCCAGTCCAATTGGATGTAGAAACACTCATGCACTGTGTTGTATCGCCGCAGACATAATACTGGCTTTTCCCAGTTCCGCTTTGTGGGTCAGTAGACCCGTAGATAAGATCTTCGAGGCGCAGGGTTGGCTGGCCGATGATCAGTCCAACGCCCCCTGTTGGCCCAGCGGTCGTCGATGACGGCGCGCAGTTTTGCGTAGTATTCGGATTACATGTAATTACATACCCCACCAGCGACATGATTTCTTCGTCATATGTGTTAGCGTCGGTGCTCTCGCCATAGGCATTGGCGAAGTTGTACGCCTTCAACGCATCCCACATGACATTGTGGTAGATCAGCTTCGCGGCCGGCGTACTGGCAACCGTTTGTACAGCTGGCGATTGGGGGGTATTGGCCACTGCGGCCGCATTGGAGTCAGTCGCGATGCCCATGGACGTTTCGATGTTCTGTGCCGCCTGATTGACACTCGACTGGTTGATACCAAGGACATTCAATCCAGTTTGCGCGGCTTCGCAAGAATTCTTTAATTGCGTAAGACGACTCAGCAGCTGACTTTCGGAAGATGACAACAGATTACTGATCTGAGACGACATCGATGACAGCGCGAGCTGGAAGGCAAATCCTTCCGCATTTGCTGCGATCGACCGTAGCAACTGCACGAATTGCTGTCCGGAAATGAACGAAAGGCTGCCGCCATACGCATCAATGCCAGAGCAGCCAGCCGTGATCCCGGGCGGGGTGTAGTTGATGGCATTCATACCGATCGGGACGATCGGCGAGCGCATCGAAAAAGCGCCACCCGTAATCACGCCGCGGCGCGCATCCATCACCACCTGCGGGTTCGTCGTCGCCGACATCTCACCGAACATCGTGTTGAGCTGCCCCTGCAGTCCAGCAAATGCCGGCGCAGAGGCAACCGTCAACGCCGCTGCGGCGGCGAAAGAAAGTAGGTTGTTGGTCAAATACCTCATGGCGCGTCACTCCGTCATTTGCGGAACATGCGATTCCTGTGGATCTGCGTTCGGACTGGCGCCATCCAGGCCGGAGTATGACGTGGGCGTTCCCAGCGTCCTGCCGTTGTGATCGCGCGGTGGCAATGAACCCACCACCGAGGTAATCAGAGCCGCGTCCTTGCTGCTGAGTGTGTGCTGGTCTCGAGGGCTGACGCCAGCCTGGTACAGCGGCGATGCGATGCGTGTCTCGCGATACGTCGCCGGCGACAACCAGCCGTGATAGTAGGCTTCCTCCACAATCCGTTGCTCGAGTTGCTGCAATGACAGATAGCCCTGCCCGATCTGCACAACATCGCTCAGATTCGGCGGATGCACTAGGAAGAATGCGGGCGTGTATTGCACACCCAAGCGCTGCGCCTGATCAGAGTTGATCAAGTAATTCGGGAACAGTTGATTGTCGATCGGCTGGCCGTCGAGGCTCACGCCGACGATCTTCATCCCGCTCTCCAGTTCAAAGGTCCTGAGCACAGGGAGATCGGCGTGACAATACTCGCAGGTCGACGAGAAAAAAAAGTACAGGCCCGTGGTCTTGGCCAAGACCTGAATCGCACTCACCAAACCTTGCTTGGCGCTTTCGACGCCGGCCTGGGCCGCGGCGGACGCCAGCGGAAAGCGCGTGTTCTCGTCGAGCGTCGGGTCCCCTTGTGTCACCATCATCGACACTTCTGCGAACCGCTGGGCCCTGTCCATGGCAAGATGCTGCAGTAGCAGATACGCGCGCACATTTTTCTCGCTGGGATCCTGTATTGCGAGATCCCGGAGCCGTGGCAATTTCTCGCGGATCCATGCAGTCGACCATTGACTGGGTCCAGCCAGTTTGGCAGCAGCTTCTGTGCCGGGCTCAGAAGTCGTTTGCTTCACCGGGCGGGACGGCTGCGGCGTGGGCGTGTACCAGATCCACCCGTGCGGCCGCCGATCAATTTGCGCTATCGCATGTGGTGCCAGCATCGCGCCCACCGCGACCATCGCAGGTATCAATAACCACTTCAGCACCATGTGCATCGATCCCTAGTAACCCATGGCAGCATCCTAGCAATCAGGCATCACCAGACCTGAGATGGATTGCCCTCTCAGAGGCTAATTCGATCGATGCTGCAAGGCTCAAGCCGACGCTGCAAGCGCTACGCAGAGGCCACCATGCCAGCTTGTACGCCATCCCATTCATCCGTGCCATCGTACGCTCCGCCGCGTGCCAGCTCGCAGGCTGGGCACGCGCTATCGATGCTGAACTCGGCGTCATCCGATGTGACAAGGTATTCAAGCTGATGCGTCGCGCAGGTCGCGATCTCGATCAAACCTGCGTTGTAGGCCCGCAGAATGTGGTACTGGTGGTACATGTTCAGGTGGTGCTTGCGCGAGACCGCATCCAGCATGTCCGACGCAACGGCGAACGCCCACGGATCTACAGCGATTTCCAGCTGCGCGAGGGGATCAAGCGACCTGTAAAGCTGCACCAGCAGCAAGGCATGTTGTGCAAATGACCGTTTCTTCAACTCCGCCATTCGCGCGCAAGCACGCTCCTCCATACCCAACCTCAGCGCGTTGCCGCGCTGGGGAGGCTTGACTCCAACTCCGGACAGCATCAGCGCGGCCTTGTTGATGCCACGCATCCCGTGCAACCCCGGCCTTTTCACGCCTTTCTCGTGCAAGTGCGCGAGCGCGGCAATGTGCGTCGTATCCTCATGCGATAGCAGACAGTTCCTGATCTCATCAGCGCGGACCCTGATCTTCTTGCCAGTTTCGCAGGAATGCGAGGTTGACTCACCGGCGCTGCTCCGCTGCTTTCGGGCTTCGCGCTGCGCCATCCCGGAGCCTGTGACTGCAAGCACCAGCTGCTGCGCCGTGGATCGCTGAAGGCCGCGAGCAGACAGTGGTAATGCCTGCTGCAAACACTGAACCTGTTTCTCGTCGATTCGGATGTGGATGCGACTTGCCAGCAACATCAGACTCGCAGCTGACAGATGGCGAACAGCGCGTGCTTCAGTTTCGGTCAAGCCATAAAAGAGGTTGCACAGCCTGGGGTCAACGCTCGCCTTTTGCGCTCCTACGACGAAGCTGCTCAGCAGGCTCTGGAAATGCGCGTACTGTTCCTTGGGCGGGGCGAACGCCAATTGCAGCGGCCGACGCGACACTTCGAAGGCAGCCCGCTCCACCCCATGCAGCCGAAAAGGTGTCGTGAACGACTCAGCCCAGAGTGCGTGCGCTTCGCCAGGCGCGGCGAGAAACGATTCAACGCCACGCCCCGATAAGTTCACGACACTAGGGATCTGTACTCCATCACTCGCAAGACCAGACATGCACTGCAGCAATGCATGCGTCAGTTCGCGCTGCTCTCGATACATCTCGATGTGTTGCAGTGACCACATATCCTAGTTCCCCCTCTGCTCCTCAGCGCTTGATGTCTCAGCAAGACTGTAGCCGCCTCGTTCCACCTCCTCAAGGCGACGCCAAACAGTGTAGACGGCACGCCCGTATGAGTATGCCTTGGACGGAGCATACGAGTGGTAGTGCCCAATGCCAAGAATTGTGTCCTGGCTTGAACCCAAGGACTGCGCGAGGATCCGCGCGCCTTCCATGATGTTGGTCCGCGGCTCAATCAGATGGAGCGGGTTCCGCACCGCCGTGTGATGCATAGGGAAGTACACCTGCATCACTCCAACGTCCTGGATCGGCTTCCCGAAAACCTGCGCCAGCCTGATTGCACTGCAGACATGGGACTCACTTCCGGTAATCACATGCCCATCGATTCGCACAATCCAGGGTGTCGGCGCAACCTCGTCCTCACCAGTGGCATGGCCGGTTTCCACCAGCGCGATCGCATACAGCAAGAGCGGATCGACGTGATAGCGCCGCCCTGCTTGGCGCCAAACTGACGCCTTCGGGCCAAGATTGACGCTGGCTGGCAGCGGCTGGGCGCGAGTCTGCATATCAGGGGACGTCAGCGTAGCGAATCCACGATTCCCAGCAGCAACAACCGGGCCAACCGGCGATGCACTCGTCACGTTGCCCCCACTTCCCCTGTGTCGCTGTACAGCTTCGTCGTTTGCTGTGGATTCCCGTGCAGCGCCAGAGCGGCCGTGCGCTGCATGGCCGATCACCATTAACGGCGGCAGCCATTGCGCATGGGAATTCACTACCGATCCCGCGGCAATATGCCGCAGATCAAAGTTCGAAGAAGCAGTGATCGCATAGCCGCACGCAAAAACCGCCGATGCGATCCATGCACCGCATAGAACGCGCACCGTGTACCGCAGCGTACCCGCGCGCATAGAAAGTCCGTCTACCACGCTCGCCGCAACTCGATGGCATCGGGTTGATCTGGCGGCAATGAAGCCGGATCCCGCACGTCGCGCTCCGTCCCAGCGCGAGTCGCCGGTTCAAGCGCAGGCGTTTGCATGCCCGACTGATTCTGATGGCCAATTTCGGCCATCACACGAAGAAATCCTGCACGCATACGTGTAGGCAGTTTGGTGAGCGCAGATCCAAGCGGCGCATCGACAGGCACTGCAACCTTCACCACAATGAGTCGGCTCATGTCAGATCCCTGGCCGCATCGACCACAGACGGAATCCGTTCGCGTTCGCCATCACTGGGTTCCGCAATACGACGATCCGCGCGTGCCCAAAGGCCGCCTTGGTTGCCTCCTCAAAGAACCTCGCGCCACCGCCGGTCAGCAGCACCATGCTCACTGCGCCGGCTTCACGCAGGCAGGTTTTGATCTTGCTCAGCACCAACTCGGACACGGTGGCCGAACCATGAGCGACGGCATCCCGCACATCAATGCGCTTCCCTGCAATACTCACGACGTCCGCGCCATCCCGGACAATTCTGAACAGACGCTCCGCCGTGACCGGAACTCCGCACTCCTTATCTATATATGCAGCTGCGTCCTGGAGCACCGCGGCGCCAGCGCGGAAGCTCGATCCACTGAACTCGCGGCGAACGGCCTGATCGACCAGATACACCCAGTCCGCCGAATAGTGCCCAACATCGATCACCAAGACCGTCTCGTATTTCACACTGGCCGCAGGGACCGTATCGCTGGCGCCGTAATAGGCGCCAACGGCTTGCGGAATCACTTCAACGCGCTTGACATTCACAATGTGGCCGTCGCGTATGACATGCTTTCCAGAGAGGCGTGACTGCAAGGCGTGCACGCGTTCGTCATCACGCATGTGTTCGACGGGGAGCCCGGTAACGATGTGGTCGACTTCGTTGGAACGAAGCATCGATAGGACGCCTTTGTATATGGCGAGATAGGCTTCTGTTCGGGTGAAATCCTCGTTCAGATAGCTCACTCCGCCAGCGATGGCATCAGGGTCGACGAAAGCACCCCATTCGCGGCCATCAACCGTCACGCGGACGATCTCGGTCCGCGCCTCACCGCTGCCAAGTCCGGTCGGACAAAGCCCGAATGGGGCGGCACCGGAATGAAGGACTAAATTACGCGCCGGCGTGTACTGATCCGACGTGAAGCTGATCTTGGTCTGACCATAGCCAATGTCGAGTCCTACGTGCATTGCTTTCAGCTCCATCATGAAGGGTCGCGAACAGCCTAGCAGGCGAAAGCGTCACCACCGGCTACGGAAATACCTCTCAGAGGGCAAACGAGCGGTTCCGAATGTGACAGGGGCCGGCAGGGGCCGGCAGGGCACCGCTGGTTACGAAGAGGCGGCATACCAACGAACACCGCGGCCCCACACGGCCCCACAGGGGCCGACGCGGATAGAGCGCACATGACGCTGCGGTTGGATCCAAGCGCTACGGCCTCGGTGGGGCCGACACGTGCCCACAGAGGCCGAAGAACCGTAATGCCAGAGTGCGCGCGAAGTACTACGGCCCCACACGGACCCAGCGAGGCCGTGTGGGCCTGTGTATAACCGCGTACAGCCAATGTAGTCGCGCGCATACAAACAACGTCCATCCACGCGCTCTGCGGCCACCAGTACCGCACACCCTGAGCGCAATTCAACCATGCGTGCCGCCGCATGAAGACGGTGCATTGAGGCGCACAAACCTCGGCACCCATGGGTGATTTAGCTGAACGAACATAGTGGCGCGAGTGGTAGACAAGAAAGGCACTCGCGCCACTAATGAGTAGAAACAGTGGCGCGAGTGGTCGACAAAAGTGCGTGATGGAAACTGAACGAGTGGCGATAGCGTGCTGCGGGAACAACAAAACGGACCACTTGCCAGAATTGCAACGCGTGCTAGAAGAAAGGTACCGGAGTAGTACACACAAGGAGCGTCATATGGACCAGATGCAAGGACTTCGACAGTTGTACAAGCTGGCGGGCGTGGAAAAGCTTGGTGGCAGCTGGGATGCATTCGTGCGCGACCCGCACGCTGTGCTCGAGCAGGTAGGCCAATATGACGCCATGGCGGCCATCCGCGCGGGGCACCGCCCTCTTCTGCCGTCGCAGGTGCGCCTGCGCCAGCAGCTCGAGGCGGAATGGGCGAAGCAGGGCCACGTCGTTCACTTGAAGACGATCAAGGCATGAAGCTCAGCACTGAAACAGTCGCCGACCTTAAGGCGTGGTTCCAGGCCATCCAGACCGGATGGCCTGGCTTTGTCCGTAGGCCACAGCAAGACCGGATGGTGGCGGCGATAGCCGATGCGCTGCAGGCCGCAGCTGCGGCGGATGACGGGGAAAACGGTAGTGCTATGGCGATCGATGCGCCGACGGGCGTTGGAAAGTCGATGGCCTACCTTGTCCCTGGTATAGCAGCCGTGAAGCGTGTTGAGAACCGGAAACTGCTGGTGTCGACTGCGACGGTTGCGCTGCAATCCCAACTGGAACGGGATCTGCGTGCGCTTGTGGCTATTGCGCCGGTGAAGTTTGGTCATCGAATCCTGAAAGGTCGCGCACGCTACGTCTGTGATCGGAACCTAGCCTTGTTGGACGGCAAGGATCAAGCGCAGACGAACCTTGGATTCGTTGATGAGCCGATGGAGGCGTGGCCTTTCAAGCCGGAATTGGAAGAGGTGGATCTGGTGGCTGCAATGCTGGCCGCGCGGGTCAAGGGTGAGGGGTCATGGGATGGCGACCTGGATTCATGGCCTGACCATGTGCCTGAGCGTGTCATTCCTTTGGTGACGACGACGGCGCCGGCCTGCGCGGGCCAGGCGTGTCGCAATTACCATCGCTGCCCATTCGTGGTGGCGCGCCGCGGCTGGGATGATGCGGATGTTCTGGTGGTGAATCACGCCCTGTTGTTGGCGGATGCAGCTCTGGGTGGTGGCGCGGTGCTGCCGGACCTGTCGGGCTGTTATCTGGTTGTGGATGAGGCACACAAGCTGCCCGAGGCGGCGATTGAGGCGGCGTCGGGAAAGCTGGTGCTGGCCGGCTACAAGAAGGCGGTCCATGAGTTGGAGGGTTCGCTGCGCAAGGTTGAAGGGCTGATGCGCAAGCACGCGAGTCCGGAGCGCGCTGGGAAGCGTGGGGACGCCATTGCCAGGATCACGGAAGGATTGGCGGAACTGGACCGCTTGGTGCAGGCGAAGCTGCCGGCACAGGATAGCGCCAAGACGCACCGGGTCCGGTACGGCCGGGTGTACGGCCAACCGACGCAGGCGGATCTGTCACGGGAGGATGTGAGGCATCTGCAGAAGCTGGCGGATTTGCTGGGTGCGGCGATCGAGCTGAAGCGTCAGTTGGAGAAGGTGACGGAGGACATGAACAAGGCCGTTGGATCAGGCGTGGTAGACGCGTCAGTGGCTGGAAAGGTGTCCAGGCTGATTGGGGATGCCCACGGATTTGTGTCGGCGGTGGAGAAGTGTTCGGAGCTCCTGATGCAGATAGCTGAAGGAGTGCCTGGTGCCATCTGGTCCGAGCGTGACGGGAAAGGCGTGGTGAAGGTGATGGCGGCGCCGTTGGATGTGTCGGGGTGGCTGGCTGGGGCGGTATGGAAGCGTGCTGCTGCTGCGGTGGCGACGTCGGCGACGCTGCGCTCGATGGGTGATTTCGGTCATTTCGTGAGGCGGTCAGGCATTGACCGTGTGGATGGCTACCGTACGTTGACGGTGCCATCCCCGTTTGAGCTGGAGCGAGCGGCCGTGCTTCGGATACCGCGGCTTGGGGTGCAACCGAAGGACGAGGCACGGTACATGCAAGCGGTGCTACGGGAACTGGGGCAGTGTGTGGACCCTGGTGAGGCGACGCTGGTGCTGTGTGCGAGCCGGGCAATGATGGAGGCGATCCGGGATGGATTGCCGCCGGCGTTGAGGGTGATCTCACGGGCGCAGGGTGATCGGCCGTTGAAGGCTTTGTTGAGGGAGCACGTTGAGGTTGTCCGCGCTGGCGAGGGGTCGATCATGCTGGGACTGGCCACGCTGGCGGAAGGTGTCGACCTTCCCGGAGATCTGTGCCGGCACGTTGTGATCGTGAAGGTGCCATTTGCGTCCCCGGATGATCCGGTGAGTCGTGCCCGGGATGCGTGGATGCAGGCGCAGGGGCGATCGGTGTTTGGCGAGGTAGCTCTGCCTGAAGCGCACCGGCGGCTGGTGCAGGCCTGTGGGCGCCTGATTCGGTCAGTCACGGATACGGGTCGGATCACGCTGCTGGATGATCGGCTGCTGGATACGGCGTGGGGTCGACGCATGGTGGAGCATCTGCCGGCGTACGGGCGTGATCGTGAAGAAGTGAAACCCAAGGAGGAAGTTGCGTGAGAAGCAAGAAGAATCAGGAGTTGACGCGGATGGCGTGTGAGATTGCCAAGGCGATGGATGTTCACTTGGTGGCGCCTGGTGAGGATCCGCATGGTGTGGTGATACTTGGAGGGACGTCTGAGCAGAGCGTGCACGATGTGCGGGCTGAGTTGCTTGGGCAGGATCCGGACTGGCGATTGTCGGACGAGGCCACGTACAACGATCGGACAGAGCTGCCGTGTGTTGAAGCGGCGGTGAAGCTGGAAGAGTTGGCGAAGCGCTGCATACGAGCAGCGGCCGAGCGTCAGGGTGTGGCGGTGAGTCCGAACGTGGTGGGGATGTTGCGCAAGGACGTGATGAAGACGGCGTGGGGCATTGAGGATCGTGGTGACTTGATCAGCAAGGCGGCGCATGCGTGCAGGGATGTGGTCATGGCAGCGGCAGGGAGGGGCTGGGACCTTTCGCTGCACCACATGGAAATGAGGGCCTGGGGCTATGGATGCGTGATTCCATCGACCAAGGTATTGGCTGATGCCGTGCAGCAGGAGCAAGCGTACAGCGCGTTGTCAGCTGAGCATGAAGCGCTTGGGGCGCTGTGGATACCGGAGGTGCGGGATCGCGTACGCAAGGCGTTGGGGTGTGAGCCGAGTGTGAGTGCCTATGCAGCGCAGGTGAAGGATGCGTTGGGCATGAGCGAGGCGGCTTGGGCGGGCATTCAGCGGGTGGCTGAGCGCGATTTGGGCTTGCTGTTCGGGATGCTGGGCGGGCTGGAGGTACTGGATCACGGTGTGATCTGGGGTTTGGCGGAGGCTTTCGCTCGGGCGCACGAAGAGATTGGCGTGATGTGGTATTCGGTTCCGGGTTGGAACATCACGGAGGGTGCGCGGACAATGTTGTACGTGCTGGCGAACGTGCCGGAAGGGCTCAATGGGGTGGCGCATCGGAAGGGTGCCGACCGGGGCGAGCTTGGTGCGGCGATTCTGGCGGCGGGCGAGATTTTGGCGGCGTTTGAACTCGCCGAAACGGTGGGTCCTGTGCCGGCTGGAGAAAAGGCGTGTTTTGCGACGCATGAGCTACCGCCGTGCAAGAATGAGACGTTCTGGCATGGCCGTGGCCAAGCCATGGTGGACTGGCTGGTGGATGGGGTGATCAGGAGGCCTGTGGAGCTGGTGCTGGGGCTACGGGAAGCGTGGGCTGGAGATCGGTACGAGGATCAACCGGAGCAGATCAGCGCTTGGGCGATGCAGGCACAGGAGCGGTGGCGCGCGGCGCGCGGGGTGCAGGCATGAACGTGGAACGGGATGAGGCAGAGTGGCGGAGGATTGTGGGGCCATCGCTGCGTCCGTTGAAGCTCGACTCGCCGGAATGCAACGGGATGCGCATGGAGCAGCTCGAGCGGTGGTCGGACGCGGCGCAGGCCGGATTGGCGCGGGTGCGACGGCTGCGGTCCGATGTGGCGGACCGGGTGCTGGCCGCGCTGTATCTCATGGGTCATGGGCCGCGGTGGATCCAGGCGTATTTCGAGACGATCACCTGGCTGGTGGATGATGAGGGGGCAGCGAAAGCGGTGGACCGGCTGGTGGAGTTGACGTGGGCCGAGGGACTTGCGGAGGTGATGGGACGCATGAAGTTCTCGCGGAAGATGGAGCGGCTGCAAATTCAGCCACAGCGCAAGCGCCACGTGGAGATCTGGCGGAGCTACGGCGTGGCGTTGCTGGCGCTGGGCGGGCTGTTGGGCCGGATGCAGGCGGTCGGCATGGACGCCGAGGACGTGGCTGCGCAGCGGGAAGCGTGGGGCGAGTGGGTCATGCGGCGTCCGGTGGAAGCCGGTGTGGAGGGGATGCGGTATGCGTTGGCGACGGCGTTCGATCGGGACGCGGTGGTGGGGTGCGTGCCGGCGGATGTGAAGCGCATCCAGATCATGCGATGGCGTGAGCAGAACGAGCTGAAGTCGGTCTAGGTATGAGTTGCTGCCGTGGCGGGTGGCGCAGGGTGTTCCAGGGTGGAGTGGCGGCGGCTTGGCTCGAGGGCGCGTGGTAATCCAGCGAGCCTGCGCGATCAACGAAGTCGCGCGATGCAATCGCGTCGCCACATGGCGCGGGTCCAGCTTGAAACGTGGCCATCAGGAACGCGCGCATAGATCAGTCCGCGGCGCAGGTCGATGTCGAGAATCTCGGCTATGACCTCGCCGCCGAGATACAGTCGCAGGCGGTAGCGGCCTCCGATCTCGGGCCGCAACGGGTGGGTTGGGTGCGGTGTCATCGCGCAATCATCGCTGAAACGAAGATGCGCACGCTCCTATGGCGGTATGGACTGGGCATGCCCTGCCCTGCTGCGATCGCGGTGAGGCCGTGATGCCAAGGGAGCGGAACGCGAGATCAGGCCGCGCCGTTCCCTGAGTGGTTGAGTTGCAGACCGCCGATCAGGCGTGACGCGCCATCCAGCGTGCAAGGACGCGACAGGTTGTGTCGAACTGGATCTGGTCGCGCAGGGTGGCGTTTCTGAAGCTGAGAGGCGGGCCGCCTTGGTCGAGCTCGAGCGAAACCAGGTAGGAACGCGCATCAGCCGGAACGCGGCGTGACGCGCCGACCGTGAGTGATCGGATGCACTCGTGGCCGAGCGTATGCAGTTCGTTGCGGTGACGACGGATGGTGCTGGGTGAGCGCCGGCACTGGATCTGATCCAGCAGGCACCGATGGAAGAGATCGCGCAGTGCTGACGCAAATACGCGCAGTTTGGGAGTGCGGTTGCGGTCGCAAGTCCAATCGTTGGGCCATTGCCGCAGGGGGTTGAGCATTCTGGCGTTGTGGTCGCCAGGCGTGTTGGACCGCACGTCCGCGTAGTTGAGGCGAACCGTGTGCCGACGGCCTCTGATCATGGTTCATTCCTGGAGCGCGGCACGCTTGCTCAGAATCTGCGCGCCGAGATCGGCAATCGTCCAGTGGTACATAGCCCCCACGCCGCGTCCGGTCACGCGGCGAATAGCCAAGTTCTCCAACTCCAGGAATTTGCCGACGAGTTTGGTGATGCCGAGTTGAGTTGAGTTGGAGCCCGGGGCTTCTTGCATCCGCGTCAAGATGTCTGCGACGTGGTCTGACACGGCGCCATCCTGTTGCAATCCTTTGTGGGCATGCACATGGCAGTACCACAGTTCCGAGGTCGCCCGCTTGATGATCGTGGCGACATCGCTGGGCAAGAACGGCCACGGACTGCAGGTTCGAGTATTCCGACACCCTGGGTGGTTGCACTGGATGTCTGGAATCAGCTCGGGGTGGTTGCGCCAGGCAAGGAATGTCACGGCTTCGCCACGGCTGCACTGATACTGCGCCGCGATATGGTCGGGCAAGCGCTCTCGCCAGCGAGGCAACTCTGCAGTTGGCACGCGCACGGTCAGCAATGTACCACCCTGGTGTTCGCCGCGGACCTGAACCGACACATATTCCGCGAGCTCTCTCGGGAGCGACTCGAGCAGCCACATTTCGTTGCCGGTGATGGTGACGCCGAGAGTTTGCAACGCAGCAATGAACTCATCGACGGCCAGCACCATGCGTTGCGCGATGGCGACGACGTTGGGTGCTTCGCTGGTCATGATGCGGAGTGCATGGATGCCGGGCACTGCCCGATGCGGTGACCTTGGGCCGAAATGTTCACCAGCGCGGCGGGAATCGGCATCGGCGCGCCCGTGATGCGTTGGTGCACGGTGCCATCGAAACGGATCTGACTGCCGTGGTCGCTGGGTGAGATCTCGAAAGACTCATGCAGGTGCGTGACCATGTTATTGGGCTCCGTGGCGGTGCAGGACATGGTCACGTGGTAGCCGATGTTGCTGGTCTGCAGCGTCGGCGCCGTGCATTTGATGTTGGCTGGCAGCTTGGGCATCAGCGGCAGTTTGGCTGGGTCGGTGTCCTTGATGCATTGCTGCGCGCTCTGGTTCATGGCTGGAACCGCGTGCCCGTCCATCGTGACCTGCGAGTGATAGTGGAATTGCCACAGTCCGGGCTGTAGATGGGTTGAGGGTGGGGTGGCCAGCGCCAGCGCCGGCAGGGCGGCGAGCACGAGGCACAGAATCGCGCGACGGAAGTTGAAGTTCATGGGGTTTGCGTCCTTGGATGGGTGGTAGCTGCAGCCAGAAGGGCGAGTGATCGTAAGGTAGTCTGAGTCTCACGTCCCGTCCTCTCCGCCGGTTCCAAACCGGCGTTTCGGGCGGTTCGGCGCGCAGCACGCCGCGGCGGCGGAAGCGCGGGTACTTCGCGCGCTGGGCGAAGAAGCACGCGAAGGCGCGCTCCTGGTCCCGCAGGACCTGGTTGAACGGCTCGCGCGGCAGCGCGCCGAGCCAGGCCGTGTCCGGTGCGGCGCGCAGCTGCGTGAGCTCGCGGCTCAGCGCGACCCAGTTGATCCGGGTGCCGTCTGCGCGGTACGCCGTACTGCGCCGGGCCAGCGCCCAGTTCCACACGAACCTCGCCGCGCCGGCGAGCTGCGCCAGATGGCGCGCCTGGACCCGGTTTGGGTACACGCGCATGCGGTACGCACGCTCGATGGTGGGCACGGTTTCGCTCATGGCGTCATTCAACCGCGAACCTGTCGCACGGCGTGAGACGACGACGCGATACCCGCCGGACGTCCGCCTCGCTCGCGCGCAACGCCTGGGCTGGCTGGCCCGCGACCGCCGTTCGGCACGCTCCGCAGTGACTCATGGCCAGCGGGGTCTTCGTCATCCGTGACTCATCCGCGGCAGGAGCCAGCGCTCGAGGTGGTCGGCGCTGTCGGTGGCCACGTAGTGCGTGACATCGGCGTTACCGTAGGCGATGAGGTAGTGTCGATCGTCCTCCGCGCCGTAGGCCCAGGCATCGACGAAGCCATTGTCGCGGCCGCCAACGGCGGTGTGGGTGAGGTCAGGCGGCTGGCGGGTGGCTCGCAGCGCCTCGATGGTGGACTGGGCGATGCGCGCGGTGTTGAACGGATCGGGATGGGCTTGCAGCTGCATGGTGCGTACTCCTTGGCTTGGGTCACGGGCGTGGATGCCCACGACCACGATCGCACGCCGCCGACGTGTGGCAAGGGGGCACTGCTGCTGGTTGCGCGATTTGAGCCTTCGGGCAGTTTCCGCGTGTTCACATCAATGGGCCGTCATGGCCTGAAATGATTTGCGCGCGGCCGCCGCGCAGCTCGCTGCGCTGTGACTCATGGCTGGCGTGGACTGTTCGCTCGGACGCATCCTGCAAGGGGTTGTCGACGGGCGTCGGCAGCCAGCGGATGCGAATTAAGGGCTGGTGCGCCACCCCACCCTACGCGAGCCATATGCTTGCACGGGCATATTGAGGAGCATGAATTCGCCCAATCGCGCAGGGTGATGCAATTAGGTAGGAAATCACGGGTGCGGCCGACTGGCGCCGAAACAGCCGAATACGCCGTGCAGGAAGCAAGCAAGTTGGTTTGGCTCGGGAACATGTGGGCGCATCGTTCCACCGCACAGGAGGGGGAGCGCCACGGACTCACAGATCATACCGTGACCAAAAACCTTCCTATTCCGCGAGCAAGAATTTTGCATGGTACCATGCAAAAGTTAACCCCCCGGCCTTTCGACCGAGGGGTTATAGGGCTGCCTCAAGGGCGTGCGCACCGCACAAGAGGCTCACTGGCGTGGACAGGGGATATCCAAGTCGCGGTGACTTGCGCCAGTGGGCGGACTCTAGGTCACCGAAACAACGCGTGTCAAGTTCCAGTCGGCATCCAGGGAAAGGTCGTGGTCTTGCTTGGTGCCGCGCTCGGTTTGGCAAGCCACAGGGCCAGGCGCCAACGCCTTGCGTGATCCAATCCATTTGTGAAGCTTTCGGCATGTTGCATCGAACACGCGCTGGTCAGACTCGCTTGCAAAGCGGGATGACAGCAGCGGCCCGCCGCAGTCATCGATCAAGGATTCAAGGATGGACCAGGCGCCATCATTCCCAGGCAGTTGACCGGTACTCACGGCGCGCAGGCACTCGTATCCGAGATTGAACAGCTCGCCGCGATGCCGGCGGAGTGTCGTCCGTGACGCGCCGCCAGCAATCAGGTCGTTCATGAAATCGCGAAACACCGCGGATAGGATGCGGCCAAGCGGTACCAGCGATTCGTCATCGGCCCAATTGACAGGCCAATCAAGCATGGACGTGAGCAACGCTTCGACGGTGGCTGCGCACAGCGCTGGTTTCTTCCGTGGACGCATGGATACGTTCTCAGGCGGCCATGATTTCGATCTGATCGACGTCACGACTATTGGCGCGAACGATCGCAGCCATTGGAGGCGGACTGACGCTGTTGCCGACAAGCCGCACACTGGCGCTCTTGCTCAGCACGCGCCCATCGGCAGTTCGATCGATGACGTACTCCGGTGGAAAGCCCTGGGCGCGGAATAAATCGGCCGGGGGCAACATGCGGAGCCCGAGGTCGACAATCACGTAGGGAACGCCACGCAGCGTGACTGTGACCAGCGCCAACAGGTCGCGGGTGGTCACGGTCGAGAGCGGCTTGTCGAGTTCTGAAAGTTGTCCGCCTTCGCTGTGGTATCGAATGAGGAATGCCGCAACACGAAGCGCTGAAGCTTCATCATCGGGGTTGAGCGTGCACTCCACGACAGCGTGATGTTCTCCGCCTGCACTGATGGTGTGCAGCGGCGCATCAACGGGCGCCGCGTGGCTTGTGCCGCGGAGCTTGGCCATGTGTACACTCACGAGGCGCTGCTTGCTGCCAGTGCCGCAGATGGTTGGCAGCGGCGCTCGCGGGTCGTGTCCGGCGCCATCGTAGAAGCCCCCGTTCGCCTGCTCGAGAAACGCCGTCAGGATGCCCATGGCGTGAGCTGCACCGGCAGGCCGCGCGGCACCAGCGCCGCTGGTGATGGTGGGAAGTGGCGCGTCGATTGGGCCGCCGTCGCTATCGAAACGAAACTTCACCAGGTGCGCGGCGGCGATCGCATGCCCGTTGCTTGCGGTGATTGTGCCAAGCGCATCATCGACTGCATGCGCACCACTACCCCAGCGTTGGGCGCGCCCTGGCTGCCCGTCGCCATGCGCGGCCTGTACCAGCGTCGGGGCCACCAATGCATGGGAGCCGCCCCTGGGCCACGCGGTGATGACGCCGAGTGGATCGCTGGTGGTCGCAACGCCATTTGCCGATGCATTGGCGCACTGCACGATGAACGGCTCGACCGCATCGAGCACATAGCGGCGCATGCCCTTGGCGATGCGCCGGCACGTTGCCTCGGCCAGAGGCTTCTTGCGATCGAAGATGGACGGACAAGGCACCGACCAGTCGATGCAGTCGGCGGCCGTCACGTAAGGATGCAACCCGTGCGCTTCACCGTGCGTCGGCACCGGCCACCGGATCGGGAGACCGTCACAGCGCGCCACCATGTAGAGCCGCAAGCGCGTGGTCCCTGCCCCGTAGTCGCAAGCGCGAAGTTTGCGCCATTCGACCGCATAACCCAGCGACTGGAGCGCACGTACAAACTGACGCCATGTGCGCCCGGCGTGGCGACGATCGGGAACCAGGAACTGCTCCCATACCGGCACGCGCTCGCCAAGCGCCGCAACGCCCGACGGTTTGCCGTCGACGCCGATCTTGAGGACGCGGCCAGTAGCCTTGTCGCGTTTGGCAACCAGGGGACCCCATTGCAGGATCTGCGCGACGTTCTCAAGGCTGATGATCCGCGGCGCTCGGCCCGCGCGGGCAAGACGGCCAGCCCACTTCAGCACGACCCAACTCAGCGAGCGCGTGGCCTTTGACCTCGGCTGACCGCCCTTGGCTTGCGAGAAGTGGGTGCAATCCGGACTCGCATGTAACCAGCCCACTCGACGCACACCAACCTCGGCCAATGGGTCAGCCTGCCAGATGTCCTCACGCAGATGGCGCGTGGACGGGTGGTTCGCAGCGTGTAACCCGAGCGCAATGGCATCGTGGTTGATGGCGATATCGGGATCACGGCCGAGCGCCTGGCGCAGGGCCTCGCTGGCGCCACCGCCGCCGGCGAACAGGTCAACAACCATTTCGCCGGGGCCGGGAATCGCCATTCTGGGCGCAGTCTGGGCAGCAGACGCGGTGCGGTCCATCGAATCAGGGCGCATCAGAAGCTCCTGTAGCCAAGCGCTTGGCCGCATCAATGCCGGAAGCCGTCATGAACACGGTGAAGCTCCTATAGGCATTGGGTTCGTCATTCACGACCAGATAGCCTCGGCGCGATAAAGCCAACGCGCTCTGTTTTTCCTCGGGCGAACACTCGATCGACTGGTGACCTGGGTGCTCATCGCTTCGGATCTCTGAGTACAGAGAGATAAGCAATGCGGTTTGCTGATCAGACAGGCGGGATGATTTCTTGGATCCAGGCATGGCGAATACTCCTTGGACTACCACTCGTAAACGGGAAGATCCGACATGGTTGACGCGCAACTGTCGAAACGGATACGTGAGCAACCCAATGCCCTCGCCTTTTCGATGACAGATTCCAAGCCTGGCGCTGGATCTGGATCAGCCGGTTGAGTGTCAGCATCAATGACGACCAGCGTATAACCGCAATCACCGGACTGGCTGATAAAACTGGTTGGCGGACAGAAACCGGAGCGGAGCGCTACGTCGTCGGCCTCCGTGATATGCGCAGTGCTCAGCGTCAATACGGGCTCAAAACTGCTCATATCAAGGCCTTCAATGCGATGCGCAATGGATTTCGCGTGATCCTGTAACGACTCACTGCGATTGGCATGACAACCGTCTGCAATGGACTTCATGAAAGTCGATACATCGACAAGAATGCGATCGATGTTGGGCGATGCCATAGGAAGCTCCGGGTGGCGTGGTCGAGGTCAGAAGGATGCTGCCATGGAAACGGCGTAGGGCAAGACCGGTGAGGCATGCGAAGCGCCTGCAAATTGCAGCCAGTCATGACGTGAATGGCAGCGGCATCAGGATCGCGAATGCAAGAGTTCAGTGGCCTCGAAGTGTGCCAATCGATAGGCGCCGCAAAGTGTCGCGAGATCCGCTTCATCAAGATGCAGGCAGAGCACCTCGAGGCTGTCAGTCAGTACATCATCGACGCGGCCAGCGTGTTGAGCGATGGACACATGGAGGCGGCGTCGGTCTCGATGCTGCGGCACAGTGGAGTGCAGGAGCCTGCGATACGCGGCAAGGCATGGTGCGAGCTCATAGCGTGCGGCCTCGCGCTCCGCGGCCCGTTCATAGGCATCCGCCGGCGTGAGGCATTCACGCACGCGTCCGGCGCAGCGCCAGCCATTGCCGCTGTCCTTGTGCACGGTCCCGTCGTTCATGTATACCGTGACGGATGACAGGCCTTCGATGCGACCGACTTCGGTGCCGTGTTTGCTTAACGTGCTCATGGGCTTACCCATTGAATGCAAAACCTTGACTAACACAGGATTGCGCCAGCGCAAGAGGCATGAACAACAACGAACAAACAGGGCCACGACAGGACTTGGCAAAATGGGCGCCACGTTCAATTCATTCCGAGCGTGAGGCTCGAGAACGGGTCGAACAGGCTGAAAGGCGGTGGTGGACCGAGTGCCGCGAAGCCACCGTGCGTGCCCACGAACAGGGTTATGTTGTGGTGCTTGGAACGGGTCGCCATTCAAGGCACGCGAGCGCCCATGCGACGCACCAGGAAGCCGAGCAAGCCGCCGTGGAGGCGGTGCGCAGTGCCAGGCACCTCGCACTTGGCATCATCCGGGCAAAGATCCTTCGCGGATGGGACGGTGCCACGCCATTCATGGGCGCAACGCTAGATACAGCGGCGCAAAGCATTCCCATACACATCCGGCGCGCACCATGCTCGAACGATGAGCTTGGAATGGATGCGGAGGGGTACACCAACGAACCGCCGGTTGTGGCCATATACCGAGGCGAATCAGTCGAGCATCCCGATGTGCAAATCACATGGGATGACGAACGTTCACGCTCTGAACTGGCATCACGCTATGAGTCAGGTATGCAGCGCAAGCAGGCAGAGGTCGCAGCGGCTTTGCGTCAGTTTGCACAGAAAACTGCGACAGCTGACCTGGTCATGGACACGCGAATGAAATGTCGGGAGGTGACCACCGCGGACGGCGAGCACGTGGTTATTCTTGGGCCTGTGCGGCTGGATCATTCAGGAAACGCCGAGGCAAGAGCGGCCTTACCTGATGGGGCTAGAGTCTGGCTCCCTGTAAGCGCTTTTTGACCGTTGGCTTGCTGTGGCCATGCCTTGTGGTCGACGCCATCAAGCAAGCTGCCGGCCTTGCGCTTGCCGATCCGCAACAGCCCGTCATTCCCATCCGCCGGCGCCCACTCGCCCCACTGCTTGAACAGGTGCTCATGACTACCCGTCGTCCTCACTGATCCTGCCTCGCAACGCGTTTGCTTGCTGGCTCGGCGGTGAGGGCGATGGGTATCTCGTTCCCGCAGACGGCGGCTCGCACCCGAGCCGGAGAATGTTCCTGGCCGCGTTGATGTCGCGGTCGTGAGTGACACCGCACTCACAAGTCCATTCCCTTACAACGAGCTGCCTTAGACCGCTGGGGCCGGTGTGCTGGCCACAGCTGGAACATGCTCGCGTGGTGTTTCTTTCGTTGACGATCTCGACGCTGCGACCGGCCCGATGGCCCTTGTACTGCAGCTGCGTCTTGAGCATCCCCCAGCCGGCGTCCAGCACGGACTTCGCCATCCGTGTCTTGGCCAGCTTCAGGCTGCTCACGGTCGCCAACGACGATGTGCTGGTAGTCCTTCACGATGCTGCTGGTGAACACGTGGAGCGCATCCAGTCGGCGGTTGGCGGCTTTGGCGTGGTACCGCTTCGCCTGCCGCTTGTGCCCCCGGCGCTGGGCCTGTGCGATCTTATCCTCGATGTCACGGTAGAACGCGCCGGCATCCAGCAGCGCGCCATCGCTGGTCGTGGCAACCCGCTTGAGCCCAAGGTCGATGCCCACCGCTTCGCGCGGGGCGACATCGCGAACGATCGGCCGCTTGACCGGTATGTTGAGGAACCACTCGCCCAAGGCATTCTGCGCGAACGAGCCATCGGCGAACGTCACGCCTTCAAGCCGCTCGGCCTCGAACACGCGAAACGACTTCTTGCAGAACGTCACGCCACGACCGGTGCGCTTGATGCTGGCCGCCTTGAAGGGCACCCAGCCGAGGCTTCGCTTGGAGCCGGTGCTGATCCGCCAGCGCAGCTTCGCGCACTGGGCCTGCCGGCGCTTGGTCGCGATCTCGCCGTTGACCCGCTGGATGGTGTCCGCGCCAATCTGGTCGAAACACTTCGTCGCACCGGCGGACAGTTTGTCCAGATCGAACCCAGACAGCCACTTCGCCTTGCCGGCGAACGGCCGTGCGGCTTTGGCGCTGGTGGCGTTGCCCCAGTTCCACACCACATTGACCTCGCGCGACGCCTGGTCCAGCCACGGCCACGCTTCCGCACGCACTTTCAGGTGCAGCGTCGTCATGTAGGTGGTGGGTGCTTCAGTCACATGTTCACCTTCGTGGACAATTGCAGCGGAGTCATAAAAGAGCGGAACGAGACCCGTCATTCGATACGGCCAATCACCTCACGACCCTCTGCGACGCATCCGGGCCGGAGGGGGCGAAACATCCGTGTATCTTCGTAGTACGGAACGCCCGCCTGCGCGCACTCGTCGCGTAACGCCCGAGGCCATGCTGGCTCCATGGGGCGCGCGCCGGCGCCGGACTCGCCGCCGACCACAACCCAGTCAAGATCGCAAACCATCCCGCAGTGAGAGACACCGTAGGGGTCAGTGCACTGGCGCAACGTGCACGCTTGCCGCAGGTCGACCGGCCCCAGCAGCGGCTCGCACGACAGCCAGCGCACTGCGGCCGGGCACTGCAGCAGCAGGGGAATCCGGCCGTCGGCCGCGGACTGGTCTTCCACGCTGATACCAAGCCAGACGTTCGGAAGCGGCAGCTCCGGGAGTCCCGGATTGCGGCCACGGCTGATCACCCGCATCTGCTCTCCAATGGCGTGCTCGCGGTTGTCCGTGCGCTCACCCAGGTACGACAGCATCCGCTCCGGTCGCTTTGTCAGAACCTGGAAGGTGTGACGCGGTGCCAACGCCATGACGGCGAAGATTCGGTCGATCCATTCGTCCGGCACGTTTTCATGGAATAGATCCGACATGCTGTTGACGAAGATCAGGCGCGGTCTGGACCACCGCAACGGCTGGTCCAGCGCACCCTCCACGAAACGCAGCTGCTCATTCCATCCACGGGTTTTCGCGTGCACCAGACCTTCGTAGGGCTGCCTGGGGCCACTGAAGCGCGCCGCCACGGTCTCGGCATAGCAATGCACGCAGCCGGCCGAAACACGCGAGCAACCGCGTAGCGGGTTCCAAGTTGCGTCCGTCCACGAAATACCGGTGCGGTCACCCATCGTGATTCCCCGTCACAAGAGCAGCGTTGCCGGCATCGAGGTGAACGATACGGGCACGCACTTCGGACTGCGCAGCTTCCCAAGCCGCCTGCGCATCGCGAGCAAACTCTGAGAAGAATGCGCCGCGTTTGTCGCGACCCCACCCAACAGAAACACCGCGCACCTGCAGGCGCGCCTGGTAGAACTCACGCACTCTCGTTTGAACCGGCGTCTCTTGTGGTGCGTCCTTGATGACTCATGACGTGCCTCCTCTCTTTCCAGCCAAGATCTGGCGCTGTCTCAGGCCGCTGCTGCAACGGATTCGGCTTCAGGAAGCGCCCATACTGACAGGAACATTGCTAATTGAGACAAACCAGTGTTAGATAAGAATCTGACAGCACTCTTTGAGAGGCAGGATGCCGCATATCAAGCACGGAAGTCTTGCGTTACCGGGGTTTTGGCGGATCGTCTGGTTTGGCAAGCTTGATCGGATTCCTTCGCCTTCCGCATCGCCGCGCATAAAGGCCTACCTCTGGGAACTGCCACGTTGGCCGAACCTATCGAAAGGCGAGCGCGCCGTACGGTACCTCAACATCGGCGAGATGCCATTGCTCCACCTCAATACCATACTCAAGGATGGCATTGCGCTTCCGCATGACCACAATCCGTGGGTGCACTCAAAGTCTCTGTCGCTTGACCTCTCACGCGACAACCTTCATGTGTTTAAGCGATTTGACCGGGATGACCGCGGCGATCTCATCGTCCCCGTCGTCACCGATTACCTTGAGGACGATCCCGATGCCAACGCACTCTTCGTGGGCATCGGACACATCGGCGACCACTACGCCTACCTGATCCCCTGTATCGAGATATTCCGATTCTTCTATGCGCTATCGAGCCCACTGACCAAATCAGTGCTCACTGGCGACTTCCTGGATCCGGACCGTCATCTCTGGGACGTCAGCAAGTCCAGAGCCTCCTTGACCGAGCGGCTGGCGTTCCTTCAATTGCGCAAGCGCATGCTTGATGCTGACGTCCGCCACCTAGCCATCTTTGCGTTTGTCGATGGTGCCTTGAAACGTGCGCAGGAGGTCTTTCTCTTTGCAGCAGGCCACACTTCGACTGGCGAAAGTAGGCTTGTCCGTGCCTTACCACCATTCGACGGGAAGATGACTTTCAAGGCGGAGGTGGTGAACCTCAATCAGGCGGGCCGAGTACGCACATTGATCACACAGCTCATCTCCTGCGACTGGTGCCTTCCATACGCTCGCATCGACTACCTCCGCGACAACGACGGAAGGGTGTCCTCATATCCCGATGAAAATCGACCGATTTCGGGCTGGAGCAGGCCGCAAGGCCCTAAGCCAGACCCGGTCACTTTGGTCGAGGGTCCGGGCAACCGGGGTGAGTCTCCATGGGAAATTGAAGTGGAGGACATCTCCGCGCGCTTCCCCCGGCAATCCAAGATCGCCACGGTCAAACTCACTACCGAGAATTCGGAAACCAGAAGTGGCCGTAGTCAACCGCTGCCGCCTCGGCCTTCTTCAGACAAAGTCACAACGGGGGACCTTATTTCTTCGAAGGATATGATCCGCGAAGCACTGTTATCAGGCCGCCGGCATCTCGTGTTACCAGAAGAAGAAATTGCTGCTGACGCGGATCCAACAGCTGCCGATCAAGCTTTTCTGCAGACCGCTGAACTGCTCCTCCAGATGCAGCGTCGCGGTCTCGCCGACGTACAGATCATCCGAGTGACGCCTAAGATCGCCTACTGGCGTCAGGTGCTACTGAACGTATGTAAAGTGGACCCCGATGATGAACCGCCGGCCTGGCTGTTCATCGACCTTGAACGAAAGAAGCCGCGGCTCGCGCTGATTGCATCGATGCGCCCGGAGGGGAGGATGCGCTATCTGATCGATTTTCAGCGCAAGCGGCCTCGAGAGTGTTCGATTCTCGTACTCTGGAGTAGCGACGAAACCGAATTACCCCTTGGTTATTTGGCCCAAGCGCTGCACGCATGTCAGATGGCCAAGCAAGTGTCGCTGGCGGCAATCAGCGATCTACCAATCTCCTGGGGTCGTCTAAAGCACACGCAGCCGTTCAAAGGCATAGATGGTCCGGAGCGGCTCCTGCGCAGAGTGCTCGAGACACCTGCTATGGTCGCGTGATGCACAAAGCTCAGAGGGTGTCGACAAAATGATCAGGCGACGAGTCTGGTAGCGAGGATACGCGCTTCGACCAACCAAACCCATGCAATCGGTGCCCATGCCGAGCGGTCATGGTGTGCCATCAGGCGTCGTGCGCGTTCGTTCCATGCATGCGTACGTTCCACGACCCAGCGTTTGGCCAGCACGACAAAGTCTTTGGCCGGCGGATCCGGGAACAAGGGCTGCTGCACGTCGTCCCACGTGCCCGTGTTGCGATTGTGGGGGTGACGGCCACTCAGGCGCAGCAGGCCGGCGATGACCGATTCCAGCTGGGTGTCCATCTGATCCAACCGCCCGAGGGTGGCGACGGTACGTTGTCTGGGGTGGCCATCGTCATCGCGGTAGGCCTCGACGAGCTGGACATAGCGTCGGGGGCCGGAGCGGGTGACCTTGATGAACATGCCGTTACTTTACATGCGCATATAACCATGTCAATAGATACATCAATCGAGCATGACGTGCCATTACACGACTTGCGAGAAAAACGCCCCTGGAACCCGCCTGTTTGCTCAGGCCGCTCCTCGAAAACGACCTTTTCCGGGCGCGAACTGTCGAACTCGGGTGGCCAAAGTCGTCTTGCCCATGCCGGAGGGGCCGGCGATGGCCACCGACTCGCCCGCCGCGATGTCCAGATTGAGGTGCCGCACGACCCACGCTTCGCCCTCGGCATAGCGGAAGCCCAGATTGCGCACCTGGATCGAAGGCTGCGACGGCGGGCCGGCATAACTGCGAGATTGAATCGCACGGAGCCTGACAGTTACCGCTTACCTCGTGACGGCGACGATCGCGGCGCTGAACCTGTCTCAGCTTGCGCGGCTGTCCTTATCGCACTGCGCTTCGCGAGGTAAACTGGGAATGCGATAATCCACAAGAACAAGCTGCTTAAAAACCAGGCAAATGGCCCCATGTTTGCCAAGCCACTAATGAGGCCCTTTCGTGCGCCGATACCGCGCGCGTCAACCCATACCCAGATCGAGGTGCCTATAACAATGAGAAGAACTACGGTTGACATTTTGTCCTCCTGAAGAATCTAACAATCAATCGCGAATCCAGGGATGGGAGCACGGATCATCCACCCTTGCTGAGCTATCACACCATATTTTTACTCCGGACCCGCTAATTCTTCACCGACACCGCTGTATATCGGCAAATTTGCCCGGATACTCCCGCAAATCGAGTCAAATAAGGTTCCTTCCTAACAAGCTCTTATCAAATAGCCGACAAAAGAAATTCAGAAGAAATTGCCAGTCATTCAGAATAATGGCTTTTCGCGAGGCAATATAATAATATGCGGTAATACTCCACTGAATTTCCCTAAGTGGGAAATAGAAATCGCGGATGTGTCTGCGAAGAAATAGATTTAAGAATATACGAGCAGTTCGACCGTTGCCATCTTGAAATGGGTGAACCGCCACAATAAAGGCATGCGCAACGATCGCTCTAAACACAAAAGGTGTAGTTCCGTCTTCCAGAAAGCTAGAGAGCGCATCCAGGGCTGGCGCAATTTCACTAGCGTCAGGATAAACATAGCGCGAACCGGCATCGCCTGCCTCGGTTACGCAGCAATCCCTAAATCCAGAAGTGCTACAACCCAGCGAATTATTAATCAACTCGAGTGTCCATATGAGAGGCGTATAGGCCGGTTCGGAAGGACAGCATGAGCCTAGCATGCTCACTATGCGATTCTCACTGAGTGAATATTCTGTCCAGTTACTTGGTGGACATGACATTGGGAAATGCTTTGCAAGCCTGTGAGTAAAACGTCTCAACTTTAGGGCATCAATAAAGTCAGCAAATGAAACGACATCAAGAACAGGTCGCGTAATCAGTTTATTTTGCACGTTTCGTAGTTGGGCCCTCAGTGGATCCGGGAGAGAAGCATACGTTGGCAAAGGCGGAACTTTTAAGTGATAAATAGTCTGATCGCCAGCTTTGTCAACACAAATAATATTTGTGTAACGAAACATTGGGTCCAATATGCAAGTCATGTGGCTCAATCAATGGATTGGGAAGTGCCAGTACAATCGAACATGGACGGGAAGTAACAATACGCTCGAAGGTTTGTCGCATCGTTGGCGCCAAGGTGATCACCGATTGAAGGTGTGCTATATGAAAGAGTCGGAATCAAGTTTCAACCTTCTGACTGTCAGCGATGATTGACCGAGAATCATGCACGTATTATCTGCTAACCTCAGACATATACGATACAGGTATTGCCTAGTCGAGAAGTTATCATAAAAGACCAGCCTAATTATTCATCAGTTAGAGGCCAATTGTGAACGCGATCTGATCATTGATAAGCTGTGCAAATCTTGCGATTTGCAAAGTCAAAGGTAATTCCAAGGCGCTCCAATACTGGGAGACCAACTAAACCATCGATTGAACTGGATTCAGAGAAATTAGCGAACGGCCTATCGACAAGAGGTGCTAAAGTAGGTCCGATGTTGTTGCCCATTAAGCTAAACGAAACGCGATACATCGCCGTACGCGCTCGATTACCAGTGGCCTTTTTGTTCACCAGGGCGTACCCCAGCACAGGCTGTCGATCATTAACAAGTCGCCTGCTGAATAAGAGGAGTGGACCATTGAAACCACTGTCGGCGATCAAATGCACTGCGGTTCCATTGATGCTGCCCGTGAGCATTATGCCCCTAATTGCCGGAAGCGATGATGTGCTGAACTGAAGCGCAGCACTACAATGAAGCCCGGATATTACGTTGTCGATAGTCACACCTTTTGTTGTAAAGCCAACACTCTTGAAGTGCATTATGGAATTGAGCCCTAGTAGGTTCTGTGTTCGCCCTGTATCTTTCCTTGGCATTACGACAAGGAACAGGTGCCGAATCATTACGTTATGTAATTGCACTTTGTTCGCTTGTCCGATGTCCGAAGCAAAGTCAGTAAGCAGCCCATCTGTCCGGAATATTTGTGTCCTTGTTGCTGACGCTGTATTGCTGCTTAAGCTCGATGCTGGACTTCCTATGTCAATACCTATGCACTCGCTCCTACCGTTTATTCTGCCAACAACAGCGTTATTGTAGCCAGGGCAGAGAGATGCAGCCCATTTAATTATTGTCGGTCGACTGACATCGAAACTTGGATTCTTCGTGCCAAATAACAGCTTCGGATTACTGACGTAATACGCACCGTATGTACCGGCGCCGGTCTTAAATAAGGTCATGCTTATCCCGCCTGGGTCCAATTTAAGCTCGGCCTTTGCGGCACTGGCCAAGTTTCCCTGTGTGCCGTATGCACCAGCGAGGACTGCTTCGCATAGGCGCTCATCTGCATTGCGTTGAGAACCCGGCTTGGCTCGTGAACATTGCTGCGCTTGATTAATTAATCTGCCGATTCGATCATTTGCTAGGTCATACTCCATTTGTCGCATAATATTCGGTTGATAAACGTGCACGGGCCGCGAATTTACAGATCGGTCGTGGCGCGGAGCTTTGTACATAGAGAGTGCAGTTTTATGTTCCGCCGGCCGAGTTGGCTCCATGGCCGACGCTACTGATGGTAAATAGAGTCTGGATAGTAATAAATAACCAATAAACTTTGCAAACTCTTTATTCACGCGATAACCTCAAAGGCGTGGAGATGGCTTAAACATGGCTTAAGCGTCTAATGAATTATTGCGTATCCAATACCTAATATAACGAACACTATGGCAGTGATGCTAATCCCTCTGATAACTATTAGTTGCAACGTTGATGCGTTGCTGACGCGTGAGGTCTTCAAAAAGTGCCAAGCGCCGCTAGGAGGAATAATGAACAATACTAGAGTTGGAAGCATAAGGCCATATTCGAGCAATTTCCGCGTAGCGCCGTGTGTTAATTCTGAGCTAATGCCCACAACCACAATAAGCACTGCGATCAATAGCCCGTTAGTGTTTTTCATATGTTCTTGGTTACCTATTTGTCTCTGCCTATTATACGTGCGCGCCGTAGCGCGTAACCACCTGATCTCGCGATATATATCTAAAAGCGCGATCCAATTGACCGGTTTCGTCGGTTGCAAGCGCCCCAATCTGACATGAGCTTGACTTTCTTCGAGCGCTGCGGCAGCGAGGTGAAATGTCGGGGCGCCTTCGTGGGCACGCGCTGGCATGGTGGGTCTCTTAGCCGCGCTGCTGGTATGCCGACCACTGTCAGTTGAGCGCTCGGTCTCAGCTTCAATGCAACCGCTGCAAACGTCAAGACTCGCTGATCCTGCACAAGAACAGCCTCTCGGCCTTGAATTCGCATCGGCGGCATCTCAGCGTCAACGCCAATAGCACGTGGCTGATCAAGGACAAGCTGATGCAGATCATGATCTAGCGCAATGCCGCCAAGTCCCTGGTAGGCATCGTCCAGTTGGGCGATGCCTACCGAAGCGGAGAGTACCATGGCGACTCCACCGGTGGTGGCAACCCGAACAGCACCCCGCACTGCGTGGCTGCCGTGCAGATCACGGAGCACTGGCTTTCCCACAGCGATGTGCCGGGCTTCCGCGAGACCACTCTGGCGTAGTGGATCCACCATCACCGCGCACCAGACGCCGCCAAGCCCTGCACGGTACGTACCACGCGTTGAAGGCCAAGTACCTGCAAAGTCATCTCTCCGAGTTCTGCTACAACTTCAGCCACCGATTCAGCCACCGATTCAGGCGGCGCGACCTGATCCCATGCTTCATCTATGTTACCACCCGCACCCAGACGCCGTACCAGCTGCAAAATGCGGATGGATTAGCTTGGTAATCAGGTATTGTACAGCCTTGCTTCATGGGTTTTCAGCGTGGTCAGGCAGGCTAGGGAGAGGTTGTGTTTTATATGGAGGTGGCGTCGGTGCTTCAATTGAATTGTTGTAGTCGTTATCTATGTCCTGAAGCCAGCTATCAATTGTCGTAAAGGCACTACCTTCAAAGTTGCCAATATCTTGTTGAACATTAATTGGCAGGTTGTCGTAAATCAGGCTGCCGAAAGCACTGCCACTCTGCCAAGCAAAACTTAATTCACCAGCATAAATGTCACTCGCCATAGAGACTGATTCGCCCCACGTTAAGTCAGGGATATCAGCATTAGGATCTGTATATATATCCTCCGCTATTTCATTTGGAGTTAAGTCGCCATACTTGATGGCATTGTAAAGCTTCTCGCCGAGGTCATGGGCATCAAGCCCTAATGCCACCAATGAATTCGGCGGCGAGGTCGGCCCGCTTGTGGTTGGTGTGGTTGGCATCGAAGGGGGGCCACTAAATCCGCCACCGCCACCACCGCCCGTTGGGTAGTATGGTGCCGTGACTACGGTTGGCGGCAACGTCTCTGTGGGTAACGGACCGCCTCCGGAAGCAGTGCCACCCACAACCAGTAGTTTTTCCTTCCAATTCAATTCACGCATCACACTTCTCCTCGTTGGGCCGCACGCCAGGGTCGCGCGACGATTGGTGAAGCCCCGCGGGGTGTGGACCTGCAGGTTCCCTGAGTTGCGATAAGTCGATCACGCGCTGCGCGCTGGCGAGGGTCTCGGGCCGGTGCGCGAGCACGATGCGGGTGATGCGCAGGCGCTGGATGGCATTCACCGCGCGCTCGGTGGCGAGGTCCAGATGGCTGGTGGCCTCGTCCAGCACCAGGATCTTCGGGCGCCGGTACAACGCGCACGCCAGGATCACGCGCTGGCGCCGTCACTGGAGTCTCATGATCATTCACAATGCGCATTTGTTAGCCCCACCGATTTTTGACACGTCCAAAAAAATTGAGAGGGGTGGCTGACTTTCGCCTCCTCCCATCATGATTATCTGGATCTCGCCTGTAAGAGATATTTTCTTGTTCTGCGAGTGAGTAATGCTGGATGCAAGTTTGGTGTATTGCATTGACATCAACAGGCCTATGTCGTATGTATGGAAATAAGGGTTCAGAAATGCTGGATCTCTGCTCACTGGTGGCATCACGTTGATCGGTTTGTCAAGATGCAGGAAAAAGTATTGATGGGTCGCCAACTTGGCTATGCTGAAATGGCCCTTCTCTATGGTGCCATGCACACAGACTCCGGACTTGAAGCTTGGCACACTTACAGCTCGCGAATCATGGTATGTCGGATACTGGTATGTCTGATGCATTGCATAGCTGGCAAGCGCCGGGATGGGGTACAGCACGGCAGACAAAGACGATAGCAAAATCATTAATCCGCCCGCAGCGCGTGCGATCTGATTGCACCAGGAATGGGGCTTGGCGCTTGTAGCTAGATTAACTCTGCTTTTGTTATGCGTCATGTCAGCACCCTCCATCGCCATGCATCGTCCAGCCCTGCTTTCCAACGGGCGGCATGTTACTCATCCCCTCGGCGAATGCTATGCCATCCATGAGCGTATTGAACTCGTCGTTGCTCATAGAATTAAAATCTGCCTGGAAGTTTGTATAACCGAATGATGTCATGTATTGCTCAACGGCTGATGTGTAGTTTGCAATTTTCGTCGCAGATGCGTTTTCCCCAAGATATGCACTTGCGAAATTGGCCATCGAGTTGGTGCCGTAATTGCCATCTAGCAGGCACCCCAATGCATACATTCCATCTTGCTCGCTAGGGAACTCAGCAATGATATTGCCGTTCGCAGCATTGAACGACCCGTCTTGTCCATGACGCTCCGCGAAAAGCCCTGAAGAGATATCCCCTGGATTGTTGTAATTCGTGTTTTTCGAGGTCAATGTTGTGTCATATACATCATGTGTTCCCGTCAAAGTCGCGCCACAGTTAATAATTGTACCCGGCGCATTGCCGGTCCCATTATTGTAAGAATTATTGCCTGAGCTTCCAGTGCCAGTATTGAAGTTGATCGGCGGCAGCGGATATCCGGTGACTATCGGGCCGGGCAGAGGTGTCACGGTGGTGCCAGGAGCGGGGCCGTTGATATATTTGATCGGCTGGGTTCCGCCGCAGGCAAGATCGCATTCGGACTTCTGCAATTCACGCATCGCACTTCTCCTCGTTGGGCCGCACGCCAGGGTCGCGCGACGATTCGTGAAGCCCCGCGGGGTGTGGACCTGCAGGTTCCCTGAGTGTTGAAAGGTCGATCACGCGCTGCGCGCTGGCGAGGGTCTCGGGTCGGTGCGCGAGCACGATGCGGGTGATGCGCAGGCGCTGGATCGCGGCATTCACCGCGCGCTCGGTGGCGAGGTCCAGATGACTGGTGGCCTCGTCCAGCACCAGGATCTTCGGGCGCCGGTACAACGCGCGCGCCAGGATCACGCGCTGGCGCTGGCCGCCGGACAGGGTCGAACCCATGTCGCCGACCAGGCTGTGGTAGCCCATCGGCATGGCCACGATGTCCTCGTGGATGTGCGCCAGCCGCGACGCCGCCTCGATGCGCAGCGGCGTCGCCTCCACGTCGAAGAAACTGATGTTGTCGGCGATCGAGCCGGCGAACAGGGTGTCGTCCTGCAGCACCGCGCCCAGCATCTCGCGATAGGCGCGCTTGCCCAACCGTTTGAGTTCGATGCCGCCGATGCGGATCTCGCCTTCCTGCGGCTCCAGCAGGCCCAGCAGCAGCTTGGCCAGCGTGGTCTTGCCCATGCCGGAGGGGCCGGCGATGGCCACCGATTCGCCCGCGGCGATGTCCAGATCCAGATGGCGCACGATCCACGCTTCGCCCTCGGCATAGCGGAAGCCCAGATTGCGCACCTGGATCGAAGGCGCTGGTGCAGGCCCGGCGTAATTCGTCTCCACATGCCGCTCGGGTGGCGTCAGCACGATGTCGGCCAGGCGCTGGCCTTGCAGGCGCAACATCTTCACCTGCACCGCGTAGTTGACCAGGCTGGACGCGCGGCTGGTGAACATGCCGGCATACATGGTGAAGGCGATCAGCATGCCGGCGCTGAAGTCGGCGCCGCCCAGCACCATCAAGGCGCCGACCCAGTAGATGGCGGTGTTCTCCAGGCCGAAGATCAGCGTGTTGGCCGAGCCGAAGATCAGGTTGAGCTTCTGCACCACCAGGCCGCGGTTGAGCGTGTCGGTGGTGGCGTTCATGTAGCGCGCCGACTGCGCCGCCGACTGGTTGTGCAGGCGGATCGTGGTGGCGCCGCGCACCGCCTCGAGGAACTTCGATTGCTGCTGCGCCGAGGCAATGACCTGCTGGCTGGTGGCCTCGAACTGCACGCGGTAGGACAGCACGCGCACCAGCACGTAGACCAGGAAGGCACCCAGCACGATGGCGCTGAGCTTGAGGCTGTAGATCAGCATCACGCCCAGGGTCAGCGTCGCCATCAGGCCATCGAGGATCACCTCGACCACGCGCGTGGTCAGCGTGTGCTGGATGGCGTGCACCGCCTGGAAGCGCGAGACGATATCGCCGAGGTGCCGCTTGGCGAAGTACTCCTCGGGCAGCCGCAGCAGGTGACTGAACACGTTGCCCGCCCAGGACAGGTGCAGGCTGGTGCCAAAGCGCATCACCGTCCAACTGCGCAGGGCGCTGACCGCCGCCTGCAGCAGCAGCATCAGGATGAAGCCGATGCCGAGCACGGTCAGCAGGCTGTGGTCGCCATCGGCCAGCACCTGGTCGATGATGGCCTGCGTGAACAACGGGCTGAGCAGCGCCAGGATCTCCAGCAGCAGGGCCAGCACCAGCACCTCGGACAGCGCCGACTTGAGGCCGTGGATGCGGCCGATCAGCGCGCGCCAGTTGAACGGATCGACCTCGCGCGCCTTGCGGAAGTTGGCGTGCGGGCTCAGCTCCAGCGCCACGCCGGTGAACTGCCGGCCGGCCTCGGCCCAGGGCACGGTGCGCGCACCCTGCGCCGGGTCGTGGATGACCACACCGCCCCGGCGCACTTCCTTGAGCACCACGAAGTGGTTGAGGCCCCAGTGCAGGATGCACGGGCGCTTGAGCTGGTCGAGCTCCTCCAGCTCCAGGCGTACCGGGCGGCCGTGCAGTCCCAGCGCTTGCCCCATGTCGATCAGGCGGCTCAGCGTGGCGCCCTTCAGCGACAGCGAGAAGCGCCGGCGCAGGGCGGCAAGGTCGGTTTCGTAACCGTGGTAGCAGGCGATCATGGCCAGACAGGCCAGGCCGCACTCGGCGGCCTCGCTCTGCACGATCACCGGCAGCTTGCGGCCCCAGCCGAAGTGCAGCTCGGTGCGCGGGATCTCGCGCCGGCCCGGGCCCTCGGGTGCGCCGGCAAACGCGGCGGCGTTGCCATCGCCACCGGCCACGCGGCTGGGATCGACGGGTGCGGTCACGCCTTGCCCTCGGCGTCGATGCGCTGCTTCATGCCCAACAAGGGCTGGAAGATCCAGTCGATCAGCGGGCGCCGGTCCAGCATCACGTCGGCGGTCAGGGCCATGCCGGATTGCAGCGGCCGCCAGCGGCCATAGGCACGCACCGTCTGCCGGTGCAGCGCCACCAGCACGCGGTAGAACGAGGCCTTGACCGGCGCGCCCAGCAAGGCGGCCGCCTCGGTGGGGTCCAGCGCGCTGCGCGAGACCTCGGTCACGGTGCCGTGACGCAGCCCGAACTGCTGGTAGGGAAACGCCTGGTAGCGCAGCAGCACCGGCTCACGGGGGTGGATGAAGCCGATGGCGCTGCTCGGCACCAGCAACTGGGCGACCAGCTTCGAGTGCCTGGGCTCGATGCTCAGCATGGTTTCGCCCGCACTGACCGACATGCCGGACTTGACCACCAGCGCGGAGACGATGCCGGCACGCGGCGCGCGCACGACTTGCCGCGCCTGAGCTTCCACCTGCGCCAGCGTGGATTGCAGTTGCGCCAGCTGGTTCTGCGTGGCATGGCGCTGGGTGGCGATCTGCAGCGGCACCTGCGCCAACTGCTGGCGCGCATCGCTGCGCTGCGACTGCAGCGCCGCGCGCTGGCCGACCAGGGATTTCAGTTGCGAACGACCGCTCAACACGGCGAGCTGCTGCTGCTGGATCTCCAGCGCCGAGACATAGCCCTTCTTGCCCAGCGGCTCGATCCGGGCCAGCAACGCCTCGATGCTGGCCACGGATTGCCGTTCCAGCGCGATTTCGCCGCTCACCTGGGCGAGCTGCGCGTCCAGCGCGGTGGCATGGCTGCGCAGCGCGTCAGCCTGGCTTTGCGCCAGTCCGCGCTGGTCGATCAGGTCGCCCTGCAGTTTGAGCTGCTCGTCGCGCAGTTGCGCAATCTCGACCGTCGCCGCCGAACCAAGGGCGGCGCTGGCGGGTGAGCCGTCGATCTCCAGCAGCGGTTGGCCCGCGCGCACGCTCTGGCCGACGTGCACGAACGTCTGCCGCACGAAGCCCGACTGCAACGCGCTGAGATTGAGCAGACCCGCTGCCGGCACCAGCGTACCGGGCACGGTCTCACGGCGTGTGTACTGGCCCAGGAACAGGTAAGCGACAATGGCGCCGGTGAACAGCAGCGCCACGCTCACCACGATCCAGCGCCGCGGCGGCGTGGCGATGTGGATCTCACCCAGCCACGTCTCCTGATGCGCGCGCACCGCCTCGGCCCGGAACAGGCTGCCGGTTCCCTCCGATCCAGCGGCGTTGGCGGCTGCGTCCATCCGTATCCCTGCGCACACTGCGTGACGCGCCGAGCAAAAGGCAGGATCGACGTCAGAGTCAATCCTTGCGCGAATACGATTGCGTAAGTCGGTCGAGTGTCGCGCACCTGGGGCGCGCAACGCGTTGAAAGGGCAGCGCGCGCGTGCGCGGTGATGGGGTGTGCTCGATGTGCGCGCGATGATGGCAGCACGTCAGTCGAGGACGACATGGCGTCGGGGAAATCCTACACACCGCGGGATCGGAAGATTTCGCACCCCACGTAGTGCGGGTTTGGCGCCATGGTCGCTGTCAGCCTGCGCGACTCGAACGCGCCCGCTTCGAGCTGCCGGACCAGCACCTCGACGGAAGGGCCGTACTCGATTGTTGCCCATCGGCGCAGCGTGCCGAACACCGCCGCAGAGCTCAATCCCTCAGACCCGCCGGCTCCACAGGAAACGACGAGGAGCCAACTTTTGGGCGACATTTGCAGCAGTGAGAAGTACAAAGACGATTCCAGCCGAAACGGAGGCGGCCGTTAGGCTCAGATACCTCCCTACTTTGGCCCGGTTGATTCCACCGAGCAACGCATACTCATGCTCCTGCATCCTTGGTCCACCTGCGGCTATTGCGAAATGGCTTTTCCGATACCTATAGTAAGCCCGTTTCTCACCGCACGCGAGTACCAACCGGAGGGGTTCTACCCCGATTTCGCGGAGAGTACGTCGGCGTCTATTTTGGGATCAAGGCCTGAAGTACAGCCTGCGGGACGGCATTGGTCGCGCCGCCGGGGAAGTGTACGGACTTAATAAGGTTAAAATCTTTCGTGGTAAGGCGCTTGAATGGATCGCCCAAGATGTCGATCTCGTAGTGCCGCAATTGATTTCCGAACTTGCCCAGAGCAACGTCGGTCACCGATTTGGCTCCAGCCTTGCGCAGCAGCGCGGCCGCCACTCCAAAGGACACCCCGTAGGTCATGCAGTCATCCACGACCACGACGTGCTTGTTCTTCAGTCGACCGTTCGTCTTGTAAAACGGATTTAAGAGGACGGTCAGCAACTGATCCGTCGGATCAGTGCGATCGCCTCCCCCACCGCGGGACCGTTTGACCGAGGGCGTGTGACGGATGAACAACGGTTCGCCCCTCTTGCACATGCGCACGCGCGACACGGTCGTGCGCAGGCGATGGGTGAAGTCCGACAGCACTTCACTGTCGTTGTTCGTGCTGCTCGAGGACGGATACACCGCCCAAACTTGATCGGCCTGCGTTCCCCAACCGTCGATCAGCAACGAGCGTGCCGTCAGGGTGAGTAATGAGTTCAACCGGGCGCCACCGTTCTTGACGGTGGTGGTCAGCCGCTTGGCAAAGTCCGCCTGGGTGACCGCCTTGCCGAATCCCGACAGGTCCGACAAGGCGCGCACGCTGTATTGCGGTGTGGTGCCCGTGTACCACCACTGGCCTGCCCAGCCACTGGTGAGGGCAATGACGTCAGCCAGTTCCTGCGGATTCGCGATCCGGATGCCCAGCGCCTGAACCTGCATACTCGTCGACCAGCCGGCGGCTACAAGGATCGCCCCGCCGTTTTTGCCCATCTGAACATCGACGTCCTTGACCGCCACCACTAGCGCATCGAAGGGGTTGAGCCCGAACTTCGTGGCATTGGTCGAGATGATCGTGCCGGACTGGCGACCCGGTGTGTGCAGAAACTGTACCCCAGTACCGCCGAACGACGCAGCAAACCAAGCAGGTTCCGCGTGGTTGGAGATCAGCCCCACCGGATGGGCCGCCGCCTTGGCATCTGCCAACACCTTTACCAGCACGGGATCGGGCACGCCGCCGTTCAGCAGGGCATCGGGGGACGTCAGGACGAGCAACATGGCAGTCTCAGGTTACTCGAGGGCTTCGAATGCATCGGCGACCGACTTGGGCACGCGGCGGGCCACGAACAGGCCGTAGATGGCTGCATTCGGGAATCGGCGGGCCAGGAGTTGCTTGACCGCTTTGTAGTGGCAGCCGGTCGTCAACACGTCATCGACGATAAAGATCGTCTGGGGCTCGGGCAATGCCAAGGTTTCATTCAAGCGGTAGATCGCCACGAGCTCGTTGGGCGTTGGCCGTCGATCGGCCAAGTGCGCGGCGGGCGTGGAGTAAGTCTGAATGACGAGCTCACGTACATCGTAGGGTCGATTCACACTGACCTGCTGCAGCAAACGCAGCATGCGATCGTCGTACGCCGGATCCGTGAGCGCCTTCGAGGGCGGCACCGGAACCAGGATCAGCTGGGCACGTTCATTCAACGCGGCGCGAAACATCGCCGCCGCTTGCGTGATGGCCTGCTCCTTGTATCGCCACTCGGGACGCCCGCGCCGGTCGACGGACTTCTTGAGGTTTAGGATCAGCTGATTGGTGTCGCTGTACGCGTGGTTCTCGCCCGCCGTGTACTCGCCAGCGTAGTAGCACGTGTCTCCCGCATCCAGGTAGTGATGATCGGGAAGAGCCAGGGCATCGACTTCGAGAACGCGCCTATTCAAGGGCTGCCTGAATGTCGTCGACGCTGGTGACGCAAATTGCGCCTTGTTCTTCAAATTGCCGCGGCCAACTCAGATCCGGGTTGAGAAAACAGCTGTCCAAAATGAAAAGCTTGCGGCCCTGATGCAAGGCCGCGCGCGCTTGCGCTAACGTGCCAGAGGTATCGCTGGCTTCGACAATGACCGTTGCCTGCGCGATCGCCGACATTGTGGCGTTGCGCTCCGGGAAGAACAGCCGGTTGCTGCGGTAGTCCTGATCGGCGTAGCGACAGATCGGTACCTGGCTGATCAGGAGGTGGTGCTCGGCGATCTTCTCCTGCAGCTGACGGTTCTCGGGTGGATACGATTGGGTAATCGGCGTGCCGATAACCGCGATAGTGCTGCCGCCATAGGCCATCGCTGTGGTGTGTGCCACAGTGTCCACGCCTTTGGCCAAGCCGGAAACGATGGTGTAGCCAGCCTTCACCAGCAGCCCCGTCAGCTTGCGGGTCCGGCGTACGCCGTCTTCGGACACATTTCGGGAACCCACGATCGCAATGCGCTTGGGTGCGTCGACCAGATCCCACCAGCCGCGGTAGTAGAGCAGCTCCACCGGATGCGCCGCATCTCGCAAGCGTTCGGGGTAATCGGTCGAACCGTGGACGCGGATCCCAAAGTCGCTGATGTTGGCTTGGCTGATCTTTTCCATGACCAACGACAAATGAGTGTTGATCTCTTCGTCGCTCACCAACTCCGAGGGTGTCGATTGCGGGTTGCTGCGAAAGCACTCCGCGAGAGTCTTGAAGGAGGTTTTCTTCCGCGTCCATAGGGCCTCGTAGGCCGCCATTTCGCGCGACGGTACGATGGGCGGACAGGTCAGCGCAGCCGCGGGGTCGTTCGTCCGATGCAGGAGAGATTCCATGGCGATCATCGCTTGAAGGTCGACGGGAAGGGTACGACGGTATTGCCAGCTGACGGGACCACCACGTCCGAGCTCGCGGGCCGCAGGCGCGCGAACTGCACCACGGTTCCCGTCTTGTGGAAGTAGCCTTCCGGCAGTCCCGCGAGCTTTTCGATGTCGTGCGCCGCCAAGCCGATATGGCGCGGAATCGCCTCGCGCGGCATCACGTTCTCATCAACCAGTAACTCGATCGTTCGATGCAGCAGGCGCGGTTGCTCCGGCGCACGATCTCCGTCGCCCGGTTCGGCCTTGGCTCCCCACCGCGCCGAGCGCCGCTTGAACAACAACTGGGCGGCGTCCTCGTCCAGAATCTTCAACGTGCGCAGACGCATCACCATGGCGGCCACGGACACGCCCCAACGCCACTTGAGCAGCAGCAGATCGTCCAGCGTCACCGGCGTGCGTACTTCGCTGCTGAAGGTTTCCGCCGGTAGCAAGAAGGCGCCTGCGAACCGGTGTGCCTGCACCTCCAACTGCTTGTAGCGCTCACGTTCGGTCGGGCGGGCGATGTGTCGGTGCAAAATCAGATGGCCCAGCTCATGGGCCAGATCAAAGCGACTGCGATAGCCGTTGTCCTTGTCAGACGACAGCAAGACTAGTGGGCGACCCAAGGCCTCGCTCCAGGCCGACAGGCCTTCGATCTGGGAAATGCCGGTCTCTTCCCGGATCAGTACGACGCCGGCACCCTCGATAGCCAAGGCCAGATCCTGGACAGCCGTGCGCCCCAGACGCCACAGCTCGCGGCATTCGGCCGCGGCAACTTCGATTTCGTCGGAGGTGATCTGGTCGGGGTCGACGAACGTGCGCACCGGCAGGTTCACCGCCGGATAGTCGACGAACTCTGACAACGCCAGCGCCACGTCCTGCGCCCACTCCATGCGCGCCTCGAGCATGGCCCGCGCTGCCACATGCGCAGAGGCATTGCTGCGGAAAAACGGCAGCAACACCTTCGACGACGGCGCACGCGTAAACCACTCGGGGGTCACGTTCACCACGCTCGCCAGACGTTCGAGCGCGTCACGCTCGGGCGCTTGGTTACCGGCGCGCCACTTGCTGACCGTCGCCGGCGACACGCCAACCAACCCGGCCAGCTGCAGTTGGCTCAGACGACGCGCCGCCAGCGCCTGGCTCAGGCGCTCGGCCTGGAAGCCCTGGACTCCCCCCCGGCTCATGCCTGCCCGCCGTCGCTCGCCGAGTCCCTGCCCTTCTTGAGCTTTGGCTTGGCCAGATCGAGCTGCGACTCGCTCACGATCGGCTCGTAGCGCTGCAGGAAGACCGACAGCGGCTCGCGGAACAACCACCCGCGCATCTCATCGTCGGGCACCGCGATGTTGATCGACACCGGCCCGTGCGGGTGCACGCGCACCGACCCCGAGAAACAGGCGACGAAGAACACCACGGCGTTCGACGGCCGCGAGTACTGCTCGAACAAGGAGGGCTGCAGCAGCGGCACCAGCGCCTTGTTGACCAGCGACATCTGTCGGCGGGTATGGCTGCGCCGACCGTTGATCCAAAAGCCCGTTGGGATGTTGAAGCGGCCCACGGTGAAGATGCCTGCGCGGCCAGTAATGATGTCATTGCCGCGGATCGGGCTCGGCCGCGCGTCCGCGGCCTGGAGCGCTTTGTGGAAGGCCTCGTTCATTTCGAAGTGGCGCTGTTGTCCAAGCACGTGCGCCAAGTGGCCGTCAGCCATCATGCGCGATGAGTCGTAGGCGCGCAGGGCACCCATGTTGAAGGCGTCCTCGACACCCATCACCAGTTCCCGTGGGAGGTCGTGCACCAGCAGCGCGGGGATGGAATCCTTGGACAATGGCGTCATGGCAACTCCCGGGTTCGATTTCGCTTACTGGGATATTGACACCATTTAATTTCGTTTAAAAGGGGTCCCGGTGACTTTCTCGCACACGGTCTGACACGGCGGCCGGCTGCGGCGTGGAGAGCCTGGCGCCTTGTGCGAGGCTCGCTCAGGCGCCCGAATGGGGTTCGGCTCGGGCCGCTGGCAGGTAGGGCACGTTAATCAGGTCATTGGCGATACCGGGACGGCCGTAGGCCTCGAGGTCGCCCGGTGAAGCCAACTTGAGCTTGAGGTCGGTGACGTGCTCGCCCCCATGCAAATCACGCAGCGCCTGTGCCCAAGCGAAAGTGGCGGCCACGGCCCCCACGAAGGGCACGCCGACGGCGCGTTCGGCCAGACGGACACGGCCGCATCGATCGGCAGACAAGGCGGCGTATGCCGGGTTGTCCTCGGCCAGCCGCTCCGCCGCCGGGCTGGCGGCGACGTCCAAAGGCCATAGGTCGGCTGCAGACCGCGGATTGGGGAAAGCGCGCACGGCGATCGTATCGAAATTGCTGGCAGTGGCGCCCAGCCCAGCGTCCACCAGGCGACCCCCGGCCTCCGCCAGGATGTGCCGTGCCCGGTTGCGATCGACGCCACTTAGGATTAGCTGCGGCTCTTCCGGCTCCAACCGGACACCGGTCCCCAACCGGCGCTCGATGATCCGCGTCTGGATCCCGCGAGCCTCCAGCCATGCCGACACGATGCGGGTCTTGTAGTCGCCCAGACGATTGCGCTCGCTGAGCACGCCCGTCTCCAGATTGGCATCGACCAGCTTGTCGTCGTCGGCCAGCCACAGCTCCGGCGCGGGCCCCGGAGCCAAGGGCAGCCACGCATAGCCCCACGCATAAGCTTGGCCAAGATGACCCAGCCCCACGAGCCAGGCGCGCGACGGCAAGTACGCCAAAGCGGGCCCCGGGTCCGCGTGTCGCTTGCCCGGCTGCCACAACGACAGCGTCACGCCCCGATGCGTGGCCTCGGCGGCGACGCCGGCGAAATGCAGAAAGGTCTCCGAGACAGCCAGCGCGCCGGCCAAGACGCCCGCGAGCGGGTTGCCCTCGTGTTCGGCTAAGCGGCTGTCCCTGCCGGGCGCAACCTGAGCGGTCCAGCCGTCGAAACTGACCTGCAGGGCCTGCGGCCCGCACGTCGTCGTGCCCAGGGCGATCATGTAGCGCGCCGAGGTCGTCGCCAGCGCTGAAGCCGGCAACCCGGCCGGACTCGCCGCGGCCTGCAGTGCCTGGCGTACCTCAGGAGACGCCAGCAAGGTCACGGCGCCGGGATAGCAGCGGGCTGCCATGCGCAACACCGTCGCTGCGGCTGCCTGCAACGTGCGCGAGTGCGCCACCTCGGGTCCGCAAACCAGGTCGACCCGGCACGCCGTGCGACGTTGCTGGGCGTCTTCCACCGAGACCTGCTGGGTATCGATGAGCAACTTGTCGATCCGCGAGAACGAATCCACGTCCATCAGGGCCACCAACTCAGGCGCAACAGGTCCTGCGGCGTTACGTGACTGCGCCACCCGTTTTCCAGGTACTCATGGACGCCGACGCCATCAAGACGCCAGCGAGTGGTGTGGGCGAAATTCGGAACAATCAGCGCAATGTGACCGTCGACGGGAACCATCGGGTGGCGCCGGTCCAGCGTGCTCTGGCGGGTGTCCGGTCCCGGATGGGTATGCACGTCAGCCACCACGTCCAGCTGTCGTGCGCGGCATTGCGCCCACAACGCCTTCAGGCCCCGCGAGTGCAACGTCACGTAGCCATCGTCGAGCGCGCTGGGATCCAGTTCGTCGTAGCAACAGAAATCGCGCACGCTAGCCCGCGGACCTTGGCGGACGCCCAGCAGGAAGGCACCGCTTTCGCGGCGCTCCTGGCCGCGGCGGTGCAGCTCACCGATCAGGCGGCGCCAGATCCAGCGCGAGATCGTCAATTGCGGTTGATCAGACACCGACGTACTCCTCGGATTGGAACAAGGCGTGGAATTCGGCCAGCCAGTGCGTCACGGTGTGCGCGGGCGTCCATCGCTTGCGCGGGTTGTTCGTCGCCCAGTCCGTATGGCTGGAGGTGGCGTGTCGATCGAACGGGTGGTAGAACGCTCGGCCCCCTTCCCAGTCCACCCGCATCACTTTCGCGAAGCGGCTATTGGCTTGGCCCTTGGGTCGTTTCGTCAGAGGCGTCGGCTCCCAGGTATCCGGATCTACGACGTTCCCGGTCGGCGGCTGGTTGGGGTAACCCGCGAAATCCAGCCGGACGTAGAAGCGGTCCGGGGCATTGGGTTGCTCGGGGGCGGCAATCCATAGCAGCACCTGCGGCCATACGACGCGTTTATCGACCACGTGCCCCCACCACCCTTCCGCGGCCCCGGAGGTGAACTCCGGGGCTTGCAGGTGCGACATCAAAATCTGCTGCGCCGGTTCCATGGCCCTACCCCTGCGGCGTGACTTCTTTACTGAAGTCGAAGCAGGCCGAGCAGGTGTGGTCGCGGACGAACTCGGCCAGGCGCTGCTGCAGTCCGGCGTCGACGTCGGAGCCGCACAGCTGCAGCACGAAGTCGCCGGCGGCCGGCCCGGTCAGGCCGAAGATCTTCTGCGCCCAGCGCCGGACCCGTCGGATAGGCGCGGTGGGCGAGAACGTCTCCTGCTCGGTCCGGCTCTGGTAGTTCACGCTGACCTGGATGCGGCGGCAACGCTGGCAGTGCAAGTGTCCGTGGCGCTTCAGTCCCGCGCCACCCACCGTCAGCCCGGGTGCGAGCGGCTCGGCGTCGACGCCTTCCTCCTCGTCGTCGGCGCCGACGATCATGTGGACGTCCGCGTCGAGCGCGACCCCCTCTCGCCACAGTACCGCCTCGAGCAGATCGTCGTCCCGGGCCTCGACCAGCCGCGGCGGCTGGTGGCCCACATGGATGAAAAAATCAATGGAATCAGCGCTCATCTGAGTATCCTCATCGTCGTTGTCAGTCAATGAAGCCTGTGCAATACTGCGTAGCCTGAACCAGACACCACACCACCAAAACTGTATGAGCCCAATAGAAGCCATTTTAAGCCCATTCCTTTGCGACTGTGGTCTAGTTCAGACAACAGTACGCCTACCAAAATTCAGCGTCAAGCCCCGTCGTGGCTGAGTCGGCATTTGGTGCCGTGCTGCGCACCTTGCGCGAGCGACGCGAACTTTCATTGCGGGATCTGGCCGCGCTGGCTGAAGTCGATCACGCCTACATCTCAAAAATTGAGCGTGGCGATAAAGAACCGCCTCCCGAAGAGACTTTTCTTCGCCTGAGCCGGCATCTCAAACCCAGCCCCCACGAGCTGGCCCTCCTCAAGTTCCTGCGCGCAAACAACGCCGTCGAACCCGCCTTGGCGATGGAGGCTTTTGGGGATGCGGAAGTGACACCGGACATTATGGCGATCGCCGTGTCGGTCGTGCATCGCAGTTCGGGCCGGCCCACGCCTGCGGAATGGCTGAATCGGGCCAAACGAGCCAAGCGCGCTATGGAGGAGTAATGGACGAGTTCGAGGCCGAGCTACGGGCGCGGAAGTTTGTGCAGGAGATCGGTGTCTCCACGCTACCCGTGGATTTGGGCCTGTACGTCGCCCGGGTCGGTGCCAAGGTGCTGCTTGAGGATCTCGAACCGGACGAAGCCGGCTACACGATGACCACGCCGAAGGGCCCGATCATCACATTGAACGCACAAGATCGCGCCGCGCGCCGGCGGTTCACGCAATGTCACGAGATCGCGCATGTGGTGCTAGGCCTGCCCTCGCAACATGGGCACGCCCCCGAATGGAGTTATGCGCGGCGACCGCCGGCGGAAATTTGCTGCGACGTATTCGCCGCTGAAGTGCTCTTGCCATACCGGTTATTCCTGGCCAGGGCCGCGAGTTTGCCCTTGACGTTCGCGACCGTGCATCAGCTGGCCAGTGACTGCTTTGCGTCGCGGGAAGCGGTGGCCTCGCGACTGGTGGCTACGAATCGATTACCCTGCGCCTATGTGCTCGGCGAAAACGGACACGTCCGCCACGCCATCCGTTCTTCCGCCCTGCGCGCCGTCAACGGCTACATCCCGACCGGCACACTGTTGCCGCCTGGCTCGGCTGCGCACACCCTGCGATCCACGCGCGAAGGCGACGGCACCCTGACGAGTGCAGGAGATGTGTGGTTCGACGGTTGGCGCGATGTGGAACTGGAAGAGTCCAGCATCTTCCTGCCCGAGTACGACCAGACCCTGACCTTGCTCCATTGCACTGACCAGGACGAGCTGGAATACCTGCCCAACCACGCAGGGCGGAGTGAGGAGCCGGAGGATCCCGACGACGAGTTATTGGCACCGCTCGACGGCCACCCCACGTTCGGCTCGCGGCGCCGGAAGCGCTAACGGTCGCGGAGCGCAGGGGATGGCCGAGCAGCGCTACAAACCCTTCACCATGTTCAGCCACGACGCTGAAGTCGGCGTGAAATGCATATTGAAGCGCGGGTTCTTGGCCAGCCATTCCTGCACCACCGGGTGCTTGTGGGTGGCGTCCCACGGGGACTTCCTTCGGTCGTAGTTGTCAGCGATCAGGTGCAGCGTCTTGTCCTTGGGCGTCTCGCGGTCGATCTTCTTCAGGAACTTCAGCCACTGTGCGTGCGTGTGGCGCTGCTGGCACTGGCCGATGACTTGCCCGTCCAGCACATTGAGTGCGGCGAACAGCGTGGTCGTGCCGTTGCGCTTGTCCCAAAGGGACTCACTTCGGTCGTAGTCGTGCGTCATCGTCTGTGCGCGCCCCTTTTTCAGCGGCAGTCCGGGCTGGGTGCGATCCAGCGCCTGCACCTGGCTCTTCTCGTCGCAACACAGCACCAGCGCGTGCTCGGGCGGGGACATGTACAGACCGACGATGTCTTCGAGTTTCTCGGCGAACTTCGGGTCGCGCGAGACCTTGAAGCCGCGGACGATGTGTGGCTTCAGGCCGTTGGCCTGCCAGTGGCGCATCACGGTGCTGGGGCTGACCTCCAGAACCGCAGCCATCTTGCGCGTGCTCCAGTGCGTGGCTGCTGCGGGCGCGCTCTGCGTGGTCAATTCCACCAACCGGGCCACGTCCACCTTCACCGCCGGCGCGCCGCGCGGCAGGTCGCGTTCGATGCCTTGCAGTCCAGACTCCAGGTAGCGCTCGCGCCAGCGCGCAACTTGCACGCGGCCGATGCCAAGTTGTTTGGCGATCTCCTTGTTCTGAAGACCCTGCGCAGCCAGCAGCACAATATGCGCACGCTGCGCCAGCCTGACGCTGGTGCGCTTGGAACGCGCCAGTCTGGCCAGCTCGCTATGTTGTTCGTCCGTCAACTCGATTCCCGGGGCAACTCGCAATTCCTCTCTCCAATGCAAACCAAATGCAGAGCATTGGAGATCGGTAGCGCAATTAAGTTCCATCAAGAGTCAAACACTACACTAGCAACCTGACGAAATCGACCGATCCCACACTTAAAATCCGGATACCGAATTTTTGGTGGTGGTATCTGAGCATACTGGGTGGCGGGATTCGGGCATTCTGGATGGCGGAAAACGTGCAGCGCACGCAATATGTTGAACAAATTCAATTGGCTAGCGCTTGTAGGCAGATCGATTGCAGTGTCGTCGGCCTGCAAGGCGCATGAAATCTCGGTTTTCTCGAAGACCGAGACCGACAGGATCTGTAGACAAGTGTAGAGCGAGGCATCGAGTTGAAGCTCCTTCTTGACGATGGCGATCAGCACGTAAGTGGCCACGGCGCACCAGACCTGCGTCTTGACGGCGTTCTCGCTGTTGCCGAGGAACTTCTTGATGCGCAGGTGCTGCTTGATCCACTTGAAGAACAGTTCCACTTGCCAGCGGCTCTTGTAGAGCGCGGCAATCGTCAGCGCCGGCAATGCCGTGTTGTTGGTCAGAAAGATCAGCGTCTTGCCGGACTCGGGGTCTTTGAATCGGACGCGCCGCAAATGCTCGGGATACTTCCTGGCCGAGTAGTAGCCGTTGAGCATCACCTGCTGGTCGCTGATGACGCCGGTGCTGCGGTCGGTGGGGGCGGAGTACACGCGCCGCGCATCCATGGGCGACTTGGCTCGCGTGACGAAGAAGGCGCCGGCCTGGTGCAGGGTATAGAGCCGCGCGAAATCGACATGGCCGCGGTCCATCACGTAGAACGCGCCGGGCTCGAAGGCCAGCATGTCCAGCACGTTCACGTCGTGCAGCTTGCCATCGCTGATGTGGATGAAGGCGGGGATCGCACCGCGCAGGTCCAGCAGCGTGTGCAGCTTGATGGCCGCCTTGGTCGAGCGGAACGGCGCCCACTCGAACAAGCTCAGGCACAGATCGATGGTGCTGGAATCCAGCGCATAGACCGTGTTGTCCAAATCGACGCCGAGCGAATCGTTCGCGTACAGCTTGCGCGCGCGCCGGATCAGCAAGGCCGCGAGGTCCGACCAGATTCGCCAGTCGCGCGACGCGTTGGCGTCGGCCAGCGTGGAGCGTTTGACCGCCGAGCGAAATCCCATCGCGTAGAGCTTGCTGGCATTGGCCGACAGGCTGGCCTCGATGTCGCGCAGACTCTCGCGCCAGGTGAGTTGAGCGAAGGCCATGGCGCGGAACTGCTCGGCACACGACAGCGTGCGCACGCCCGAGTTGCCACCATGGCGCTGCACGATGCGCGCGAAGCTGGTCCACGGCACGAACTCCATGATCTGCGCGAACAGGGTCTTTCCAACATTCACGGCAACTCCTCGGCGATGTCCATCCCGAGAAACTACCTACTTTTTGAGAACCAGGATTCAAATCGGCACCAAATGAAATCGGCCGCAAACCCGCGCCATTACTTGCTCTCAGGCTCGTCATGGCTCATCTAACCGGACAGTAGTGAATCAATCAATTGCCGGAAAATTTGTCGCACTCGGGGGACCGATTGAAGCGTCTGTCTGACATCAGGATCCATTGGCGGTTACTGGAATATGCGCTCTACCTCACCGGTTGGCTGCTGCTGGGCCTGTGGCTGGGCATCAACAGCGCCCTGGGTCATCGCGGCGACGTGCCGCCGCTGCCGCTGTGGCAGCCGCTGACCTGGGAGCTGAGCAGCACGCTGACGATCGGCGCGCTGGCGCTGCTGGTGTTCCGCTTCGATGCGCGCTTTCCCTTTGGCGGCGGGCGCACGCTGCGCCATCTGCCGCTGCATGCGCTGGCCGCAATGACGTTCTCCATGCTTCACGTGGCTGCGATGGTCGGTCTGCGCAAGATCGTCTATGCGCTGGCCGGCACGCTCTACAACTTCGGCGGCGTGGCGCCGCTGTTCTACGAGTTCCAGAAGGACGTGATCACCTACGCGGTGATCATCGGTGCGTGTGTCTGGCTGCGCACGCGCCGCAAGCACCATCAGCGCGAGCTGGACGCACAGCGTCTGGCGCGCGAGCTGAGCGAGGCGCGGCTGACGCAACTGAGCGCGCAGGTCGAGCCGCACTTCATGTTCAACGCGCTCAACACCATCGCCAGCCGCATGCATGACGACGTGGACGCCGCGGATCGTCTGCTGGTGGCGCTGGCCGACCTGCTGCGTGCGGTGCTGGCCGGCGCGCAGAACCCGCATGCGCGGGTGCGCGACGAACTGGCCTGGCTGCGCAGCTACTGCGCGCTGATGAGCGAGCGCCAGCCCGGCCGCCTGCAGGTACGCATCGACGCCGATCCCGTGGCGTTGATGGCACGCATGCCGCGCCTGCTGCTGCAGCCCCTGGTCGAGAACGCGTTCCGCCACGGCCTCGCCGACGGACGCGGCACGTTGAGCGTGACCCTGCGCGGCGCGGCCGGCGAACTGCACTGTGCGGTCAGTGACGACGGTGCGGGCTACCGCGCCGGGCGCGAGGGCATTGGACTGGCCAATGTGCGCGAGCGGCTGCGGCTGCTCTACGGCGAGCGCGCTGCGCTGGAGATCACTGTGCAATCCGAGGGCGGCACCCTGGTTGCGGTAAAGCTGCCGCTGGAGCCGGCCGATGCTTGAGGTCGCCCTTGTCGAGGACGAGGCCCCGGCACGCGCGCGGCTGAAGCGTCTGCTGGCCGCGCATGTCGATGTGCGCATCGTCGGCGAGGCCGAGGACGTGGCCAGCGCGCTGGCGCTGCTGCGCGCGACGCGCCCGGCGCTGGTGTTCCTCGACGTGCAACTGGGTCGCGATGACGCCTTCGCGCTGCTGCGCCGCCTGCCCGAACCGCAACCGCTGATCGTGTTCGCCACCGCCTATCACGAGCATGCCCTGCGCGCCTTCGAGGTGGCCGCGATCGATTACCTGCTCAAGCCCTTCGACGGCGAACGCCTGGCGCGTGCCTTGGCCCGGGTTCGTGCCCGCCTGACCGAAGCGGATGCATGGCCGGCCGACGAGGACGTGCGGCGCCTGCGCGCGGCATGGTCGCCCGCCGCCCCGCCGCCGCGGCTGGTGGTGCAGGATCGCGGCCGGCGCATCGTGGTGCCGCTGGCTGAATTGCTGCGCGTGGCGACCTGCGGCAATTACGTCGAGCTGCATACCGCCGAACGCCGTTACCTGCTGCGCACGCCGCTGGCGCGGCTGGCCCAGCACCTCGATCCGGCGCAGTTCCTGCGCGTGCATCGCGGCCATCTGCTGCGCGCCGACCAGATCGTCAGCGTCACCCCGCGCGCCCACGGCGACGCCGAGCTGCACCTGCGCGACGGCAGCACCCTGCTGCTCAGCCGACGCTACCGCGACGCACTGCCCGCCGATCTGCGCGGCGTCATCCCGCTCGCGTCAGCCTCGGTCCCGCCCGTCACATAAGGCTTGCGCGCGCGCGGCGCGATGGCAGTCTGGGGGCATCGCTCGCACGCTGCTCCGGGAGGACTCATGGATCGTCGCCGTTTTTTGCAGGGCGCCGCTGCTGCTTCGCTGCTGCCGCTGCTCGGTTCGCGCCTGCTCGCGCCCGCATGGGCTGGATCACAGACGGCCGCGCTGCGCTCGCACGTGCGTCCTGGCGATCGCGGCTGGCCAACAGCGGCACAGTGGGAAGAACTGCGGCAAGCCGTCGGCGGCCGGCTCATCGAGGTGCACGTGCCCTCAGCGCTGCAGACCTGCCTCAAGGCCCCCGGCAGCGCGGCGTGCCAGGCGGTGTTTGCCGAACTGCGCAATCCGTTCTACGTCGGCGACCAGCCGGGGCTGACGCAGAGCTCGGGTTGGTACCGCGCATGGACTTCGCGACCCAGCGTCTATGCAGTGACTGCAAACGGCGCCGCTGACGTGGTCGCGGCGGTCGATTTCGCGCGCAAACACAATTTGCGGCTGGTGGTCAAAGGCGGCGGTCACAGTTACCAAGGCACCTCCGATGCAGCGGATTCGCTACTGGTGTGGACGCGACACATGAACGCCATCACCCTGCATGACGCCTTCGTCGGCCATGGCTGCGAGGGGCGGCAGGCACCGCAGCCGGCGGTCTCGGTGGCGGCGGGGGCGATGTGGGCCGACGCCTATCACGCCGTCACCACGCAGGCGGGCCGTTATGTGCAGGGCGGCGGCTGCACCACGGTCGGCGTCGCTGGACTGGTGCAGAGCGGCGGCTTCGGCAGCTTCTCGAAAAACTACGGCACCGCCGCGGCCGGACTGCTGGAAGCCGAGATCGTCACCGCCGATGGCGCGGTGCGCATCGCCAACGCCTGCACGAACCCCGACCTGTTCTGGGGAATCAAGGGCGGTGGCGGTGGCAGTCTCGGCGTGGTGACCCGGCTGACCCTGCGCACGCGCGAGCTGCCGGAGCAATTCGGCGGCGCTAGCGCCAAGATCAAGGCGACATCCGCGACGGCTTTTCGCGCGCTGATCGGCCGCTTCGTGGATTTCTACGCGGAGCATCTACTCAATCCGCACTGGGGCGAGCAGATCAAACTCGATCCGGACCATACGCTCCACATCTCGATGGTCTCGCAAGGGCTCGACAGCGCGCAAGCACAGGCGGTGTGGCAACCGTTCTTCGACTGGGTGGTGCAATCGCCGCACGACTATGCGCTGGTCGAAGTGCCGAGCATCGGCAGCGGACCGGCGCGGCACTGGTGGGATGTCGCTTGGCGCGAGCAGCACTCGCCGGGTTCGATGATCGCCGACCCGCGTCCCGGCGCGCCGCCCTGGCATGCCTGGTGGCCCGGTGACGGTGGTCAGGTGGGCGTGTATTGGCATGCTTTCGAATCGGCGTGGTTGCCGGCCAGCTTGCTCGACTCGGCGCATCGCCGACAGCTCTGCGAGGCATTGTTTAGCGCGAGCAGTCACTGGCAGGTACAACTGCACTGCAACAAGGGGCTGGCCGGCGCGCCGGCCGCCGAGATCGCGGCGGCGCGTGACACCGTGACGAATCCGGCCGTGCTGAGCGCCTTTGCACTGGCGATCATCGCCGCCGGCGGGCCGCCGCCTTTGCCAGGCAATCCTTTTCATGCGCCGGCAGACAGCGCGGTGCGCGAGCAGGCTGCCAAGGTCACCGCGTCGATGGATGCGCTACGCCGTATCGCTCCGCACGCGGGCGCCTACGTTGCCGAGAGCAATTATTTCGACACCGACTGGCAACACGCCTACTGGGGCTCGAACTATTCGCGGCTGGCGGCGGTGAAACGCAAGTACGATCCCGACGGGCTGTTCTTCGTGCATCACGGCGTCGGCAGCGAAGGCTGGAGCGATGATGGCTTCACTCGATTGCGGAAGACATGAACCAGTGCCCCAGTCTTGGGCCGTCACATCGCATCGCAGAACCGCCACACCGTCGCATACCTGTTGGTGCGCGCCAAGAATTGTTTCATGCGGCGCGAGGCAAATATTGGTTCAGCAGGTTTACTGGTTCGCACTGTTTGCGGGCCGCCAACACCATTGCTTGCATCGAGCTCCACGGCGCCACGGCCAAATCGCCCGGGCGGGGCGCCGACGCGATCGACGCCCCCGCCACCGGCAGCACTTCACCGTTACTGGGCCAGGATGGCGCCATAGTGTCCGTCGATGGTCACATTGACGTACCCCCTGCCGCCGTTGTTTTGGACCGTGTACTGAGTGCCGGAAATGAGATCGGTGACGGTCGAGCCGATGGCGTCGCCCGCCAGCCAGACCGGTACCGCCACGTTGGACTGGGTGCTGCTGGTGTCGTTGAGCACCACCACGAGTCGATGATTCTGATCGACGCGTGCGAAGGCGTATATCCCAGTGGTGCCGTACAGGTCGCCGATCATGTCGGGGACCAGCGGTATGAACGAGCCCGTGCGCAGCTCGGGATACTGCGTACGGAGGCTGATCAGCTTCTGAGTGAGCGCGACTCCGGCGTTGGCGGTGGTGGCATCCGCCCAATCGAACGTGCGGCGGTTCTCCGGGTCGTTCCCGCCCATCATGCCGTACTCGTCGCCGTAGTAGATCATCGGGGTGCCGACGTACGTGAACTGCATGATCAGTCCCTCGTAAGTCCCCCAGCCGTTGGTCGCGGAGCAGCGCTGGGCGAAGCGCTCCGTATCGTGCGTGCCGAGCTCGTTGGTCATGACCTCCTGCACGTTCCACGGTAGATCGGCACGGGTGTCCCACAGCCAGGTGGCGTACTGGGCCGTGTCGATGGAAGCGGAGTTGCCCTTCTCGTCCTCGCCGCAGATCCACTCGGAGAGCGGCTGCGTGAAGCCGTTGTAATTCATGGCACTGTCCCACTCGGTGCCGTCATCCAGCCACGCCGATGCATCGCCCCAATACTCGCCGAGGATCTCCGCGTTGGGATTGACGGACTTCACCGCCGTGCGCAACTCCTGCATGATCTGGTGATTGGTGGCGTCGCTGCCGCTGTTGCCGCCGGCGTCGAGGTACTGGGCCGCATCCAGACGCCAGCCGTCGATGGCGTAAGGCGGCAGCAGATAGGTCTGCACGACCGAATTGCTGCACGCATAGATCTGGCAGCGCACGGCGGACCCGCTGGCGCCATAGTCGAGCTTGGGCATGCTGGGGATGCCATTGGGGGCTATGCCCAGGAAGTCGTAGTAATTCGTCGGCCAGGTCTGGAACGTGTAATAGTCATAATAGGGGCTGGACTGCGACTGGTACGCGCCCGTCACGCTGCAGGTCTCGTTACCGTAGGTGGACTTCCCGAACCAGCAGTTCGTGTCGCCGGTGTGGTTGAACACCCCGTCTAGGATGAGGTAGCCCTCGGGCCCGTTGTTGTTGCTGTGGATGGCGGAGATCAGATTCTCCAGATCGGTGCTAGTGCCGAACGCCGGATCGACCGTGTAATAATCCGCCGTGTCGTACTTGTGATTGGTCGGCGACTCGAAGATCGGATTGAGGTAGATGATGTTGGCGCCGAGCGTCTGCTTGATGTAGGACAGCTTGTCCTGGATGCCGACCAGATCTCCGCCGAAGAATACCTCGCTGTTGCAGCCGCTGACGTTCGCCTCGACGCTGGTGTAGCCGCTGCTCCAGCTGTGCTGCTCCGTTTCGCAGCCGCCGTAGCTGTACTGGCCGCTGGTGACATCGTTGCCCGGATCGCCGTCGTAGAAGCGGTCGGGAAAGATCTGGTATCCCACGCCGTTCTTCATCCAGTCCGGCGTCGTGAAGCCCGGGATGATGTAGAAGTTGTCCGCACTCGCGGCTGCCGGCTCGGTGGAGCTGACGCCGGCGGCGTTGTACCACGCGGTGGCGGTGCCGTCGTTGATCTGGAACCAGTATTGCAGCTCCGAGCTGCCCACGTCGCTGATCGTGCCCTGCCAGTAGTCGAACTGGCCGGTCGGATCGGTCGACGCCCAGCTCATCGGAACCCAAGTGGTCGTGCCGGTCGAGGCATCGTAGTACACGACGTTGGCGCTGGTGATGTCGTGGTAGCAGACGCGCAGGGTCAGAGTGACGGACGCGTTGGGCGCGGGCTGCGGATTGCTGTCGAACATCGGACCCTGGTCGTGGAATATCTCACGCCAATGGACGACGTTGTTGTTCCCGCAGGCCAGCGCCCGGCCGCTGGCGCCGAGCAGCGCCCCGGCCAGCAGAATGAGTATGAACAAAGATGCCCAGTGCCAAGGCCGGGTGCTGTGATGGTCGTGTTGACGGTTCATCGCTATTTCCCCTCAATGTCGGTTGGCCATCGGCTCTCCCTCCCGGTCATCATGGTCGGGCACGCACCGCTCTGCGGCGGCTCAGCTCCGGATTAACCGGATGTCGTCCTTAGTCTTATGCGCGCGGAACCGCCTGCGCACCCCCAGGCGCCGCCACGATGCCGGCATGCTAAATCCGCGACGCGGCACCCGGCGCAGGCTGCATACGTATTCTTTGTGCGCTGGATCGCATCCGGTTTCACGGCAGAGATCCAGCACCACCGCGTCGCCATCGACCGCAAGACGGGCCGGCGCAGGGCGACCTGCTCGAGAGCCACAAGCTTCCCCACCCTCTCGGCTGTCGTGTCATGGGCTTTTGTAGGGCCGGAACAATCACGCGCGGCGGTGCGGTTTCCCCACGAGGCGCATCGACTGCCGCTGCTCCGGTCCTGTGCCTGCGTGGGGCCGGCGCGATCGGCGTGACTGGAATCCCAAGCGCTTCCATCGGGTGTAGCGGGCGCTGCGGCTGAACCTGCGCGGCCGGCCCAGCGGGCCTGCCCAAACGGCCGCGCACTTCACTGCGCCATCGCCACCCGCGAAGGGCACGCCTGGATGCGACTCGGCAAGCTTGCGCGCCGCACGATCAAAACCATCGGCACCCGAGCTCGCCGGTTTCCGTGATCGCATTGCATCCGCGCTGATGGATCTCCCGGGCGATCGTCAGATCCGACCGACTCGATCCAAGACGAGTGGTCGCGGGCAGCAAGGCGGCCGACAAGCACACGGCAGCTTGGGCCCAAGCGCCTCGCGATGCCATCGCCAAGCGGGCGAAGGCAATCACGTGTGCTCACCGTGTCATATGCCGTCGCTTTTGACTCCCCCTGCTGTGGAGTCGGCTCGATGGCCGGCGCGAGTTCCAGCCAGATCCAGCGCCCCGTCATCCATGCCCAGTCGGGCGGGTACCCATCGCTGACGCAATGGGTTCCACAACGAGCCTTGGCGATTGGCCGCGCTCACGTTGACACGCAGCGCCTTGGGCAAGGTGGAGTCATCGTCATGGCTGGTGGAGCCGTCACACGCCACGATCACTCCCGTGCGGACTTGTCGCTCCAGCAGATGTTCGATGGCAAAGTCCACGTAGAGCGGCACGATGTTGCAATCGAGCACATCCAGCACGATCGTGGCCTTGGATGTCGCGCCGCGGTCTACCGCCTCGATCAGCGTCGCCAGCATGCTGCCCAACGCCTGGATATCCATGGATGCCAGATCCCGCATGCGTGGGCAAGCAATGCGATAGACCGTACCCGCGGCACTCGGCGCGGACAGCGTCTCGACGTTGAACCCACCTTCGGTACTCGAACCATTCACGGTCATGCGACACCTCATTCACCCCGAGACCGATGCCCGTCTCGCCGGGCATCCGCAGTGGCGCGAAGCATATGCGCGGCGGGCTCACCCTGCTGCAACGTTTTGCAAACCGTCGTGACGACAGCCACAGGATGGCGGTAGCGCTCCATGGGAGAGCCGATCTGCGGAGCGTGTCGCAGTTCCAGATCCGCACTGTGAACCAAGGTCAGAGGGCGCTCCCGGGCACGACGCAAGTGGCGCAGATCGTCTGGTATACGCCACCGATCATATAGATCTCCTTGGAAGTGTGCCATGGATCAGCTGCGACGTGATTGTTCCGCACTGGCGAATCACTACCTTTATGCACAGGTTGCCACGTTCTTGGTGCTAGGCGCACCCGCGCTGGTGGCCCGCTTCTTCGACGGGCATCTGGCACTTGTGCTCGTGGGGCTCACCTTGGCGACGATGGCAGTGAACACCTTGTTCGCCCGGATGCGCTGGCGCCGAATCACCAGTGCATGGGCGTGCGACGAAGCTGCACGTCATCATGCAATGACATCGAGTATCTCGGATGCCACGAGTATCCGCAGCGCGTCTTCGAGACCGACACCAGAGAGAACGCTCATCCGTAATCCAAGTTGCGGCAACTTGCCCATGGCTCCGGTCAATCGCTTGCGATCCGAAAGGTGAGTCATGGACAATCGAACCACCATCGCGATCAGTGCTGAATCACACGCTGATCCCGCAAGCGCCCTGCCATTCGCATCGGGCGCGCGGGATTTGTCGTGGGCGCCACGGCTGCGCTCGGCCCAACCTGAAAGGAGTTCTGGCTGCATGCATGCGATCCCACCCGAGTCGGATGATTGGCGGAGCTTGGCCATCGAGCATGCAGTGGACGGTTGGCTGCTGACCGATGGTGCGATCGTTCAGGATTGCAACCCGCAAGCCGAGCAGATCCTCGGCCTCGAACGAGCAGCGCTGATCGGCCGGAAGCTGCGCGACGTTGCACCGGGTGCCAAGGCCCTGATCCAGGCGGCCAAGGCCAATAAAGGCGATGTCACCGCGGAATGGCCGGTATTTGTTGTGAGGGCCGATGGCTCCCGAATTCGCACCCACATGACGATCGGTGCCTTGCGAAGGGCTGGCACGCAACGGTTCGCACTGCGTATTCGCAGCACCCCCACGGCGCGCTCGCGCGGCGCGTTCGGATCCTCGATGGATCAGTCCTATTTGCAGGCGCTGTTCGATCACTCGCCCGAGGCCATCGTCGTCCTCGACCAGACCAGCAGGGTTCTGGTCGCCAATCCAAAGTTCCAGACCCTGTTCGGGTATGACGCAGAGGAGGCTCTGGGTCAGGACATCGATGCGCTGATCGTCCCTGAGTCGCTGCGAGCCGAAGCGCTTGGCTTGAATCGAACCGCATTGACCGGGATGGATGCCGAACACCAGACCTTGCGACGCCGCAAGGACGGATCGGTACTGCCGGTTTCGATTCTGGCGGCACCGATCGTTCATGACGGCCACGTCGTGGCGTTCTACAGCATCTACCGTGACCTGAGTCCATTGCAGGATATCGCCACGCGGCTCGAGCAAACGCAGACACGCCTGGACGTGGTGTTCAGTCAGGCGCCGATCGCGCTGTTCATTCTGGATGAGTCCGCAACGTTTACCTTTATCGCGGGCAAAGCCATGGAAACGGCGGGATTAACCTCGACGCAGCTCCTGGGCCACTGCGCATACGACCTGTTCAAGGAGTTTCCGGACATCCTCAGCGCAGTCGGACAGGCGCTGAGAGGCGAGCGGTCGACGACGGTGACCGCGTTCAGGGGACTGACCTATGAGATCCAATGCAGTCCCGTCCGCGATGCCGCCGGAACCGGCGTCGGCATCTTCGGTCTGGTCCGCGACGTCACCGAAACGCAGCTGGCGCGCCAGCAGCTCGAGTTCATGGCACACCATGACCTGCTCACGAATCTGCCGAACCGGGCGCTGTTCAACGATCGCCTGCAGGAAGCCTTGCATCGAGCCAAGCGCCGCGGGACCCATGTCGCCCTGCTGTTCTTCGATCTGGACGGATTCAAGCAGGTGAACGATACCCTGGGCCACCCGACGGGCGATCGGCTGCTCCAGTGGGTTGCGCAAGTGGCGCGCGGCGCGATCCGCGACATGGATACGGTGGCACGCCTGGGCGGCGACGAGTTTGCCGTGCTCGTCGAAGATATCGACACGCCCGTGGGCGCTGCGGCTGTCGCGCAACGCGTGCTGGAAAGTCTGGGTCAGCCCTTCGCGGATGGCGAGCACCAGATTGCAACCAGCGCCAGCATCGGGATCAGCCTCTACCCGAACGATGGCCTCGACCCGGAAAGCTTGTTCAAGGCCGCCGACATGGCGATGTATCGCGCCAAGGCGGGCGGCCGCAACCGGTTCGAGTTTTTCGCCAGCGACTTGGGCACGACGGCCACGACGATCTTCACCAAAACCGCCTTGATGCGTCAGGCACTTGAACACGATGGCTTTGTCCTGCATTACCAGCCCACTGTCCGCTTGATGGATGGCTGCATCACGGGGGTGGAGGCGCTGATCCGGCTGCGCCAGCCGGACGGCCAGCTGATGCCACCTCTCGAGTTCATCGCACTGGCGGAAGAAACCGGCTTGATCGTGCCGATCGGGCGCTGGGTCGCCCATGAAGCTTGCCGTCAATGGAAGGCTTGGCAAGCCGCAGGAAACCTCAACTTGCGCATGGCCTTCAACCTGTCGGCGCGGGAATTTCACGACGCCGCCTGCGTGCGGGCGATCGGCGATGCGCTGAAGACGCATGACGTGCCCGGCGATCAGTTCATGGTCGAGATCACCGAAAGCATGATGTTTCCGGACCCGATTCGGGCACGCGCCCTGCTGGAAGAACTGCGCGGCATGCACATCGCCGTGGCCATCGACGATTTCGGTACGGGCTACTCATCCTTGGCGCACCTCCGGAACCTCCCTGCCGACTTCCTCAAGATCGATCAATCGTTCGTTGCCGGCATTCCGGCCGACGAGAAGATCTGCGGCATCGTGCGCACCATCATGGCCATGGCACGAGGGCTCAATCTGCAGGTCATTGCCGAGGGCGTCGAAACCGACGCCCAATTGCAGTATCTGCGCGAACTCGCGTGTGACGAGGTGCAGGGCTATCTGCTGGCGCGCCCGCTCCCCGCAGCAGAATTCGCGCACTGGCTGGAGATCCGGCGCGCCCGAGGTTAATTTTCCAAGGATGCCGGCCACCCGCGAGTCCGATGACTTGGCATAGCGCAAGTAGAGAGCCTACAGCTTCGTCGTCACGTCACCGCCACTGCGAGGCGAGTGACAGGAACACATCCAGAATCTCAGGGTCATGCTTGGTACCGCGCTCACTTGCGAGAACCGACATCGTCTCGTGGTGTGAACGAGAGGCCTTGTACGGGCGCTGCGTGGTCATGGCATCGTAACTGTCGACCACCGAAATCAACCGGGAGCACAGTGGAATGGCCTTGCCCCGCAATCCATCGGGATACCCCGTGCCATCGTAGTGCTCGTGGTGGTGGCGGATGGCCAGCGCAACGTCATGACGGAAGGCAAGATGTTCGTAGGCAAGGGCAATTTCTGCGCCGCGGACGCTGTGGGTTTTCATCAGTGTCCATTCATCGGCATCCAGTGGGCCGGCCTTGAACAGGACCGCATCGGGCAACCCGATCTTCCCAACATCATGCCAGCGCGCCGCAATGCCCAGAACGACCTCCTCGCGATGAGGGCGATGCAGTGCCTGCGCTCTGGCGAGAAGGAAGGCAAGCGCACCCACGCGCCCGCAGTGATCTGCTGTGTACCGATCACGTTGCCCCAAGACGGCATTGAGCACGGGCTCGATCCGGGAATGCCATGTGTCCACCTGCACAACTCCTTCATCGCAAGGCTGGCCATGACCGAGAACGCCTCTCGATTTTGGCGATCGGCGCGCGCTACGCGCCTGTGGTCTTCAATGCGTCGATGCCGAGGACGCGGGGCGTGACGGATCTTGGATTCTAGTTCGCCACATGCTCCATCGCAGCGACGATTCGCGCCGGCGGGGTGCTGCACACCACTGATGCCGGCAGTCCGCCGGCAAGGTACACTCGCAGCAACCGCATGGTCAGACAGGGATGTCGTGTTGGCCCCCGTCGACCACGCCAGGCTTGGTCAAAATCTGACGGACATGCCCAAGGGGGGCACCACCATGCAGCATCGACTGAAGTACACCTTGATCCTGGCCGCGTTGCCGCTGCTGGCCAGTGCCGCGATGGCACCGACCACGGCGCCAACCGCGCCCGTACCCGCAGTGGCGGCGAAACTGTCGCCGCAAATCGCGCGCATCGCCGCCACGGCGGGCACCACGGAAGGTCACACCCTGCAAACGCGGGCGCTCGCGGCGCAGCAACTGCCCTACGGACCTTCGCCGCTGGCCGCGCGTTTCAACAGCAACGGCCAGGTACAGGTGTATTTGCACTACGACGCGCAGCAAGGCGCGCCGGCGCCGGCCACGCTGCAAGCGCTGGGCGCCACGCGCATCCTCACCAGCCCTGAACTGGGCGTGGTGCAGGCATGGGTGCCGGCGAGCGCGCTGTATCGGATCGCCGCCATGACGCAAGTCGCGCGCATCACCATTCCGCGCTACGCCGTGCCGGCGCGCAATCTGGCGCCGATCGGCGCCAGGCCGCGCGAAGGCTCGGTGGACACGCAGGGCGACCAGCTGCTTGGCGCCGCGCAGTTCCGCACCGCCACCGGCCTCGACGGCTCCGGCATCTCGGTGGGCATTATCTCGGATGGCGTCGGCACGGTCAGCGGCAGCACTTCCAGCGACATCACCCAGGACCAGAGCACCGGCGATCTGCCCACCAGTCCGGCACCGTATGTCAACACCGCAGTCAATGGCGGCGGCAGCGGCAACGAAGGCGCGGCGATGATGGAAATCGTCTACGACATGGCGCCCGGCGCGGGGCTGGGTTTCTGCGGCCCGGCCACGGATGCCGACTTCATCACCTGCCTCAATGACTTCGCGGCCGGCAATGGCGGCTTCAGTCCGACCATCATCGCCGATGACCTGGGATTTCCGGGTGTCGCCATGTTCAGCAACGGCCGCTTCGCCACCGCGGTGCAGAACTTCGCCATCGCGCACCCCAACATCCAGTTGCTGACCGCGGCCGGCAACGATGCGCAGCAATTCTGGTCGGGCACCTGGAACCCGATGACGATCAGCACGAAAATCAGCCCCTCACCCACCAGCACCACCGACGCCTACACCTACACGCAGGCGCAGAACTTCGGTACCGCCGGCAATCCCCTGCCCTACATGAGCTTCCCGGTCGCGGCAGGCGACACGGTGACGTATGTCGTGGAATGGGACGATACCTGGCCACTCAGCAGCAGCGCGACCAACGACCCCAACGATTACGACGTATTCCTGACCGACACCAGCGGCAACATCCTCGCCTGCAGCATGGGCATCAATGCCGGCCCGGTTTCCACCTCCACGGCAGCGCCGTCGCCCAGTTACTGCGATCTCGGCAGCAGCCCGGGCACGCTGACCTCGCCCGGACCGCAGCCCGTGCAGGGCAACCAGTACACCAACAACGGCAGCAGCACGCAGACGCTGCAGTTGCACATCTACATGCGCAACGGCACGCCGGGAGCCAACCTCAAGGTGCTGGTCTTCGCCAACAACCACAGTTTCCAGCTGATCCCCAATAACCCGGTCGGCAGCATCTACGGCCAGTCGGCCCTGCCGGCGCCGTATGAACTGACCACCACGGCGATCAGCGCCGCCAACGTCGCGGCCAGCAACTTCACCATCGAACCGTATGCCTCGGAAGGTCCGATCTCTTTCTCGCAGCCTTCCACCGGCACCAGCACGATACAAAAACCCGACTTCACCGCCGTGGATTGCGTCGACGTCACCGGCGTGGGCGGCTTCGGGCAGAACAACAACACCACGCCGCCCAGCGCGACTTTCTGCGGCACCTCGGCCACCCCCGAGGCCACCGGCGCCGTGCTGGCCCTGCTGAAGAGCGCGTTCCCCAGCAGCACGCTGTCGTCTTCCGCGATGCTGCAGGCCGGTGCGCAGGCGCTGACCAGCTCGGCCAGCAATGGCAGCGGCAACCCCAATGGCGTGTACGGCTACGGACTGGTCAATGCCTACAACTCGGCGGCGGCGATCGCACCCAAGCCCCTGGCGACGATCAGTGCGCCTGCCGCCAACAACACCAGCATCCAGCCCGGCGGCACGGTCAGCTTCAGCGGCAGTTGCTCGGCCAATGGCGCGCCGGGCAGCACCGCGCTGGCCTGGGCCTTCGGCACCGGCGCCAGCCCGAGCACCTCCACCAGCAGCAGCGTCACCGTGACCTATGCCACGGCCGGCACCTACACCGCCACGCTGACCTGCACCAACAATGCCTTCAACACCAGCACGACCGCCACGCGCATGGTGACCGCGGCGGTACCCCCGCCACCGCCCGCGTCGGGTGGCGGTGGCGGTGGACTCGGCCTTTTCAGCCTGACTGCACTGGCCGCGCTGGGCGCTGCGGAAGCCATGCGGCGACGTCGCATCGGTCTGCGCCAATAAGCGGCGTGCCAGGCATGGACGAAGAAGGCAGGGGCGATCCCTGCTTTCGTCGCTGGACCTTCCGAAATTCGCCATAGGCGGCGGGCGTCAGCCCGCCGAGGCTTCTCTTCGGTCGCTGCTCGCAGCGTTACGCTTTCCAGTCGCCGTTGACTACCCGGCAATCAGACTGCGGCTCGAGCGTCGAAGAGCCTGCGCAGGGATCGCTCGGCGCCAGCCCCGTCTTGTTGCAGAGTCGTGCGTTTGAGCAGAGCCCAAGAGATTGGGAGATGGAGAGGTCCTTGAGCGACGCGCCCTTGGCCTGCTGGCCAGCCAGCAGCGTTTGACCCGGGTAGCCCAACCCAAGAGTTGCCTCGTCGTCGGTCCACAGCAGCGGAAGTAGGCCGCGTGCAAGGCGGCGTGACAGAGTGCCCGCGCGTAGCACAGGGCACGGTCGGGACGCCGCAGAACGACGCGGCGAGGGTTAAATGGACGGCCCGGTTACGGGTGGAAACCGTTTATGCCACAGCCATTCCCGCCTGGCGTGACACCATGCACGGCCGCCGCGACTGAGCGCTCTCAGCGCTTTGGCGGCGACTCAATGGCAGAACCCCGCGGAGAATGCAACTGGACCACACCGGGCCGAGGCAGGCAGCTGGGCATGCTGTGAATGGGTCGCGCGTCGAGCGCCCTGCGGAGCGCGCGAATCAGATCGGTTCCACTGCGATCTTGTGGAAGAATGGATGGCACGCACGATGGCCGGCAAACACGATGTCGCGTGCGCGCTGGCTCGCGTCAACTTCGCCGACGTGGGCGTGTCGGCAAGGCGCCGACCATGCCGATCACAATCGCCAGCGTCAACGACGTCTGAAGACCCGGAGACCGAACGATTGTGTTGACGATTCCACCGACGCCAGCACCCAGCAGCCCAATCGCGAAGATCCGGGCGGCGTAGCCCCAAGAAGTCTTTGGATAGTGGAGCCCGGTGGCGACCGTCGCGCGCAACACGCTGTACAGCACAAAACTACCGCAACCCAATACCGCAGCCGCACCCCAGCTGATGGTGCCCTGGGTGATTTGCGGCATGACGTGAAGTATCACGATCACGATGGGAACGACCACACACCATTCAATAGCGCGCTGCCAGAGTGCCGGTTCGGTCAACCGTGCTGACGCATCAGGATGATCAGAGCTCGTCATGGTTTTCCTGCTCCTTATCGAATGCGACGATGCATGATCGCTGCCATCAGAGGAAACCTGCCGTGAGCAACGGTGTCGCATGTTTGCCGGAACGGCATCTGCACAATACCTCGGCGATCTTTACGATACACCGAGCATGCAGGACTTCGACACGTGAGGATCATTGCATCGCCGCCGCACTGTGCTGCTCACGCTCGGCAGCGGTAGGCGCATACATCTGCAATCAAGCGGCAGAGGATCGACGGGTGGAACAGCTTCAACTACTGAGATAGGCCGGCCACCGTAGGGTGGCCATACCAGAGGGGCCGTGTCAGCGACCCAGCCCAAGCCGCTTCGAGCGGCTCACATAACTAAAGCCCTCGGCTTCGCCTTACCCGTGACCCCCGCGCGAAAACGTATTGACGCCGCGCAGGGTAGCTCCGTCAGTGGCTCTGCGCCAAGAGTCGCAAGCGTTGAATCTGAATGCCCTGCGCCGCATCGCCGGGGCGTCGTCCGGGACGACTCTGCTCCACTTCGCCCCAGACACACTGGACCGAATCGATGCAATGCCGCTCGACGCGAATGCGCTCGCCGACGTGCAACGGAAACGTGGTCTGCAAGACCAACGTGTCATCACCGACCCGGACCAGCAGCCCGGGGCGACTGGTCATCGCATTTAAGCCGATGAAAAGTTGAACCTCTTGTGGCGCGTGATCGCCGCGCTGATCCAGTCGCCAGGACTCGACACGCTGCAAAAGCGTCTGGAGATGTGGGGCATCCCAGTCCACGGCCACGGCATAGGGTGTCGGAAATTTCACGGAATCGTTCATGACAGGACTCCCTGCAGCCTCTTGGCTTGGTCGTCAGTGCCAATACCCTCGCATCAACTTTCCGAGCCAGCACCAAAGAATTCTTCGCGCACATGACAAACTCAATGGCTACTTCACCGTCTCGATTTTGATGGGTCACTCAACTCCTTGCTTCGGGTACCGCATCCGCTGGCCTTGCGCCGATCATCGTAGGCCATTGCCCAAACGAGGCTGATACGTCGATCACAACCCGCCGAGTTTTCACAATTCGACACAAGCGACGAGCAAGAAACCGCACTGAATCGGCTGCGCCGCACTTGTCCGCGCAACAGCCGGGTGCTGCAATGCCTCCCGGAGGCACGCACCATGCCGGAATCACTGCCGAATCCTGGTGTAGGTGAAGCATCCCGAGCGGATGAGACAATTGCCGATCGGCCACGCGTTGTTCTGCTGGATGTGGATCCGTATGCTCAACCGGTGCGCGCTGAACTGCGCGCCGCTGCCGCAGTGCTCATGCCCGCCATGCGCGAGGCGGCCGCCTCCATCCGTTCCGTCCTGGATGATGACCCGCAAGGACGTGAGACCTTTGCGCTTCTCGAACGCGAAGGTCTGGTGGATCCGGCGCGATTTGCCGAACGCTACCTGCTTGGGGTTTATTCGCCGCGACTGACGCGTCGGCGCCAGCAGCGACGTGCGCACCTGATCGGGCAGTGGTTTGAGTTGATGGGTCTCCCGCTCAGTCTCTCCGTCGAGGCGATGTGGCTGACACTCCGCTTACTGCACCGAGCCATTGCACAGCTGCCTTGGGCGCGCGAACGGCGCAGCCAGCTGGCGACTTTTCTGACTGCGCGAATGCGTGAGGAACTCAAGGCGCAAATCGATGGCCAGCGCCAATTGGCACTCGTCCGTCATCGCTTGATCGTCGCGCTCGAGCAGTGGCGTGTCGAAGCCACCGATTGGCCGGAGTTCGTGACGGGCGCCATGCGGCGACTCTCGGGTCGCCTTGGCCTGGTGGCTCTCGCGCTCGGCCGTCCCGACAGCGAGGCGCGAATCGTCTATGAATTCACTTCGCCGGGATTCATGCCCTACCTGGAGGCGATCCGGAGGCTTCGCGTCGGATCGCTGATGCTGGACGCGAGCAGCACGTTCGGCCACTCGCCCCAAGCACGTGCCTGGCGCAGCCGCTCGATCGAAACCAATCCGTCCTATCTGATCGACACGGGCGCAGCACCGTGGGCGCCCGCCGCTCACTCGGTTGGTATCCACGCTTCGGCGGCCTTTCCGATCGATGACTTGGGCGGCCAGGCCGCAGCGGTGTTCGCACTCTATGGGCAATGGCCACGACAGTTCGAACCCGAATCGGCGCGACTGTTCCTGCAGGCGCTGCGCCAGGTCTTCGCACAAGCCTACGTCGAACTCGGACGGCGCAGTCGCGCCGAGATCATCCCGGCCGAGATGCGCCGCGATCATCTGCAGTTGCTCAGCCGTGGCGCCGTGCAAATGGTTTATCAGCCTATCGTCGACTTGCGGACCGGCCAACCGGTCGCCGTCGAAGCGCTGGCGCGTCTCGAACAGGGTGCGGAGCCTCTGATTCAGCCTTCGGCCTTCCTCGCAGGGTTTGGCCGCGCGGAACTTAACCGTCTTTTCGTACTCGGGCTGCGCATGGGGCTGCGCCAGCTGGCGCAGTGGGACGCGCAATCGCTCCCTCTGGCGTTGACGCTCAACCTGCCTCCCTCGGTCCTGGTCCAGCCCGACTGCGTTCGCTGGATCCAGGATGCCTTGGCTGCGACCGGCATTGCCCCCCAACGATTGATGCTGGAGCTTCTGGAGGATGAGGAAACCTCTACCACGGCCATGCGCGACATCGCCATCCAGCACCTCGCCACGATGGGCGTGCGACTGGTCATGGATGACTTCGGCTCCGGCTACAGCAATCTCTGGCGCCTGCGTAACCTGCCATTCCACAGTGTGAAATTCGATCGGCAGTTGCTGGCCGATCTCGACACCGATCACCAGCCCCGGTTCCTTGAAGCCCTCGTTGCAGTGGCTCGGAGCCTGCATTTGCGCACCGTATTGGAAGGGCTGGAGACCCAAGACCGAGTGGAGCGGGCCTGCACCCTGGGGGCTGATGCAGGACAGGGTTTTGCGCTGTCGCCGCCACTGCTTCCGGAGCAAGTGCCATCTTGGACGGCAAACTTCGAGTGGCGACGCAGAGCGGCCTTTGAACGATCAAGATGCCTGGATTGAAGGTATGGTTTCGTTGCATCCGCCACGTGCGTGAATAACATGTGTATCGAGTGCGCGCACCGACGTATGCGCCCTCAACGGTCACGCTGTCCTTGGGTTTTCTTACCCTGCCGTGCCAAGTCGTTCGAGCGCTTGAACGATGGCTGGCCCCAACGCGTGCTGACCGCGTCGGCGCGATCCAGGGCATCAAGATCAAAGCCAATTGTGGCAATATCGAGCCAGGAATTATCTTCAAACTGGAGAGGGGCTCTATGCGGATCGTGTCAGTCATGGGGGGTGGCTTGCACTTTGCGTTTCTCGGCATCGCCGCGATCCTCTTGCTGGCCTCGAGCAACGTTTCGGCTGGCACTTACTCAAGTGGACGAACCGCTCTGATTTCGCTGTCGCGTGCGCAAGACCTCGTATCGGGTGCCAGCCACGGCCGCGCGCGCGCCCTTTCGGTCTTCCCGGGACCCGATGGTCTCGAGGGCATCGTGGTGGCCTTGGTGGCCAAGGGTTCCGCACGTTCGATCATCTGGGCCACGCCCAACGCGAAGGCTGTCCTCATCGGCAATCTCGTCGACGCGCAGGGCCAAAACCTCAACGAACTGGCCGAGGTCGCGCAGAATCTGCGGACGAGTCCCCTGACTGCCCTGCAGGCCGCCACGCAGCCAGCTTCCATGAGCGCGCTGACACCCGGATCAGGCCCCATCCTGACGTTCTTCATCGACCCCAATTGCATCTTCTGCAACCGGCTGTATCGGGCCCTCACGCCCGAGGTCCGCGCAGGCAAGTTGCGCATCCGCTTCGTGCTGGTCGGCATCGTCAAGCGTGACAGTCCTCAACGTGCGATGTCGATCCTGTCTTCAGCTGATCCGCTCAAGGCCATCGGTCAAGATGAAACGCACTTTGACGCGGCAATCGAAGAGGGCGGCTACCGCATCAGGACCAGTCCCACGCCGGCAGCTGCTGCCGCGGTGAAGGCCAATGACCAGCTGATGTCGCGCATGGGGGCGGTGGGTACGCCGACCCTGCTTTACTGCAGCAAAGCCGCAGACGGACATGTCGAGATGATGAAGGGTGTTCCTGCCGATATTCCCAGCTTCGTCTCCGATCTCGCCACCGGTCCAGCGCCCGAGTGTCATGCGTGAGTGTGCAACACCACCCACGGCGGGCGATCTGCGGAAGCATGGGCACCCTATGCTGATGCACTCCATGCACCCGCCCCACGATGGACTCTTTCGCCGCCCGGGCTGTTGCCGCAATCGCGGCACTGCCCATAGGCAGCGTTCCGAATCCACGCGGCATTGCGACTCATGATGCGCGCCGACATGAGCGTATCGGCACTGCTGTCGACCACGGATGCGCGAACGCAGGAAAGCGTCGTCGTGCAGAAGCTCATCGCCGCCGGCCGCCTGAAGGAGAGCGACGTCGCGCGCGCGCAGCGCCTGCTCGCGGAATCCGGCGATGGCACCATGTCCTCGCTCCTGGTTCGACTGGGGTTGTTGGCCGAGCGGGATCTGATCGAGGCCTGGGCGGAGGTGCTGCCCGCCGCCCGTTTCGACCCCACTTCGGCACCACCGGCGGCGCCCGAAGGCATCGATCTGCTGCCGTTGCGCTTCCAGAAAGCGCACCGCGTGGCGGTTCTCGGCGCGGATCCGGAGCATATCCACGTGCTCATCGCCGATCCGGCCGACCCGTACCCGCTCCAGGCGATCGCGCTGGCCACGCGGCGCTCGGTCGTTCCGATCCTTGCGCTGGGTAACGAAATCGAGGATTTGCTGGAACGCTGGTATGGCACAGGGCGCTCGGCACTCGGCAGCATCGTGGAAACGATGGGCCGAGAGAACGCGGACGGCGACACCGGCGACATCGAGCACCTGCGCGATCTCGCGTCTGAAGCCCCGGTCATCCGGCTGGTCAACCTGCTGATCCAGCGGGCTGTCGAGCAGCGTGCCTCGGACATCCATATCGAGCCTTTCGAGGATCATCTGACGGTGCGGTATCGCGTCGACGGCCTGCTGCGCCAGGTCGAAGCGCCGCCGGCGCGCCTGGCGGCGGCCGTCATCTCGCGCATCAAGATATTGGCCCGCCTCAACATTGCCGAGCGACGCCTGCCCCAGGATGGGCGCCTGATGGTGCGCATCGCCGGCAAGGCGCTCGATGTGCGCGTCAGCTGCATGCCGACCAGCTTCGGCGAGTCGGTCGTGCTGCGCTTGCTCGACCGGGAGAGCATCCAGTTCGATTTTGGTGCGCTGGGCTTCGTGCCGCCTGCCCTCGATGGCTTCCTGCAGGCGCTGGATCGTCCCAACGGCATCGTGCTGGTCACCGGACCCACCGGTTCCGGCAAGACCACCACGCTGTACACGGCGCTCAGCCGGCTCAACCGCCCGGAGCGCAAGATCATCACCGTCGAGGATCCGGTCGAATACCAGCTCGATGGCATCAACCAGATTCAGGTCAAGCCCAGTATCGGTCTGGATTTCGCGCAGGCCCTGCGTTCGATCGTGCGCCAGGATCCGGACGTGATCATGGTCGGCGAGATGCGCGATCTGGAGACCTGCCGCATCGCCATCCAGTCCGCGCTGACCGGCCATCTGGTCCTCTCCACGCTGCACACCAACAGCGCCGCGGCCGCCATCACGCGGCTTCAGGATATGGGGGTGGAAGATTACCTGCTCGCCTCGACCGTGCACGGCATTCTGGCGCAGCGGTTGGTGCGGCGGCTCGATCCCGCTGCGTGCGAGACCTATCAGGCGCCCGAGGACGTCGTCGAGACGTTTCAGCTGCGACGTTTTTCGAATACCGGTCCCGTTCTCTTGCGCCGACCGCGGAAGGACCTCGACCCGACGGCCAGCGTCTACCGAGGTCGGATGACGGTGCTGGAGTACCTGCCGCTGACCGACGCCATCCGGAGTTTGATTCTGCGTCGTACCGATGCCGTCACGATCGAACACGCTGCGCGGCAGGCGGGCATGCGCACCCTGTTCGAGGATGGTCTGGTCAAAGCCCTCGCCGGCGAGACCACGATCGAAGAGGTACTTCGCGTCACGCAGGAGTCCTGATGGCGCGATTCCGCTATCGTGCGGTCGCTCCGAGCGGTGCGCTGGAGCGCGGCGAAATCGAGGCCGACAGCATCGAGGACGCCCTCGCGCGCCTGCACGATTCAGGGCACATGCCGCTGGAGGCCCGACCGGCCGTGGCGCGGGGCGGAGGCTTAGCGCGTTGGATCCGGCCCCGCACCCTGGATCTGGCCGGACAGGCCGAGTTCGCGCTGCAGCTGGGCACCTTGCTGCGCGCAGGCCAGCCCCTGGATCGCGCGTTGGGTCTTCTGATCGAGCTGCCGGAGACCGCCTCGGCGCGGACCATGATCGAACGCATCCGCGAGCGCGTGCGTGGCGGAGCAACGTTGTCGTCCGCCTTGGATGCGGAGCCCGCGGTGTTTTCCAAGCTCTTCACCAGCCTGATTCGCGCCGGCGAAGCCAGCGGCCATCTGGACACCGCCCTGACCGGTCTGTCGACCCATCTGGCGCGCACCGTGGCCTTGCGCGGCACCGTTCTGAATGCCCTGGTCTATCCAGCCTTCCTGCTGGTCGGCGTGCTGGGGGCCTTGATCCTGCTGTTGACCTATGTCGTACCGTCGTTCGTCCCCATTTTCGCGGGCATGGGCGTGCCGCTGCCCTGGATCACGGTCGGCGTTTTGGCACTCGGGCAGTTCCTGCAGCAGTGGGGCTGGGCCGTCCTGCTGGGTCTGGTCGCGCTGAGCATCCTTGCCGCCCAACGACTGAAGAATCCCGCCGCGCGCCTCGCACTGGATCGCCGCCTGCTGAAGATGCGTGTGCTCGGCCCATTGCTGATCAAGATCGAAATGGCACGCATCGCGCGCACGCTCGGGACACTCACCGGCAACGGGGTTTCCCTGCTGTCGGCGCTGGCCATCGCGTCCCAGGTCGCCACGAACCGCGCCATCCGCGTGGACGTGGAGCAGGCGGCTGAGCGCGTCCGCGATGGGCATGCGCTGGCCGCAGCGCTCACCCATGCGTCTTGGGTGCCGCGCGTCGCACTGGCGATGATCCAGGTCGGCGAGGAGTCGGGGGAGCTCGATGCCCTGCTGCTGCGACTGGCGGACACGTTCGAAGCCGATGCCGGGCGCACCATCGATCGTCTGCTGGCGGCGCTGGTGCCGACCTTGACGGTCTTGATGACGTTTCTGGTCGGACTGATCATGCTGGCCATTCTGCTGCCGCTGCTGAGCCTCACCAGCGGCATTCATTGATCAATTGGGGCCAAGGATTCTTCGGGGAGAGTGTCGTGTTCCCATCAAGGGCATCGAGCAGCACGTTCAATCCAGTTCCATCGTCACGCGTGCGGCAGAGCGTTTCGAGCGCCGCAGGCTGCCTGCGTCGCCGGACCCGCTTCGGCAGGGCAAGTCACCCGCGCACACCCGCGCGATCCGGCGGCTTTACCCTGATGGAAATGCTGGCGGTCATCGTGTTGCTCGGCATCGTGGCCGTGATCGTGGTGCAGGCGGTCGGACATAACGTCGAGAAGGGCCGTTACGACGCTGGCAAGGCGCAACTGGCGGTCATCGAGCAGGCGATCAGCAACTACGACCTCGACAACGGATCGCCTCCCCCTGACTTGCGGGCGCTGCTCAAGGCGCCGCCGAGTACCCCGGACTGGCAAGGGCCCTACCTGAAGCCCTCGCAACTGGTGGACCCCTTCGGCCATGCATTCGGCTACCGGGTACCGGGCAAGCACGGCCCATATGACCTCATCTTCTATGGGGCCGACGGCAAACCCGGAGGCACGGGCTACGACAAGGATGTCGGCAGTTGGCAGTAGCCGTGGGCCGCGTGCGACAACATGGATTCACGCTGATCGAGCTGATGGCGGTCATCGTGCTGCTCGGCATCGCCTTGGCGGTGGGCGGCATGGCGCTGGGCGGCTCCTTGCGTCGCAACGCGCTGCCGACAGCCGCACACGATCTCGCCGCAGCCTTGCAATGGACCCGCGCACAAGCCATGGCGCAACGGCATAGCGAAGCACTGGAGTTGGACCTGGCCCATCCGGGCTATCAGGCCCCCGGATTGCCCCATGCGAGCTTGCCGACGGGCACGGCACTCCAAGTCACCACCGCGCTGCATGAGCAGGTCACGGCGTCCACAGCCGGCATCCGGTTCTTTCCCAACGGAACCTCGACCGGCGGCCAAGTTCTTCTGGCGCGCGGGCACCAGCGTTGGGCCGTGGAAATCGCCTGGCTGACCGGGCAGGTCCGTGTCCATGCGCTACCAACACACTGAGGTACGCACGCGCGGATTCACGCTGATCGAGATGATCGGCGCCTTGGCCTTGGCCGCCATCGGGCTGGTCATCCTGCTGCAGGTGCTGCGCGAGACCACCGAACTGGATCTGCATGCCGAAGGCGCGACCGGCGCGGCACTGCGCGCGCGCTCGCTGCTGGCCGAAGTCGGTGGACCCATTCCCCTGAAACCCGGCGCGTACCAAGGACAAACGCAGCAAGGCTACGCCTGGCAGATGACCATTGCGCCTTGGTACGCTTCAGAGGATCCCGGATTGAACTTCGCACAGGGTGGAAGTCCCTTGCTCGCCATCCGCTTGCAACTCCATTGGCATGGCCACCACGCGCAGTTCGAAACCTTGCGGCCGGCACCGCCGCTCACCGCGGCACCGCCCGCACCATGAAAGCGCGCGGCTTCACGCTCCTCGAGATCCTGCTGGCCCTGGCCTTGCTGGCGGTGCTGAGTGTGGCCGTCTGGGGCACCCTCAGCGTGGCCACCCGCGCGGTGCGCAGCGGCGGCAAGCAGGTCGATGCCCGATTGCAGGTCGATGCCGTGCAGGCCGTGTTGCGTGAGGAGATCGGGCGGGCGTTGCCGTTGACCTGGACGGTCGGACCGCAAGGGCGCCCCCTGACGTTCTTCGGTGGACCGCAGGGCATGGCGTTCGCAGGCACGTTGCCGGCGGCGCTGGGCGTCGCCGGCCCGCAGCGCATCCAAGTGTCGTTTCTCAATCGGGCAGCGGCGTCCACTGAATCCGGTCGCCTGGTCATCGGCTTCGCGGCACTCCGGATCGGGCATCCGCCGACACCGACGGGAACCCCGCAGGTGCTGCTGCCCCTTGCAACCGGCGCATTGGCCTACCAGGGGTTGAATCCGCAGGGGCATCCGACCGGCTGGCTGACGCACTGGCCTTGGCCCTGGCGTTTGCCGCAGCGCGTCCGGATCGCGATCCACAACCCGCTATGGCCCACGGAAGTCATCGCACTGCACCTCGATCCGGAAGCCACGCAGTTTGCCAACGGGCTCTATGCCCGCAAGAACGCGTCATGAGACACCGCGGCTTCGCGCTCCTGCTGGTGCTCTGGGCGATGGCCATCCTGGCGCTCCTGTTGGGCGCTTACGGTCTGCAGGCGCGCAGTGCGGCGCTGGCTGCGGAGACAACCCTGGCGCGGACTCAGGCGCACGCCGCTGCCGAAGCAGGCGCCATGATTGCAGTGGCGGCGCTGCAAACGCCCAATACGGCAGCCCGCTGGATCCCGGATGGCCGGCGCTACGTCGTGGCCTTCGGCGGCTTCGTGCTGCACCTCCGCTGCACCGATGTCAGCGGTCTGGTGGATCTCAACAGTGCGTCGCAAGATACCTTGCGTGGCTTATTCCAGGCTGCAGGCGCCCCGCCGACGAACGCCGACGTGCTCGCGCGGGCCATCATTCGCTGGCGTCACGTACCGCTTCAGATTGGCATGCTGGCGCCAGCGAGCGATTCCCGGGGCCATGGGCCCTTTGTCACCCTCGGCGGTCTGCGCGGCATTCCGGACATCAGTGGTGCGCTGTTCCGGCGAATCGAACCCTCGTTGACCCTGTGGTCCGGGCGCCCATCTCCCAATCCCCGATTCGCGCCGGCGCTGGTGCGCGGCGCGGTCCATTCGGGATCGGATCAAACCATGATCAGTCAGCTCTCATCGTTGCCATCGTCCATTCAAGGTGCCCGCGCATTCAGCGGTAACTGGGGCAGCGGTGTCGTGCGCATAGATGTAGCGGCCATTCGCGCGAGCAAGCGCGTCGATCGGTTCCAAACGACCGTTCGGTTGATTCCCGGAGACGCTGCGGCGCTCCGCGATCGTGTCTTGGACTGGGGGCGCGACTGATTTCTGAAAGGTTGCACTGGTGGCTGTGCGGTACTGAGCGCTGACCAACGTCAGCGACTTCACCGAGATCATGGCGGTGAGGCGGAGCAGAGAGGAGGATGGGGCCGCTCCCACAAGGGCGGCCCTCAAGTATCCCTAGAATATCAACGGCGAGTTGACGTGGAAGGCATTGATCTTCCAGTGCCCCTGCTCCCGGATCAGGCCCAGATCGATCTCGGCCGTGCCATGTGCAAACTCCGCATGGGCCACATAGTTCGCGGTGACGATCTTGCCCTTCCCGGCCAGCACCGCGATCTTCGATTGCCCCTTGGCGCCATCGTAGTGCACCAGCGGCCCCAACTTGGCGAACGCAACGAAGTAGCGGTCGAAGTCTGCCTTGGGGAACCGTAAGAGACTTTCCGTCAAGCCTACCCGCACGATGCTCTTGCCTTGAGCTTTCGGGCGGTTGCTGGTCGACAGTTTGTAGTGAGTGCTGCGTGTCTGCGCGGTTGGTATCGAACGGCCAGCACTTGCTTTTCCACCTGCTGAACCTGCTCTTCCAGGCCCTGCCAGACACGCTACTGGGCGCACACGGCCATGCGCACGCAAGGGTCCGGAAACGCCTGCCGAATGGCGTGGTCGGTGAGCTGGCGGAACGCGTTCGCAGACAGACACTGCCCGGTGTAGCGCGCCCACGCTCCTTGCACCCGTTGCATGGCGCTGACGCTCTGGCGTACGAAGATGAAGCGCTGTCGTAGCAGGTCACGCACCCCCCGCCCTTCCCGCAGGTAGATGTAGCCCTCGGGCAGGATGCCCAACCGCATCAGGTGTGCCAGGTGATGTGCATCGCTCTCGTCCCCGCCGTACTTCAGCCCGTCGTACTGGGGCACCGCGGCTGTGTTGACCAGTTTCATCGGATAGCCGTGGTCGGCCAAGCCATCCACCAGCCAGTACCCCCAAGTTCGACGTCTACGAGCGGAGATTTTGCTCTGAAGGTGTGTGGCGACAAGGGTTTGGGCTCGTCTGAAGCGGCCATGCTGTAGTGACACGTCATTTCGCAGAGTAGGCTCAGTAGGCTTCTTTTATGCGGTAGAGTGGCGACATGTTCGTCAAGCTCACGCGTTCCGGATCGCGCAACTACGTCAAGCTCGTGGAGGCGTACCGCGATGACCATGGCGTCTCCCGCCAGCGCGTCGTCGCCACGCTGGGTCGCCTGGAGCAGGTCCGCACCGGCGCGGCCGACGCCCTGATCCGCGGTCTGCACCGCGTCATCGACGGCGAGGAGCCGCAGGCGCCCTCGGTGCGCTTTGCTCCGGCGCTGGCGGTGGGCGACACCTGGATGCTGCACGCGCTGTGGCACAAGCTGGGCTGGGACGCGGCGTTCCGCCGTGTCCTGCGCAATGCCCACGGCGCCTTCGACGCCGAGCGATTGCTGCGGGTGATGGTGTTCAATCGCCTGAGCGATGCGACGTCCAAGCTCGGCGTGCTGCGCTGGCTCGAAGGCACGCGCGTGCCCGAAGTCGACAGCGCCTCGGTTACGCACCAGCGCCTGCTGCGCACCATGGACACCCTGGCCGAGCGCAGTGAGGCGATGCAGCGCACCCTGGCGGCGTTGTTGCGGCCGCTGGTCGACCAGGATCTGTCGATCGTGTTCTACGACATGACCACGATCGGCATCGAGGGGCACAGCGAGATGCCCGGCGAGATCCGCCAGTTCGGCCTGTCCAAGGACGGCGGCATCCGCCGCCAGGTCATGCTCGGGGTCGTGCAGACTGCGGAAGGCCTGCCCATCGCGCACCGCGTCTGGGAGGGCAACACGGCCGAGGCGCCGACACTGCATGCGGTGGTTGACGAGATCCTGGCCTTGTACCCGGTCAAGCGCGTCGTGCTGGTGGCCGACCGCGGGCTGCTCAGCCTGGACAACCTGGAGTGGCTGCAGACGGTACGCATCGGCAAGACGGCACAACCCCTGGAGTTCATCCTGGCCGTGCCCGGGCGCCGCTATGGGGAGTTCAACGAGATCCTCGGCGCCGTGCAGGCCGAGCACGGCGTGCAGGCCAAGGCTGAGGTCATCGGCGAGACCGCCTGGCAGGGCCTGCGCCTGATCTGGGCGCACGACCCTCAGGCGGCTGCACAGCAGAGCGCCGCGCGGCGCCAGACCATCGAGATGCTGACGCAGCAAGCCGAGCGACGCGCCGGCAAGCTCGATGCCCAGGACGCCGGCGCCGCTTTCAAGGGTCGGCGCCTGAGCGACTCGGGCGCCAAGGCATGGCTGTTTCGCGCCGTCAGCGACGCCCATCTGGGATCGATCATCAAGGTCGACCTGCAGTCCGACCGGTTCGCCTACACCGAGGACGAGGCCGCGCTCAAGCGGGCCGAACTCAACGACGGCAAGCTGCTGCTGGTGACCAACACCAGCGACCTCGATCCTGCCGAAGTGATCGCGCGCTACAAGAGCCTGGCCGACATCGAGCGCGGCTTCCGCGTACTCAAGTCCGAGATCGAGATCGCCCCGGTGTTCCACCGCCTGCCCGAACGTATCCGCGCCCACGCCCTGATCTGCTTTCTGGCCCTGGTGCTGTACCGTTTGCTGCGCATGCAACTCAAGGCCTCGGGCAGCGCCTACTCGCCGGAGCGCGCCCTGGAAATCGCACGCCACATCCAGCTTCACCAGGTGCGTATCGCCGGTCAGGGCACCGCCAGCGGCCTGACCGACCTCAGCCCCGAGCAGCTCGCTCTGTTCGACCAACTTCAACTCGGCATCCCCAGCCAAGAGCCCTTCGATATCGCCTTGTAGTGCCAATTTCGATCGCATGAACCTTGGCGTATCAATGACTTGCGCAAAAATGTGTCGAACTCGGGGGTGCTGTACCGTTTGCTGCGCATGCAACTCAAGGCCTCCGGCAGCGCCTACTCGCCGGAGCGCGCCCTGGAAATCGCACGCCACATCCAGCTTCACCAGGTGCGTATCGCCGGTCAGGGCACCGCCAGCGGCCTGACCGACCTCAGCCCCGAGCAGCTCGCTCTGTTCGACCAACTTCAACTCGACACCCCGACCAAAGAACCCTTCGACATCGCCCTGTAGTGCCAATTTCCACCATCGCAACATAGGCGAATCAATCAGTTGCGCAAAAATGTGTCGAACTCGGGCGGTCAGGGCACAGGGAACGTGCACCTGGAGCAAGGGAAAACGAGAATCAGGACGCAGCAAAAGGCAACCGCTGCAGCAACTTCATCGGTGCACCGCGCCACGCGATCGATCAGGCCGCGTATGGCGAGTTCAAGACGGGTTTTTCAAACTGCTCACTCATCGCATCACGCGCCGCGCTCAGGCGCCAGACACGCTGCAAGATAGAATCACACGGAGCCTGACAGGTAGGTCACCCCGCCCTTGAGTATCACCTCACCGCGCAATCCATTGGTTTCTGGTCAATCTCCGCCGCGCTTCAACAGATATAGTATTTCTTGATTATATTTCTTAGCATATAGTGTCGCATTTTCTACAAAATGTTTTTGCTTGGCGTCGCATATTGCATCACTTGTGCCAGGTACAATTACAGTGCCGTAATCATAATTTTTAATGTTAGCGTAACTGATTCCAGGCACCTGCAAAGTATATCCGTTGATTCCAATAAATCTGAAATCTCCGCGCAAATATGCTTTTTTTGCGTCATTTTTCGCATCTTTTAATTTTAACGGCCATGATTTTGTGGCATTCGCATCCCATTGACACGCAACATGCTCTTGAGAACACGCAGCAATCGCAATGCCTATAACTGCGAACCCCACTATTGAAAAAAAATACTTCATTACTATATGCTCAGTAATATGAGGTTCTGGGTGGTCGTCCAAGCTCCATCATGATGGGATTTTCGTTCCAGGTTATGTTGTTCATCATACCCGGGCCGTCATCACCTCTACCCGTTACTGAATGCCCAAGTTCATGAGCGAGAATCCTCAATGTCGATGCGGGACGGCGACCTTCTGTCGTGTTAATGCAAGGATGATCATTCGGGTCTATATTCACAACGCCATCGCCTAATAAAGCACTATCATTATGCTGGCTGTTAAGATAGATGGTCTGCGGGTTTCCGTGGTCATACCAAGGGCCAACTATCTCGTGCATCAACCATTGCCCCCGCGGCGTTGAGAATATGAGGCGGGCATCGGCTTGAATTACCTGCTGTTGGGCCTGCGTTCCGCCTTCCACCGTTACAGGGCTCTCCCAAGGCCATACCTGATTAGCGACGACGCTCAGCCATGAAAATTGTCGACGGCGCGCAATTTCGGCTCTGGCCAAGGCTTGCACAGCGTCATGGCGCGCGCCAGTCGCGGCAGCATCTCGGCGAGGCGAAAGCGGCGGTTAAAACGGTAGGCGGCCTCGGCCAGATATCGCCGCGCGTACTTGGCCTGTCGCATGGCGTGGTCCCTTGGGGACTTCCGTTGGTCGTAGCAGCCGCTGATCGCCCGTTTGACGTTGCCGAGCACGACGTTGACCCAGCGCGCGCCCTTGACCTCGGTGGCGGCGCGCCCGCCCGCGGTTTCCAACACGGTGTGCGCGTGGTTCAGTTCAACCACGCGCCGGAAGCAGCCCAGGCCGTCGCTGAAGACCTCCGCATCAGGTGCCAGGCGCCGCTGGCCCCAGTCGGTGAGCGAAGCGCTGTCGAAGCTGCGCACCGGTTCGATGACCGCGAAGGTGGGATGCTCCAAAGTCTCGTCGGTGGCCACGGCCACCACGAACGGCTGCTTGTTCTCCGAGCCACGTCCCGGCTTTCCACCGTTGCGTTCGCCACCCAGGTAGGCATCGTCGATCTGCACGAAGCCCGCGAGCTGGCGTGGCTCTTCGCGCTCGGTCATGGTCTGCATGATCTTGTGTTTGAGCTTCCAGGCGGTGTCGTAGCACACGCCAAGGTGCCGCTTCAGTTCCAGCGCGGACATGTTGGTCTTGCTGCCGGTCAACAGGTGCATGGCCAGGAACCATGTTGTCAGCGGCAGCTTGCTGCCCTCGAACACGGTCCCGCTGGTCAGCGTCGTCTGGTGCCGGCAGGCGCGACACTGGTAATACACCCGGCCCGCGCGACGAAACCGCGAGCGCGGCCGACTTTCGCACTGCGGGCAGCGAAACCCCTGTGGCCAGCGCGCTCGGTACAGCGCCCGGTAGCACTTCGCTTCGGTGCCATACCGCTGGATGAACTGCGCCATCGACAACCCCGCCTGGAACTGCACCTGGTTCATGGCCATGTCGGCTCTCCGTCCCGCAACATGACCCAGAGGTTGCGCTCGGTACGTCTCACATCACGCGACAGCCGGCTGAGCGTCGTCGCTAATCAGGAGGCCATAAGAATAGTCCACTGGGATCATCCAAATTGATCGGATCCTGCAAAACATACCCATACAGGTTGGTATCGCCGCCCGCAAAGCCCAGCGGATCGCGCGTGGTCCAGCGCCCGGTGACTGGATCGTAGTCCCGCGCCCCGAAGTGCACCAGTCCCGTGTCGGCATCGTACAGGCCGCCCGCAAAGCCGAAGGGTTGGAAGCCCGGATCTGTGTCGCTGGTGATATTGCCCCACGCGTCGTAGCTGATCTGCTCCACGACAGCGCCCGTGGCCGTGTTGACCACTTCGACCGGGCTGCCCAATTGATCGCTGATGATCCGGTAAGATTTTCTATTTTGATCTCCAGCGTAAAATAAAGATTATGGCTGCAATGTATGCAATGATAGTCACCAGCACAATATTCAGATTGGGGGCATTGCAACCATAGTCGTAGTCACCTGACACACAATGAATGCTAAAATTAGATCTGGCAAATTCTGCGTAGATCAATATCCCGGCAAGCAGCGTCATCGCTAATATAACAAAAAATTTAATGGCCCGGCGAGCTATCGTGATGTTCATTTTCTTGGACGCGGGTAAACCACAACGGCGTTCTTCGATGGGCTGAAGATTTCGAATACCAGTAAGCCGAGAATCCGAATTTTTTGATCGAGCCGTGATGCGCGTGCGAACGCCTTCATATAAAGAGCAAGCGGGTTGTCGCGGTTTTGCTCAATAATTCTATCACTCTTGGCCATACTTGCAGCAAGCACTAAGTTACGATCGTTGCGTGAGTTCTTCAAACTCATAAACAGACTATTTAATCTACCATTATTAGGATCGTCCGATGCCTCTAGCAACATCAGTGCTTCCCTGAAGATTCCTAGCTCATAAGCCATTGTATTTGACTCATAGTTATCATTCAATTCTTTTTGCAACAGTGCGGCTCGTCTCAGATCTTTATAACCTTCGACTCGCCAATAAATCTCCGTTAGATAACTTTTAGCTTTAACATCCCCTAATTTCGCGAGGGGCTCGAGAAGCTCGATTGCACTAGCATATTCGCGTCTTTCATATTTCTCTGACGCAAGTTGTAAGGCGCTAATTTTTTGGGGTACCATCATTATGGACTCAGCCATAGAGGCGTGGTGGTTATATCATACTGTACGGTAAGACCAATAGCGCTTGCCTCTTGTTGTGCTGCCATGTAGCTGGCCAAGTCACCACCGCCATTGCCAATATACAAAGAGCCCGCGAGCAGTGCCGCTCGGCCGCCGGACGCTGAGTATGCTGCAACAGCGGCCGGCGCGTACGCTAATGCCGCAGCTTCCAGGCCCGTGCCATATGCAGCACCCGAGGCGGCGCCGCTGTGGTAAAAGGCACTGCATTCATTCGCACCGTCAATGCCCAGAATCTGACGTGTCTCTGCCAGATCACCGTAGCCAAATGTGAGCGCTTTCACTAGCGAGTCCCCAAATCCTGCAGTGAAGTCAACAAAACCCTGATTAAGCATTGGCAATACGAATGCCCCATAGGGATCAAATGAATTGACTGGATCCTGCAACACATACCCATACTGGTTGGTATCCCCGCCCGCGAAGCCCAGCGGATCGCGCGTGGTCCAGCGCCCGGTGACCGGATCGTAGTCCCGCGCCCCGAAGTGCACCAGCCCCGTGTCGGCATCGTACAGGCCACCGGCAAACCCGAACGGCTGAAACCCAGGGTTGCTGTCGCTGGTGATCTTGCCCCACGCGTCGTAGCTGATCTGCTCGACGACAGCGCCCGTGGCCGTGTTGACCACTTCGACCGGACTGCCCAGCTCATCGCTGATGATCCGGTAGGTCACCCCACCCTTGATCATCAGGTCCGGCACATTCGGCCGGGTGCCGTATACGAAGGTCGCCACCACATTGCCGCTGCCATCCAGCTCGGCGATCGGGTGGAGGCCATCGGCATAGTAGGAGGCCACCGTTTGGCCGTTCACGCTGATGCGATTGCCGTTGCCGTCGTAGCCGTAGGTGTCGATCACGCTGCCGTTCTCGCTGACCGTGGTTAGCCGCCCGCGGCTGTCGTAGGTGTAGCCCCAGGTGATCGTGGCGCCGTTGACATCCTCAAATTCCTGCGTGATCCGCCCGCCGGCATCGCGGGCCAGCGTGGCCGATTCAGGGCAGAGAACTACCGACGTCACGGCTTTACCAGCACCCTCACAAGAGATATTCCCAAATAAATAGATAGGCCCATACCCAAAAAAGTCCCGCCTAAAGCCGTTGGAGCGCTACCGACTATTATCGGCCGAAAAAGAGAAAGGAAACCGCCCACCGAAAGAACAAAAGCCGCCAATATCCAGTAACGCAACGGATGAGCCATCATTGGAAGAAATGGCTCCGTAAGAGAAAATGGACGAGACCAATCGACCTTGTTATTACTGTTCGCATAAGAAAACCAAATAAAGGTACCCAGACCCGTAGCAACCGAGATCAAAGCACAAGCAATCCAATTGACATTGGACTTTGTTGTAGATAGAGATACCAGCTCCCAAGCCACTATAGCCGTTATAAAGATTCGCAATACCAGCCATCTCATTCGCAACTCCTCCTAAAAGCTAGAAATAAACCGTACCGCCGGCCCCAAGAAACCCGGACTCACCAAAAGTAATCTTAGTTTGGATAGAGGAATTAATTTGGCCATTTTTTTCCTCAACACCCAGGTTTAGTGGAGTCCCCGGAACCCTCCCTCCTAGCTCAACCGAGGAATTTTGCATCCCCGTAGTTGCTGAAAGATCCAGATTTGGCCCGAACCCAAGTTTCGCGTTGCCTTTTATTCTGACATGGACACCACTGGAGTGACACCCGGAATCCTCTGGATTCAGACTGGCGGTCGCACCTTCTGCAGCACCAAGATACAATCCTAAATTCCACTGCCCCCCATTATCGCCAAAGGTAATAAGGCCACCCACCCCCAATCCGCCTTCGAGAGTAAACTGCCAAAGCCCAAACGGATCCACTGCATTCACCGGATCCTGCAACACATAACCGTACAGGTTGGTGTCGCCGCCCGCAAAGCCCAGCGGATCGCGCGTGGTCCAGCGCCCGGTGACTGGATCGTAGTCCCGCGCCCCGAAGTGCACCAGTCCCGTGTCGGCATCGTACAGGCCACCGGCAAACCCGAACGGCTGGAACCCAGGGTTGCTGTCGCTGGTGATATTGCCCCACGCGTCGTAGTTGATCTGCTCGACGACAGCACCCGTGGCCGTGTCGATCACTTCGACCGGGCTGCCCAGTTGATCGCTGATGATCCGGTAGGTCACCCCGCCCTTGATCATCAGATCCGGCACATTCGGCCGGGTGCCGTACACGAAGGTCGCCACGACATTGCCGCTGCCATCCAGCTCGGCGATCGGGTGGAGGCCATCGGCGTACAGGAAACCCTGCACCAAGGTGCCGTTGACCGCCTTGCCCACCCGCCGGCCCAGGCCGTCGTAGGTATAGGCGATGGTCTCAGTTGGCGTCTTCACCTCGAGCAGGTGCCCCAAGGCATCGTACTGGTAGGTCGTCGAACCGACGCTGGCCAGGCTGCCATCCGAGGCGTAGCTGTACGAAGTGCCGTTGTACTGCACCAGCTGATCGTCGGCGTTGTAACGGGCGATGGACGTGCCGTTCACGCTCACCCGGTTGCCGTTGGCGTCGTAGCCGTAGAGTGAGCGCCTTGCGGCGGTCCTATCGTTTCCAATCACGGATTTTTTCTTAAATCCCAGCCGCATCTTTGACACTTCTTCCTGATGAAGCCTCCCTCAATTGCCATTCCTCCTATAGAACCCTGATATAGAACTGAAGTTCCGCAGTTCGGACAAACAATTTTCTTAAGGACAAAGTGGGCACCAAAGACCACCACAAAAAACGGAATGCCAAACCATATAGAAACGTATATGAATAGAATACCGAATATAAAACAAAACAACATTGCGCCGGCTAGAGCCATCCAGCCTTTTCGATATATAGAAGCACTCCTATAGTTTATCATTTTTGTGTCGCCCAATTTATTTTACAGGTCTCGCATTGTTACATCCCATGAACATAAAGTTAGAATTATAGGGATGAAAGTGCTCATAGAGCGCCCCTCCAAGCCAATTACCAAGGTCGTTGAGACCGAATGCCCATGTTTTTGTTACACCTACTGCACCCCCAGCCTCAGCTCCGGGACCAAACACAACGCCTGCAGGCTCGCCATTCGCAAACATTAAATCACCCGATAACCCTGGAAGAGCGCCTTCAGCATTCCAGTTGACGCCTTTGATGTTGCTTTCATTTCCTTTGACTAAGCCTCCCTCCACAGCCCCACCGAGCAGCTGACCGCCGCCGCCGCCAAGGGTCGCATACACTCCGGCATCAACATAGGGAAATGTAGTCGTGGCGGTAACATACACACCAAGTGCTCCTTCGCCACCAACTCCCATGTAGCCAGCTCCGCCCACTTGCGCTACAACATTAATCAACCCGAGGGGGTCGCTTAGATTCACCGGATCCTGCAGCACATACCCATACAGGTTCGTGTCGCCGCCACCGAAGCTCAGCGGATCGCGCGTGGTCCAGCGCCCGGTGACCGGATCGTAATCCCGCGCCCCGAAGTGCACCAGTCCGGTGTCCGCGTCAACCAGTCCGCCGGCAAACCCGAAGGGCTGGAAGCCGGGGTTGCTGTCGCTGGTGATGTTGCCCCACGGGTCATAGGTAACCTGCTCCACGATCGCGCCGGTACCGGTGTTGACCACCTCGACCGGGCTGCCCAGCTCGTTGCTGATGATCCGGTAGGTCACGCCGCCCTTGAGCATCAGGTCCGGCACGTTGGGCCGTGTGCCGTAGACAAAGGTCGCGACGACGTTGCCTAGGCCATCCAGCTGAGCGATCGGGTTGATGCCGTTGGCGTACAGGAAGCCCTGCACCAAGGTGCCGTTGACCGACTTGCCCACCCGTCGGCCCAGGCCGTCGTAGGTATAGGTGATGGTCTCAGTAGGCGTCTTCACCTCCAGCAGGTGCCCCAAGGCGTCGTACTGGTAGGTCGTCGAGCCAGCGCTGGCCAAGCTGCCGTCCGCAGCGTAGGTGTACGGCACCCCGTTGTAAGACGTCAGTTGATCATCGGCGGTGTAGGTGGCCACCGTTTGGCCATTCACGCTGATGCGATTGCCATTGGCATCGTAACCATAGGTGTCGATCACGCTGCCGTTCTCGCTGACTGTGGACAATCGGCCGCGGCTGTCGTAGGTATAGCTCCACGTTGTGGTCACGCCGTTCTGGTCTTCCACCGCCTGGGTGATGCGGCCATCGGCATCACGGGTGTAGCTCGCCTGATAGAGCGGCGTCGTGCCGGTGTTGGTGTCGAGCGATGCAACGGCACCGAAGCCATCGTAAGTGCGCGCCGTGCTGACATCGCCGGCGGTCGTGCCGGTGATACGGCCATTCTGTGCATCCCGGGTCACGGCCAAGCTGCCGGCTTGAGTCAGCAGGCCATCGGCATCGTAGCCATAGTTCGTCGCGGTTCCATCGACACTCAGCGTGCTGACGCGGAAGTTGTCATCGAACGTTCGGCTCACCGTGCCTGCCACTGGACCCGCCCACTGTGTTTGCGTGTTCAGGAATCCGTCCCAGGTTTCATCCAGCGACTCGCCACCCGGAGCCGTGATCGATGCGACCTGACCGGTCTTGGTCGTGTAGGCGTACTGATAGACGCTGCCGCCAGGCAATGTCACGCTGCTGAGGCGTCCGCCGCTGTCGTAAGCCAGCGCCACGTTACTGCCATCGGGTTCCGTGATGCCGGTCAATTGCCGATCGAGGTTGTAGGCATAGTGGAAGGCGAGCGGGGTTTGGCCCGCCACCGTCGGCGAGGTGTCGCTGGTCGTGTCATTGACCGCGTCGTAGCTGAAGGTATGTGCGGATTCACCCGGCGGCGTCAGCGCGGTCAGATTGCCATTGGCATCGTAGGTGAAACCCACGGCGGAACCATCGGGCAGCGTTTCCTGCGTGACGCGACCAGCCGGGTCGTATTGGTAGCTCACTGTCTGGCCAGTCGGATCGGTAGCGGACTCGAGCCAACCTTTCGACGGCCCGCTGGGGTAATAGCTGAACGCGGTTGTCCGTGTACTGGTTCCGTTCGTGCGGCTCTCGCTCAGGATACGCCCGGCGCTGTCGTAGGTCATCGTGACCGGGGCAATTTCGGGCACGGAGACTTCAACGGGAAGGTCCAAGCTGTTGACGGTGACGCTCGAGGTTCGCCCAGCCGGTGTGGACAGATTCCAAGTCAAATCTGCGGAGTTGTAAGCCGAGGTCCAGGTTTCGCCGTTGACCGTGTGCGTCTCCGTGAAGCTGGTGAGGCTGAGCAAGTTTGAAGGCGATTGCAGGTTAACGGTGCGGGTCTCGCCGCCAGTCCAAGTGAGACCGGACGGTGTCTTGATGGTCACGCTACTGGGGACCGGAGACATCAGGCCGAAACGTGGGTCTGCGGAGAGCTGCGCCGTCGTCACGGTGCCATCCGCGGCTGTCGTGGTGTGCTGGCCGCTCGGCGTGATGTCGAGCGAAGACTCGGTCCCGTCTGGTGCCGTGGCAACATCCAAATTGCTGCCATCGCTTTGCTGCGAAACCGCAAAGCTGTAGGTCCGCCCCATCGCCGAAGTCATCGTGACGGTATACGGACCGCTCTGATCGGTGGATCCGGTGCGCAACAGCGTCCAACCGCCCCCGTTGGCATCAACAACCTTGCTCAGGAAGCCGTTGCTGTCGTAGCTGTATTGCTCGATATTGTTGTTCGGATCAGTGAACGAAGTCAGCACGCCTGACGTTGGGTCGTAGCCCATTTTCCAGGTGTCGCCGGCAGGATTGGTAACCGAGGACAAGTGCAAAGCACCCCCTACTGTCTGAGTCGAGAGCTGCGTGATTTGCCCGTCAGGCGCCGTGATGCTGATCGGATTGCCTTGTGCGTCGCGCTGAATCGTCGTGACGCGACCCTCAGCATCAGCCAGGCTTGTAAGCAACCCATCGCTGCTGTACTGGAATGTATAAATCGGCCGGCCAGTCAATGCATCCAAGGTCTCGACAGGGTCCATGCCGTTTCGTGTGGAATGTTCAGGTTATGACCGGCTGGAATGGTGAAGCCGGCAAGTCGAGTCGGGCCTTGAGCAGGTAGACGATGGTGCGCAGGTTGCGGAAGGTGCGGAAGCCGCGGGCGCGGGCAATGGCGCCCTGGATATCGGCATTGATCGATTCGGCGGCGGCGTTGGAGGTGGTGGCGTGGGCGAGCATGTTGCGGATGCCTTCAAGATGGGTCTGAAAGGTCTTTCCCAGACGCTTGAAGGCGGGCAACCGGCAACGCCGCGCCCAGCGGATCCAGCCGTCCATCAGCAGCAGCACCGGCACCTGCGGATGGCGACGCCAGGCAAGGATGTCGCGCAAGCGTTCTTTCAAGCGCCAGGCGCGCGCGGTCTTGAGGCCGGAGTGGCGCAGCCAGTGCAGGTTGATCTCCTTGCGGGTCCAGTCGCTGGCATCCTTGAGCCAGTGGTAGCGGGTGCGCTTGAGCGCCGGCTCCTGCGCGACCTCGGCCCGACGCACCGCGTCCACGGCTTCGTTGGCGAGTTTGATCAGGTGGAACGGGTCGAAGCACGGCAAGGCCTGCGGCAGGTGCTTGCGGACGCCGGCGAGGTAGCTCTTGGCCATGTCCATGCTGCAGCGCTGGATCGCGTCCGGGGTGCCGCCGTGCGCCTTCAGGGTCTCCACGAAGACGCCGACATTCTCGGCCTTGCAGCCTTCACTCAGATGCAGCACCCGACCGCGGGTCGCCGCGCTGCCATCGTGCACCACGGTCACCACCCGGCCGCGACCGACGTGCTTCTCGTCGATGCCCACGGCCTCGACACCGGCCATGTCCGCCTGGGCATAGGCGGCATCGACCAGCGCCCCCAGCGAGCGCCACAACCGCGCATCGCGGACCCCGAGCAACGCCGCAATGCGCCGCACCGGCATCCGCGACATCCCCGCCAACGTCACCACCATCGCCTCGAACAACAGGGTGAAGCCACTGCGCTCGCGCGCCCACGGCACCGGCACCTGCTGCACCTCGCGGTCGCCCCGTTCTCCGCACACGCCGCAGCGCACGCGCGGCAGCTCGGCGTGGATCAGGGCGCGGTACTGGAAGAAATGCAGATGCTGCCAATCGCGATGCAGCCGGTCGTGGATCGGCTGCTCCGGCGCAGCACAGCGCGGACAGGTCAGGCGCGCGGCCTCGCAGACCACATCAAAATGAATCTCGTGGGTCTCCGGCGCGAAGCGCACGGCCTTGACGCGCCACGGCGTCGCCAGTCCCAACGCCGCCGTGAACAACTCCGTCATCGCATCCGTCATCGCACGCTCGCTCGCAAAGCTGCGCATCGAACGCCAGTCCGTTACCCTGCGTCAAGCGTCTTGTCCACCACACGAAACAGCGCAGACCCTCTCGACATGCTGACCTACGGTATTGAACACGTATAGTTTGTGTCCATGCGAAGAGCCCACGTAGGACTCTCCCAAGGTCAGTCCGGGAAACGCAGGGCTGACCTTCAAAATACGGTCATGGTAAAATTCAGCGACATAGATCGAGTCATCGGGTCCGACAGCAAAGTCTTGCTGAGAGAATGGGTCATCAAGAGAAATCGATTCTGCTGCTATGCCACCCGCTGGAAAAGGGATCGAACTCGGGTACTGGATAGGCCCACACCCGACAACACAGCGAATCCATCCTTGTGGGTCTAAGCGCAGTACAGGGCCATAATCATAAGAATAATAGATACTTCCATGTGGCCCTGTTGCCAAACCCCAAGGCTCAGGCAAATAGGTATAAACATCTGGTGAGGTATCGGAAGCAAGTGAAGGGAGCGGGGAATAGGGTGTGTATTGACCGCCATTGAACCCAGCAAGCAGCTCAAGCTGACCCTGCGGATTGACCTCCCAGACCTGACCACCCTCGGGAGTTGCAATGGCAAAAATGGGCCTTCCGTCTTCTGACAAGGTAAGTCCGCGAATGCCATAATTGTAGCTGAAACCGTTATTTGCAACGATACTCAAAATTCCATCTTGATCAATCTTCCATACATGGCCTGTGTAATACCCGATGAAGTAGATCGAATGACTCCTAGATACTACGAAGGAGCCTTCGATAAATGCCCCGAGAGCACTTGCTCCGGCTTTGGGCAAGTTCGCCAATTGTGCCAAAGCTCCACCCCCTGCGATGAGCGCTCCAACGCCGGCAGGCGTGATTCTTACAATGCCGTTTTGATCACCAATGTAGAGACTGCCACCAGGTCCGATAGCCATGTTGTAATTCTGTTGAGTATTGATCGCTATCGTATTCGCTGGCACAGGGGTTTGGGTGAACGATTCGCCATTTGAATAGGTCCCACAAATACCGGCAAATGTCGTGATGATGCCGGTCGGATCCACTTTGCGAATGCAATAATCTTGCGAGTCCCAGATGTAAACAGTCCCATCGGGAGCTGCTGCGACTGCAGCAGGATCCCAAAATGTTGCCTGTGTCGCTGGGCCACCGTCACCCGTTGCGCTACCGCTGTGAGCCACACCTTCGCCTGCAAAGTTCACCCCCAACTCGCTATTGCCGAAGCTCTGGCCACTGAGTACCGAACCATCACCCTTGTAAAGCACACCACGGTAACTGTCATACGCGTTGACATGTGTGACCGACCAGCGATCCAAGCCCAAGGGAGATTGCGTTCCCGCAAAGAGCACTTGAGTCCAGCGCCGAGTGGACGCAACCGTGTCATCCACATGGGCATAGCCGGTCATTATGGCGCCGGCCGGTAAGGCAAAACTCTGATTGGCACCCGGCGTGCCGCCGACGAACGCACCGTAGGACTCTTTCCAGACATAAGCCAGAAAGATGGTCGCCGTGGTCGGAGCATCGACATGCTGCCCGTAGGCATTCAGCCCATCCCACGTATAGGTGAAGGACTGGTTGGGTACTGATGGATCGAAGTTCTTTACGATGCTGCGCCCAGCAACATCGACGGTTACCTGGATCGTCGAGAGCAGATTTGTAACCCCCGGTCCTGGCGGGTTCGCCGTCGTGACGGGGAAGTTGATCGTGGCTGTCTGGATACTCTCTGGCGTGGCACTTTCGTAGTGCAGGGCATAGGGTGTACCCACAATCGGTATGGTTTCGCCGACACGCTGGTTTTCGGCATCGATCTGGCAGCCCGTGCAGACATGATCGTGTGGGGTATCGCGCAACTTCGCCTTCGGTGGGGGGGTCGGTTGCGGCGGTGGCGGCAGTAGATAGCCCGCTTGTGGGTTGTAGCCGTAGTTGTAATCCCAGTCCGTGAAGTGCGGCGCCAATACCCGCCAGAAGCTCTGCCCCGGCGTGAAGGTCTTGGCGATCTGCGCCAGTTCCGCGGTGGTAATGCCGTAGGCACTCAACTGGCTGGCCGTGGCCGGTGTGCCGCTGCCGGTCAGGTCGACCTCGGCATCGCCGTTGGCATCGACCCCGAGAAACTTCAGCACCACGCCATCGGTCGAACCCTTCCATGCTCCGACTGTGGGGTCGTACCAACCGGCCGGCACGTTGGTACCGATGGGGATGCCGAGGTAGTTGTTGACGTACACCGGCACCGGCTGACTGAACTGCACCGTCGTCGCCCCGGCTGTTTGAGCCTCATCCAGGCTCAAATCGACTGCATAGGTGTAGGCCGAGGTCGCGGGCAACGCCGCCGGCATCGCCTGCGGGCCGTTGGTGCCGACCGTGAACTCGGTGGCGCGCAGATGCGCCGTCGTCAGCGGCTGGCTGGTGCCATTCGGCAACTCCTCGGTCGCCGTGGTCCCCGCCGGAATGAACACCGTCGTCTGGCGCGTGCCGCTCTGGCCGACCTGGACGCTGCTTTGCGCCACCTGCATCGACGTCGTGGCGCTGCCGAAGGTCACCGATGTCGCGACCGGATCCGGCGTGATCATGACCAGCGGCTGCGCAATGGCGAAGTTGCCCCACCGCACATTGACCGTGCGTTGCGCCATCAGGTACCCGGCCTTGGTGAAGTTCAGCACCACGGTGCCGCCGCCGTTGACCGCCAGATCGAACCAGCCGCTGGTGCGGGTCAACGTCTGACCGTACTCGGGATGGCCCAGCACGGTGACCGTCACGCCGGAAAGCGGCTGGTTGGCACGGTCCAGCACCTGACCGCGGATGACAGCGACACGCAGCGGCTGGATCGTCCCGGGCGCGACGCCGGTCTGGATCGGGTTGCTGCCGCTGTACAGGAAGCTCACCTGATCGACGAAGGGCGCCTGCTCCGTGGGCGGAAGCGTGGGTGCCTCGCTCGACGGGCTGGGCGGCAGGTTGCTGGCCTCGATCGTCGTGGGCGCCTGGGTCACGTTACCGGCAGGGTCTTCCACCGACACCGAGATCGGATCGGAGGAGCCCGCAGCCAGCGTCGCCGTGAAGCTGCCATCCGCATTCGCGGTGACCGTGACCGTCGCGCCCGTGACCGTATCGGTCAGGGTGACGGTATCGCCCCCTTGGACGCTGCCGGCTTGGCCGGTGACCGTGACCTGGCCGTTGGTCGGACCCGTGACGTTGAACAGTCCGAGATCCGGCTGCGGCGGCGGCACCGTATCCAGCGTGAGGGTGAGCGTCGTGGTGGTGACGTTGCCGGCGCGATCCGTGGCCACCAGCGTGTAGGTATTGGTGCCTTCCGTCAACGTGATCGGCAGGCTGAACTGCAATGCGCTGTTGACGGTGACGGCTTGCCCGTTGACCGTCAGGGTGGCGATCTTGCTGAGCGTGCCGGCCAGCGTCAGATCCGGCTGGTTGGTGAGGGTGCGCGTCGGCGCGGTGATCGTGATCGTGGGCGGCACCGTGTCGATCGTGAACTGCAGCGCCACCGGCTTCGAGGTATTGCCGGCATAGTCCTGAACGGTGGCGCTCAGCGCGTAGCTGCCGTCGGCCAGCGGGTTTGCGGGCGTGCAAATGGCCGTACTGGCCGTGGTCTGACAGGACACGGCGAGGGGCAGGCCGGTCGCGGTGTTCCGGATCGCCAGGGTGCCGGGATCGACGCCGGAACCGACGTCGCTGTATGAGAAGCTCAACGACACCTGCGGCTTGTTGGTATAGGTGCCCACCGGAGGCGCCACCAGCGTCAGCACGGGCGGAACCGTGTCGACGTACAGCGCCATCGGACCCAGCGCATGGCGCTGGGTGTCGTCATGATCAGAGTGGCTTTCGGATTCGTCGATGCGGGACCAGGTGCGACTGTCGATCGCTGCCAATGACTGCTGGGTCAACGATTCCTCGACCAGATGATGACGGCCTTCGACCCAGACCGCATGAGTCAAAGGATCAGCTGCCAGCGCGCGGATAGTGCCGCCCTCAGCCGCGCCGCGGACAAGCGGCTGCAGTGCGAAGCCGATGACACCCGTTGGGCTGACATGACGGAGCATCGATCCGCCGGCGATCCAGAGACCGCCCTGGCCATCGGCGGCTATGTGCCGATCCGCATTGCCGTGCATCTTGACGGTCAGTTGGACTTGGCTGGTCGCACTCAACCGCAGCAAATCGCGCTGCGTGGCCACCCAGACCGCATCAAGGTCGGCATCGGCATTCAGCGCGCGAACCGTGCCATGCACCGTCGTAGTGAAGAGAAGGGATCCGCTTGGATTGAAGGCTTCGAGCACATGGTGTTCGGCGACCCAGAGTTGACCGGTGGCCGTATCCAGGCTCATGCCATTCGCACCGTGCTTGAGTGAGATCGTGCCGAGGATTTTGCCGGTGGTGTCCAAGCGCGTCAGCGTTCGCCCCACCGCAAGCCACACGATGGCGTGGGTACCATCGATGGCCACAGATGCCCGGTGATCGTCGTCATGCTGTTCGGCGAGCTTCACATCGACCGTGACCACGCCGGCCGGACTCACCGACCACAGCTGGCCGTGGCGGTAGGCCCAGAGTGCGCCATCGGTCGGATCGACCGCCACGGTTTGCGGCCGTGGCAGCCGATCCAGCGCTTGCGCACTCGTGGCGGGCGGCAGCAACTGGTAGAGGTCATGGCCTGCGGCAACCCAAAGGATGCGGGCCGGCGGATGGGAGGATGCGCCGGCCGTGCTCGGCGCACAGGTCAATGCACTCGATCCGCGCGTGCAGGGCTGAAGCGCTGCAGAGCGGGCATCTTGTGCGGTGTTCGAGGTGAGGTTGGTGCTGGAATGGGCCGGGGTGTTGGCGAGGGCGGGTGTATGGATGCCGCCTGGCGGAGTCGGCTGGACGGGGCTTGGGTTTGCCGGCGGACCGGTCGGCGGCACAGCCCGCAGTACCAAGCTGCGGAAGGTGCCCGCCGACATCGGGCCGTTGATCGGTACGGATTGCACGATGCGTCCGGCCGCATCCAACGCGACCAGCGCGGTCGGGGTCTTGACCCAGGCGCCATGCGAGATCGGATCGACTGCCAAGGCCTGGATGCTCGCCGTCGACGTGGAGGCGGCCGATGCAGCAGTCTCCGGCATCACCGCCGTGCGGACGCGCACGTAGCCCTCGGCATCCAGATGGACCACGTGGGTTCGACCGGCGATCCACAGCCCGCCCGCGCCATCGGCGGCCATCGGGCCGGCCGCCAAGGTGGGCCGCGGTGTCAGCAGGGTTTGCCGCCCGCTCGCGGTATAGCGCGCAACCTGGTTCGCGAACGCTATCCAGATCTGGGCGGAGCTCGCGTCATAGGCCATCGCGGTCGGCACTTCGGGCAACACCAACGACGTCATGGTCCGGCCGCGCACGTCGTACTCGGTCAAGCGATGGTCACTCGCCAGCCACAGCGTGTGCTGTGCGGCATCCTGGGTCCATGCGACGACGCCCGCAGGCAGTGGGGTCCGCTGGATCTGCGCCGACCCCAGCGCGACGGCGATCAACTGGTCCGGGGTGACCACCCAGGCCGCGTCCGCCGCGCCATCCACCGCAAAACCCAGCGGCTGCGCCGACCCCAGCGCAGGCGCCAGATCGAGCGGTTTTCCCAGCGCCCCATCGGGACCCAGGGCGACCAGATGATCCTGGCCGTTGAGCAGCCACAACCCGCCTGAAGCAGCATCGGTCGTCAACCAGCCGCCGCCCGCCAACAACGTGGAGAGAGCCATCGTGCCATCGGACGAAACGCCCAACTGAGCCACGCCCGTGTCCGAGGACAGCCAGACTTGTGCGCTTTCAGGCAAACCCCACGAGGCCAATGCCCACGCAGCGCCCGCGACCAGAACCAGTGCGAGAAATCCCCAGACCGACGCGAATCTGCGTCCCTGCATCCGCCTCATGACACCCCCCTGTAAGGTGCTGAACTGCGCGCGTGCTTACACTCTAAATGCACGCTAAATGGTGCCGTCAACCCCTGTCAAGGCTCTCAGCTCGATCGAAACAGCCTGTGACAATTGCCTCAGGCTCAAGTCCCACGCTTGCAGCGATGCAGCATCGCAACTTCGTCGTCATCGTGTAGGCTAGTGCCGAGGGCCGTGAGAGGGGGCTATGATCGAGGGATCGCGCGTGCGCGCCGGGCTGGGTGCGGCACAGGGCTGGGTGACCATGTTGGCCATGCGTTGGCGCCACTCGCGTGGCCCGGCGCTGCTGCACGCATGGCGCCGACACCTCGTTGCCCCGCTCCCTGTCGCACTGCGACGGCGCTTCTTGCCGCCTTCGCGAGAAGCATGGATCGTCCCGGTCGAGGACCAGCTGACGATCTGCGCGCCCGGTTCAGCGCATCCCTCGGATCAGGTGCGCATCGTCCCGACCTCGACACGTGACGTGGATGCGACAAGCATCGATGCCCCCGATGTGCGGCGAATCCTGATCTTGCCGGAATCGTCGGGCCTGCGCCGGCGCCTGTTGTGGCCCGCTGCGGCCGTGCGCCAGCTGTCCTCCGCGATGCCTTTGCAGATCGAGCACCTGACCCCGTTCACACCCGAGCAGGTGGTGTGGGACGTCCAGGTCCGGGAGCCCATGCCCGCAGGCAAGGTCGCCATCGAACTGGCTGTGCTCCCACGCAGCGCGCTGACGCCATGGCTGGAACGCGCGCGCGCCGACGGCATTGGGCTCGATGGCGTGGATTTCGCCCTGGGCGCCACGAGTCGACACGGCTTCAATCTCTTGCCGCATCTGGAGCGGGCCTGCGCGACGAATCCTCGCGCGCGGATTGATCGCAGCCTCGGGTTTCTAGCGATCGGCTTGGCGCTTGCGGTGGGCATCGAGCTCCACCATGCCGTGGACCATCGGCTGGCCTTGAGCGAAGCGCGATTGCACCGCCTCGAATCGCATGCCGCGCAGATTCGCCGCACAGAACACGCGCTTGTGACACAGCAGGCGGCCCTGCAGGCTCTGCGCCAGCGCCTGCATCGGCAACCGCGCATGGATGTGTTGCTGAACGACCTCAGCCACCGGCTGCCGCGCTCGACCTGGATCGAGCATCTGAGCATTCACGACTCCGGTCGCATCACGCTGCAGGGAGAAAGCCCGGATCCGCCGGCGCTGATCGACGTGCTGAAAGCCTCACCCTACCTGCGTCATCCGTCGCTGGAAGGCACCGTCCAGCCTGATGCCCAGACCGGCAAGGAACGCTTTCTGATCGTTGCGGCGCTGCGCGCGCTGGCCGAGCCAGGGCATGCGTAAGCTCCGGCCCACCGAGGCGCACGTGCTGGCCTGGCTGGCACTGTTCGGGGTCGTGCTCCTGCTGATGCTGGGGATCATCGATCCGCTGTTCATTGCGCCGTTGCGGTACGACCACCGCGAGCAGGCGCGCATCTCGCGAGAAGAACGTCGAGCGATCGAGGCCGTGGCCCACGGACAGGCGCTCGCCCACATGCGTCAAGCCGCCAACACCGATCTGGTGATGCAGGGCGTCGAGTTGCCCGCACACGCCAGCAATGCCGCTGCAGCCGAGCTGTTGCAGACCGTACAGAGCATCCTGCTGGTATCCACCCGACAGGGATCGGGCTGCGTCAGCCTTTCGGAATCGCCGCTGCACGCCCAGGATCCCGAATCGTCACCTTACCGCACCGCACGACTCTCGGTGGTGATGAGTTGCGGCACCGATGCCCTGGCCAAGGTTCTGGCCCATATCGAGGGCAGTCATCCGCTGCTGATCATCACGACTCTGGACGCCTACCAGGCGCCGGTGGTCGACACCACACCCGCGACCATCCCGCGTCCGCTCGAGGCGCACTTGATCGTCGAAGGCTTCTGGCAGCCATCCGCGCACCCATGAGTGAAACGGCCCGCCCACGTCTTCGTCTTGGCCTCGTGGCCCTCAATGCCGCGCTGGTGCTGCTGCTCATCGGCATCGCATGGTGGGCAAAGCGGCCTTTGCCTCCCCTCCCGGTGCCCTCGCCAGCGCCGGTTCGGCCCATCCGGCTCGCGCCGCTGACGGATGCACCCATGCCTCTGGCTCTGCGTGGTGCGTACGCGCGCGCACCCTTGTTCAATTCCGATCGCAAGCCTGATCGAAGGTCAGCGGCAACCGCCTCCGCGCCGACGATGCGAGGAACGCCGATCCTGACCGGCGTCGTCCAGGCCCCCGGGCTGTCGCTGGCCTTGATCCAAGTAGGGACACACCGTGCGACTGCTTTGTCCAAAGGCGATCTCGTTCCAGGAACGAACTGGCTGGTGCAGGGCATCCAACCCCATCACGTCTATCTCGATGACGGCGGCCAGCGCCTGCGTCTGGCCCTGAAGGTGGCTGCGCCGGCCGACGCGGCCGAAACACCTGCAGCCCCCATCGCGACGATGCGGCCACCGATCCCGCCGCATCCCCTCGCGATCCGGCTACCCGTGACCAAGCTCCAGGCTCCGCCTGTGCCGCACCCGACCGCCGTGCGACCCGGTGCCCGCGTCGCGCCCGCGTCCTCGCGCCCTATTCCGTCCTCCGTACGCCTTTGAGCTCAACGCCCCATGCGCCCATTTCAACCACTCCGCCTTGCCCTGCCGATTCTGGTTTTGGCGCTCGCTGGCTGCGCGACCGCCACGCACCGGGCGCAACCCAAGCCCGCTTCGGCATCGACCGCTCGGAATCTGGAACTGCGGTCGACCGAGCAGTCCTTCGCGCCGATGCCACAGGCGATCCAGCGCGCCTCTGCCGCGAACCCTGCCGACGTCCAAGTCGGCACCCGCGGACTGATCGACACGGCCGCGGCGCGCGCCTTGCCTTCCGCAACGCCCGCAGCCGACGGTTCGATCATCTTCAACTTCGACGATCAACCCATTGCTGGCGTCGTACAGGTCATCCTGGGCAAGGTGCTCAAGCGCAACTACTCGATCGCACCGGGCGTGCATGGCCATATCACCTTTGCGACCGCCGCGCCGGTGACGCCCCAGCAAGCGCTGCCCATCCTCGAGATGCTGTTGAGCTGGACCGGCAACACCCTGGTCGAGCAGAGCGGCACTTTCGTCGTCGCCCCTGCGAACGGCGCATCGGCCGGTGTGCTCGCCCCCAGTCTTCTGGCGCCGGCACCGAGCAGCGGTGCCGAGGCGGAGCTGTTTCCGCTGCACTACATCGCCGCTGCGGAGATGGCCAAGTTGCTGGCTCCGTTTGCGCGGCCCCATGCCGTACTGCTGGTCGACCCGCAGCACAACCTGTTGGTCGTGCAAGGCACGCCCGATGAACTGGCGAACTACGCACGCACGATCCACATCTTCGATGTCGACTGGTTCAAGGGCATGTCGGTCGGCGTCTATGCGCTGCATCACGCCCAAGTCAAGACGCTGCTCCCCGAGCTGCAGTCTGCTTTCGGTTCGAAGAGCAACACACCGATGGCGGGCATGTTGCATTTCCTGCCGATCGAGCGCACCAACGCGATCGTCGTCATCTCACAGCAGCCGGCCTATCTCACCGAGATCCACCGCTGGATCCGGCGCATGGACCGCGCGGCCAACAGCGCCACCCTGCACGTGTATCAGGTCCAGAACATCAAGGCGACCTCGCTGGCCGAGGACCTCAGCTCACTCTACGGCAGCACGAACGGCACGTCGGCACCGTCCGGCCAGGTCGCACCGGGACTGCAGCCCGTCCAACTGGGGAGCCCCATGGGCGCCACCGCCAGCTACGGCGCGGCCGGCACGGGGCAGGGCATGGGCGGCAGTGGCGTCGGACTGAATAGCGCCCAAGGCCTCAACCCGCTCTCGACGCCGGCACGGGTATCGGTCTCGACAGCCAACGGCATCCACATCACCGCGATCCGCGACAGCAACCAGTTGCTGGTGAGGTGCAGTGAGAGCCAGTGGCAGGATCTCCTGCCGGCCATTCAGAGCCTGGATGTCGCGCCGCTCGAGGTCGAGATTCAAACGCGGATTCTGGAGGTCGAACTGACTGGGAATCTGCAATACGGCGTGCAATGGTACTTGGGCGGCCTGGTCGGCACCCAGCCAGGCTCGCCGCCGACCGGCTCGCAACTGGGGCGCAAGCACTCGGCGGCACTGGGTTTCGGCGGCGCGGCGTACAACGCCGCCAGCGACGCGCTCTACTACTCGTTCGTCTCGCATAATGTCCAGGGCATCGTTCAGGCACTCGAGTCAACTGGCAACACGCGCGTCCTGTCTGCGCCCACCTTGGTCGTTCTGAATAACCATGAGGCCTCCATCACCGTGGGCGACAAGATCCCGGTGATCCAGAACTACATCAGCGGCGGTCTCCTTCCTACGACCGGCACGACTTCGACGTCCGGCGCGTTAAGCGTCGGCGAAGTCCAGTACATCGACACCGGCATCATGCTGGATGTCCGTCCGCGCGTGAATCCAGGTGGGCGCGTCTATCTCGATCTCGACCAGATCGTCAGCCAACCAGGTACGCAAGATGCCGTGGGCAACTACACCATCTTGAACCGGCAGCTCACGACTTCGGTTGCGCTGCGCGACGGCGAGACCTTGCTGCTGGGCGGATTGATCCAGCAGAACACCGCGCAGACCGACAACGGGGTTCCGCTGCTCAGCGACATTCCCGTCCTCGGCAAGTTGTTCGGCAGCACCAACAACACCCATGCCCGCACCGAACTGATTCTCCTGATCACGCCCCATGTGATTCCTAATCGTGCGCGAGCACGGGCCATCACCCGCGAATACGAGGAGGATCTGCAGCACTTGGGGACGGCGAACGCGTTTGGGGCCAGCCGCCGTGCACCACCCCCCGCATGAAACGTATGGTGCGTTGCACGATTTACAGCACGCCCCTTGGCATCGAGGCGCGACAGGCAGCCGTGAGGCCAAATGCCTATGCCAAGATCGAGGGCGCACCTAACAGCACATCACGCCGAATTTACTTTTTCGCAATATGTCGTCACATTCAGCAATGTTCCGTTACAAGTGGCCTCGGGGTTTCGTCCGCGTTCAGGTGATTGATCGGGCTGTTGGGCTTGTCGTGATGTCAAGCCGTCGCAGTGCGCCGTCAGCGTGCGGCTGTGAGCAACACCTCAAGCCAAAGCCGCATCCGCACCTACACCCAAGACCAAGGACGTGAATCCCCCTTTCCTTTAACTTCTTTAACTTGATCGGAGGTCACATGAATCAGCGGAAACGTGTTCTCGCCTTAGCGATCGGCTTCGCCCTCATGGGCACCGGTGGCGCTGCCATCGCCCATGTCACCAGTTCCAGCACACTTTGCAGCCAGGGCAAGACCCATCAGTGGGTACCCAGCGGCAAGGGCTGGGGTGTGCAAGCTTGTCGCAAGCCGCAGGCCACATCGGCACTGGCGTCTTCGGCCGCCGTCCCGACCGGGAACGGCATCAACTACAACGGTGGCCCGGTCATGCTGGGTACCAAGGATGTCTATTTCATCTGGTACGGCAATTGGAGCGGCAACACCGCTTCGACCATCCTGACCAACCTCGCGCAGAACCTGGGCGGCTCGCCCTACTTCAACATCAACACGACCTACACGGATGGCAGCGGCAACCCCATCCAGAACGCCATCGCCTACTCCGGTTCGACCACCGACAATTACTCCTTCGGCACGCAACTGTCGGACGCGAACGTCGCCAGCGTCGTCAGCAATGCCATCTCCTCGGGCGCGCTGCCGAACGATCCCAACGGGGTCTACTTCGTGATGACGTCGCCTGACGTCAATGAAACCTCGGGCTTCTGCACGCAGTACTGCGGCTGGCACAACAACACCACGGTGGGCAGTTCCAACATCAAGTACGCCTTCGTGGGCGACCCGGCCACGCAGTGCGCCAGCTCTTGCGAACCGCAGCAGAACCAGACCACCAGTCCGAACCAGAACCCGGGTGCCGATGCGATGGCCAGCATCTTCTCGCATGAACTGGAGGAGGCGACGACCGATCCGGACGGCAACGCGTGGTACGACAGTCAGGGCATGGAGAACGCCGACAAGTGCGCGTGGCACTTCGGAGCATCGGCCGGCAATACCTATACGACGGCTGACGGCGCGACGGCAAACATGAACTTGGGCGGCCGCGACTATCTGATTCAACAAAATTGGGTGAATGCAGCGGGTGGTTATTGCGCCCTGTCCCTCAGCTCAAGCGCTCCGCCACCCAGCGGCGGCGGCTATGGCGGCTATGGCGGCTATGGTGGCTATGGTGGCTACGGCGGATGATGCAATGGCCGCCGCCAACGCACACGATTCTGTGATTTGAACCATCCTTAGCACCACTTCGCTCGGCGTCGCATCGGTCAGCAATCGACCGTGGCCCCCCGCGCCGAGCTTTCTCGAGAATGCCGCAAGCGAGGAATTCATGGAGCGCAAGATCCATTTCATCTCGGGTCTTCCAAGGTCGGGCTCGACGCTGCTTTCGGCCATTCTCCGGCAGAACCCATGCCTCTACGCCGGCATGACAGGGCCGGTTGCCGGACTGTTCAACACCTTGCAGACGGAGATGAGCGGCAAGAACGAGTTTTCCGTGTTCATCACGGACGCGCATCGCAAGGCCATGCTCAAGGGGCTGATCGAAAACTACTACGACATACAGACCCCTGCGCCCATCGTTTTCGATACCCACCGCCTGTGGTGCACCAAGATCGCTGTGTTGAATGAGCTGTTCCCGGATGCCGGGATCATCGCGTGCGTGCGCGAGGTGCCCTGGATCGTCGACAGCGTGGAACGCCTGGTCCGCAAGAACAAGTATCAACCCTCATCCATCTTCAACTACCAGGCGGGCGGCACCATCTACGCCCGCGTGGACCACCTGGCCGAAAAAGACGGCCTGGTCGGCTTCGCCTATCGCGCGCTCAAGGAAGCCTTCTTCGGCGAGCACACCCAGCGCCTGATGCTCCTGCAGTATGAAACGCTGGTGAGCGACCCTGTGCGCGCACTGCGCGCGGTGTACGATTTCATCGGCGAACCCCGTTTCGAGCATGACTTCGAGCACGTGGCATTCGATGATGGCGCATCCTTCGACCAGCGCGCGGGCACGCCAGGGCTGCATGACGTGCGCGCCAAGGTCAGCCCCACCACGCGCAAGACCATCCTGCCGCCGGATCTGTTCCGCCGATTCGCCAACGAATCGTTCTGGCGTCACCCTGAGGCGCAGCAGCACACCGATGTCCTGATCGTCTGAAAATCCTGGAGGCCTGTTATGGTGCATGCATCAAGCAAACAACCCGTAATCCTGCGGTTCCGCCGAGCCGAACGTCGACTTCATCGACCACGCGCGGGGGCGGCCCTGACGGGGCTGATGCTCGGCGTACTGGTTTGCACGGCTCCTACATTCGCGTCAGTCACTCAATCGCCGGGGCGAGTGGCCCTCCTTACCCGGCCTATGGCCGAGTTCTATCATCGCGAGCAGGCGCTCGCGCAAGCGCTGGAGGCGGGGCAATCCAAAGCCGCTGAGGGCATGCTGGCCCCCAACTTTGAAGTGCGTGCCGCTGCGGATCCCGGCAAGCCGATTCCGCGCGCGCAGTGGATCCAGTGGATGCTGCATGACAAGCCGATGGACGCGCGCATCGATGGCATGGCGGTTCACGATTACGGCACGGTGGCGGTCGTCAGTTTTCATCAGCACGATGTGCTGGGCGCTGCCCACGTCGCGAACGATCGGTTCATCGTCGATGTCTGGGTCAAACAGGCAAGCCACTGGTTGCTGAGCGTGCGGTATTCATCCGCAGGCGTGCCATCCCATCCGCCGCAGGGCGCAAACCGAAAAGGTTGAAGACTTGGCAGTGCCTCCGGGCCAGCTCGATGGCGCCGCTGATCAGCCGCCGCTTGGGTCCAACCCTTTGCGGTCGAGCGATTGCGCCGCAAGCACATCACTCTGGGTACTGCGGCTCCAGGGGCCGCGCCTGCCAGGCGCTCACCTCGGCCATGACCGCATCGGTGACGCCGACGGCGGCAAGGACATCAACAACCCGAAGGTGCCACTGACCTATGTACGTGCAAACGGCAAGGAGGCCTTCCCTGCGTAGCTGCTCCAACGCCAAATTCCCGCATCCGTACGGTCGCGATGCTTCGCCATGCGTATGCTGAGAATTTTGCTCGCGTGCAATCGTCGCTTCAACAGCATATTCCGGACACCAAAGAAGAACCGCCCCCGAATGGTCGGGGGCGGTTGTATCGACTCAACACCTTTGTGGAACGGCTCGAACTCGGGGGTGCTGCATCGCCACCTGCGCGCACGGTTGCGCGCCAGACAGCGCCCGGAGAGTCCCGAGCGCGTGCTGCAGCAGTTGCGCCGGATCCAGGCGCACCAGGTCACCGTGGACGGCACCCTGCATCACGCCACCAGCGCGATCAGTGCCGAGCACCGCGAGCTGTGCGAACAACTGGATCTGTCGCTGCCCGATGCGCAGGCGCTGCCGCCTCCACGCACGCGTCAGCGGCGGCGCCAACCTCCCTCCACACGTGTTGGCGCCGACGTCGATTTGAGCCACATGCCGATCGGCGACTGAGCCATCGCAAACGAGTTGCGCACGGCGCCAGGCTTGAATTTCTGCGCGTTCCAACCGGCTCACCGCAAACCCGGCGCGTGGCTCAAATCGGCGTCGGCGCACACATAGGACTTCCCCGACGCGGTGTAGTCCGCGGCTGACGCGCAGTGATCCATGCGCCGTCACGCTGATCCGCGCGCCGAGCGAGATACATCTGCCGCATATCCAATATGTTGTGCGCTAAAGGTTCGAAATTGCCGCACTGGTTGCGAAATCGTATACATCGAAAACTTGACGTGCATATTCGATGCGGTGTAGTTGACGCGCATAGCTTGGGTTGTATGGGATCTTAGAAAAACAAGGAAATGTCGAAGCAGGATCCTCAGCACGACATTGCTCGAGTGAACCGATCATCCATCATCCTCCCTGATTAGCGACGACGCTCAGCCGGCTGTCGCGTGATGTGAGACGTACCGAGCGCAACCTCTGGGTCATGTTGCGGGACGGAGAGCCGACATGGCCATGAACCAGGTGCAGTTCCAGGCGGGGTTGTCGATGGCGCAGTTCATCCAGCGGTATGGCACCGAAGCGAAGTGCTACCGGGCGCTGTACCGAGCGCGCTGGCCACAGGGGTTTCGCTGCCCGCAGTGCGAAAGTCGGCCGCGCTCGCGGTTTCGTCGCGCGGGCCGGGTGTATTACCAGTGTCGCGCCTGCCGGCACCAGACGACGCTGACCAGCGGGACCGTGTTCGAGGGCAGCAAGCTGCCGCTGACAACATGGTTCCTGGCCATGCACCTGTTGACCGGCAGCAAGACCAACATGTCCGCGCTGGAACTGAAGCGGCACCTTGGCGTGTGCTACGACACCGCCTGGAAGCTCAAACACAAGATCATGCAGACCATGACCGAGCGCGAAGAGCCACGCCAGCTCGCGGGCTTCGTGCAGATCGACGATGCCTACCTGGGTGGCGAACGCAACGGTGGAAAGCCGGGACGTGGCTCGGAGAACAAGCAGCCGTTCGTGGTGGCCGTGGCCACCGACGAGACTTTGGAGCATCCCACCTTCGCGGTCATCGAACCGGTGCGCAGCTTCGACAGCGCTTCGCTCACCGACTGGGGCCAGCGGCGCCTGGCACCTGATGCGGAGGTCTTCAGCGACGGCCTGGGCTGCTTCCGGCGCGTGGTTGAACTGAACCACGCGCACACCGTGTTGGAAACCGCGGGCGGGCGCGCCGCCACCGAGGTCAAGGGCGCGCGCTGGGTCAACGTCGTGCTCGGCAACGTCAAACGGGCGATCAGCGGCTGCTACGACCAACGGAAGTCCCCAAGGGACCACGCCATGCGACAGGCCAAGTACGCGCGGCGATATCTGGCCGAGGCCGCCTACCGTTTTAACCGCCGCTTTCGCCTCGCCGAGATGCTGCCGCGACTGGCGCGCGCCATGACGCTGTGCAAGCCTTGGCCAGAGCCGAAATTGCGCGCCGTCGACAATTTTCATGGCTGAGCGTCGTCGCTAATCAGGTATCCGATTGGGGTGTTGGAAACAACGAAGCAAATGTCTGGAACCTGCTAGATAATGCATGGGGAAAAAATGAAGCTTTATACTTTGCAATCCAAGAATCTGCAAATATGATGTTCCCAAGTAATAGTACTCCCATTAATGACCTCGCTGAGGCTCAGAGTTATGTCTACGACGCTGTTTCGTTATACTTTGGAGGGTGTCCAACCGAAGGTACTGTGGTAGCTGCCAATGGGTCCGTTGGCCAATTCTGCTTCTCCCATTGGGATACTAATAAACTTACTTTTAAAAGAGGCAGTGCTAGGGACGCAAGCGGCAATTTCCTTAGCATAAATGGCGATTTTTCAAATGGCTCTAATTATGTGACGCCTATGAATGGTGGCGGTTACTCTTTGATGCTCGGTCAAAGTACGGGAATTATCGCCTGTTGGGATTATAAGAGCGATGGCGTTCTTTGGTATACTACGTGTCCAAAAGCTCCGTGAGCCGAGATTTCTGGGCCCATGACGTTTCGTGTGGATGCAGTGAGCTCCGCGTCATCATCACCACCAATCTGACCTTTGCCGAACCTGATTAGCGTGCGATCCCAATGCTGGGTATCGAACTGTCAGTCATCGAGCCGCCGGCACGCAGAATCAGGTCACGGAGACCGCTTGGGTCAGCCTGACCGTGATCCGTTCTAACGGATCCACATCAATCACACGGAGCCTGACAATTGGCACGTCATGCTCGATTGATGTATCTATTGACATGGTTATATGCGCATGTAAAGTAACGGCATGTTCATCAAGGTCACCCGCTCCGGCCCCCGACGCTATGTCCAGCTCGTCGAGGCCTACCGCGATGACGACGGCCACCCCAGGCAACGTACCGTCGCCACCCTCGGGCGGTTGGATCAGATGGACACCCAGCTGGAATCGGTCATCGCCGGCCTGCTGCGCCTGAGTGGCCGTGCGCTACCCGCTGCATCCCCGCCGCCCATCACCTTCGAGTCCGCGCGCGCTCGGCGATACCTGGGCGCTGACCGAGTTGTGGAATGATTTGGGGTTCTCGCGCTTGCGCCGCGTGTTCGCGCGCACCCGTCACGCCATCGACGTCGAGGCGCTGCTGCGGGTGATGGTGTTCAATCGGCTCTGCGACCCGGATTCCAAGCTGGGCGTCCTGCGCTGGCTGGAGACGGTCAGTCTGCCGGGATTCTCCGTCGAGGCCATCGAGCACCAGCACCTGTTGCGCGCCATGGACGCGCTGGTCGAGCACCAGGACGCCGTCGAGGCGGTCCTCAGCACGCTGCTGCGGCCGTTGCTGGATCAGAATCTGGCGGTCGTGTTCTACGATCTGACGACGATCCGCAGCGAGGGCTTGTCGCAGCAGCTGGGCGAGGTGCCCCGAGTTCGTCAGTTTGGGGCCTGAAATGAGCGGTTTTTGGCGCGGCAACGACGGAGTTTCGCGGGTTTCCGGGGTGTTTTCTGGCAAAAGGCGTGTAGTGTCACGTCATTTATATAGTTGACATTGAATTGGCGATTGATGTCGTGTAATGTGCGCACATGTTCCTGCGCAGAACCCGTTCCGGTCCCCGCGAGTACCTGCAGCTCGCCGAGAGCTACCGCACGCCCGCCGGCGTCCGTCAGCGCGTGCTGTTCTCCTTCGGTCGCATCGATCAGCTGTCGGCGGAGCAGATCGAGACCCTGGTGCGCGGCTTGCAACGCGTGGGTGGCGAGGAGCGCACGGCGTTGCCGGCGCCGTCTCCACGCATCGCCTGTGCGCCCGCCCGCAGCCTGGGCGACACCTGGGTGCTGACCCAGCTGTGGAAATCCCTGGGCCTGGAGTCGGCCCTGCGGCGGGCGCTGGGCGCGCGCCGTGCTGTGCACGAGCCCTGGATCCGCACGATGGTGTTTCATCGGCTGTGTGATCCAGGCTCCAAGCTGGGCACCTTGCGCTGGCTGGAGACGGCGGTGATGCCGGGCATCGCCACCGAGCAGGCCAATCATCCGGCACTTCTGCGCGCGATGGATGCCCTCGACGAAGTGACCGACGCGCTGCAGACACAGGTGCTCAAAGCGCTGCGTCCGCTGCTGGATCAGGAGTTGTCGGTGGTGTTCTACGACCTGACGACGGTGCGGGCCGAGGGCGAGAGCGATCTGCCGGGCGATCTGCGCGCGGTCGGTCACTCCAAGGACCGGGATCTACCGGCGCGCCAGGTGGTCATTGGCGTGGTGCAGAGCGCCTGCGGGTTGCCGTTGCTGCATACCGTGCACAAGGGCAACGTATCGGAAGCCTCGACCCTGCTGGGCATGGTGCAGGCGCTGAAGGCGCGACTGGCCGTGAAGCGGGTCGTGATCGTGGCCGATCGGGGACTGATGAATCACGACCAGCTCGACCAGCTGGAGGCGCCGGAGCTGGCGGTGGACTACATCATGGCGGTGCCGGCGCGCCGTTATGGCGAATATGCCGGCCACGTCCAGGCCCTGGGTTTTGCCGAAGACACCACGGGGATCCGGGAGACCCGGGATCACGCCGGACGCCGCCTGATCGTGGCCCGGGATGCCGAGCGAGCACAGTCGATGCGCGAACACCGCGCGGCGGCGCTGGCGGAGATCGAGACGCTGGCGGCCGAGCGGGTCGGCACGCTCGAAGCGCAGGAGCGCGGGGAGCGCACCCGCGGCCGCGCGTTGAGCGACGGCGGGGTCTACCACCAGATCCGGAGCCTGATCGAGGACGCCGGGCTCGGGCGCATCGTCAAGACGCACATCGCCAACGGGCTGTTCTCCTACAGCCTCGACGAGGCGGCCATGGCCCGCGCCGAGGCGCTCGATGGCACCCTGATTCTGGTGACCCGGATCGACACCCTGGATGCGGCCGCCGTGGTCGAGCGCTACAAGGCGCTGGCCGACATCGAGCGCGGCTTCCGCGTGCTCAAGCAGGAGATCGAGATCGCGCCGATGTATCACCGCCTGCCGGAACGCATCCGCGCGCACGCGGCGATCTGCTTTCTGGCCCTGGTGCTGCATCGCCACCTGCGCGCACGGCTGCGCGCCAGACAGCGTCCGGAGAGTCCCGAGCGCGTGCTGCAGCAGTTGCGCCGGATCCAGGCGCACCAGGTCACCGTGGACGGCACCCTGCATCACGCCACCAGCGCGATCAGTGCCGAGCACCGCACGCTGTGCGAACAACTGGAGCTGTCACTGCCCGATGCGCAGGCGCTGCCGTCTCCACGCACGCGTCAGCGGCGGCGACAGCCTCCCTCCACACCACAACCCGCTGCCGCCGCCGTGTAGTGTCAAAATCAAATCGTCTCCACGCCACATCAACCACTTGCAGCACTGGACGACGAACTCGGGAGGTGCGCCACTTCGGCATGGCCAAGGAAGGATTGATCGCCCGTCAGTTCCTGCTGGGCGTGGTGCAGACCGCCGAGGGCATCCCCCTGTATCACCAGGTGTTCGATGGCAACACCGCCGAGGTGTGACGTGCTGGGCGCTTCAGGCGTCCTGCCGCCCGCAACACTCGCCCTTCCATGGGCGTCGTAGTAATCGCCGCCGCGGATGTGCGCGTGGGTGCGTGGCGGCGATGACGGCGTGCCATGGGCGTCGCGGACGATCGGAGTGGTCAGCAGGCGGGCTTCTCCGCCAAACCCCGTTCTTTCCCGTGCGATACGTACCAGGCGCCGAGCCAGCGAGCGACGTTATTGGTCGAACACGACATCCCATGTGCTGACAGATAACCCTTCACCGCCTGTCTTTCGGCCACAGAGGGGTGATAGCTGTGGTTGTTGAGATGCCATTTCATTTCAGATTCAAGCCAGTACGGGCACGGTCGCCTGTAGTCCATAAGTTCCGAGCGAGACAGGTGCGCGCGGTGGCAGTATTCACAGAACCGCCATGGCCAGTCGGCCATGACACGTACCAGCAGCTTCATCAGCACGTAACGGTCGTGTACGCGCAGGTTTTCAAAGCGCATCGCGCTCGTTGCGAAGGGCGTCGGGAACGCAAACTGCGATTCGTCATGCAATAGCAGAGTCCGAATATGCCGGGTCTTCGTGTTCGACGAAAGCACTCGCAGCAGGTGGTGCAAGCCATCAAAAAACGCGAGGCTGTAGATGGCGGTGTCGCCAGGCAGGACCGACCAGCGTGTCGTGATCGCCGCCGCCAGATCGCTCTGAAATCGGACGAACTCTGGCTCCGCCGCAGGCGCGACATGTTGCCGCAAATCCATCAGGCAGTGACTGCAACGCGTAATAAGGCAGGCATCACTGGTGAACCGTCGCGCGAAATCACCCTCGTGAAATGAGACCGGCGCGCCGCATGATGGACAGGCATCCAGCAGCAAGCGCCCGTGACGAGGACACGCCACCATGAAGGCAACTCGCCAGAATCGCCTGAAGTACGGAGCAGCATCCTCTCGTAAGCAATCCACACAGCATTGTTGCCCGTGCAAGTAGCGGCTGCGGTTCTTGACGCCAATGGGCATGATCCAACGCGCAACACCGTCGCGTACGTGCCGCTCGTAGAGGGCGCCTTCGTAGTTGGAAAGCGTGGTGGCAAGAAGGCAATCTTCCGAGAGACCTGTAGCCGCGGCAGACAGCTTGATTGTCTCTGGTCCTGCGAGACGGTCAGGATCCCGATACCAAGTGCCTCGGCTCATCTTGAGCCGGTTGCGGCAAAAGACGTGCAGCTTTTCACCGTTGCTCCAGGCAAGCCTGACTAGCCACGAGCTGAACAACTCGTCTTCCTGTGGCCGCGGACGTATCAGCAAAAGCTGTGTCACCACTAGCCTAGACCGGGTACCGAGTCCGCTTTGATGGTTCCACCCATCCGAGCGAAGCCAAAAAATCAAGCTTCAGCATATCCGGGGAAATGCACTCGTCGCCGCTGCGGATCGCATGGATGGCCAAGCGCCTCAAAACCTCCATCGATTCGCCGATGACACCTTCCGAGAGATCCAACAGTCGCTGCGCGAACTGGGGATCCGCTAGGCGCGAGGGCTTCGCCAGTGCGAACGTCTTTTCAACAGTCACCAGGAAGCGCGCGTACTCAGCGTCCAGCTTCCACTTCGGCAGGAATATCGGCTCGAAGCGATTAGCCAGCTGAGGATCGGATTGGATGGCGGCCAAAGCTTCCGGTGTACCGGCCGCGACGATCGGCATCTGTAGCTCATTGCCCATCAGGCGGATCGCATTGAGAAAACGTCGCTGTTTCACAGGCGTGCCCGCCACGGCGTTGTTGAACTCATCGAGAATGATCATGCGAGTCTCGAGATGCCGCAGGACCACTTTGAGCCTTGCGAACATGGAGTCGACCGGCTCGCGATTGGACGTGGTCATGAAAAGCCGCTCCAGCATCTTGCGGTACAGCCGCCCCTCATCGGGTTCAGCAGGGGTATCCAGCAACAGCACCGGCAACGTCGTGTGGTCGACATTGGGATCCTCAGGTGGTCCGTGCCGTCGCCCAAAGCTACGCAGCAGCATGGTCTTGCCGTTATTGGTCTCTCCGATGATTGCGAGGTTCGGCATCCGGTGCGTCCGTGGATAGCTCAGCAAGTTCTCCAGTTGCTCTCGGATGGCGCGCGCACGCGTATAGCCGATCCAAGTACGCTGCTGGATCGCGCGGATGCGTTCCTCATTTTGGCTTGGCGCGGCAACGTCGCTGGTCGTCATCTCACTCAAACCCGCTCGATTTCATCGAATGCGCTGATCTGATCGAGGTCGTATGGTGCATCCGCAACTCGCGGCGATTCGGCTGGCTCTGGAATGGTGATCGGCGCAGCTGCAGCATGATGACGTCGCCGCTCCTGCCCGAGACGTGCTTTGCGTGTCGATGTTTTCGCGGACTCCTCGATCTGCAGCATCTTTTCGAACGCAGCGAAAATCGTGTCCTCGTCCACGTCCTTCTTTCCTTGTTCTCTAAGGTGGCGCTGCACAGCGCGCAGCTCCCAAAGACTCATCGGGGGATGCTTCACGTCCCGATAGGGGATCCTGAAATAGCGCTTGAGCTCTGGGTCGTAGAAGAGCTGCGAGCTGATGTTACGTGGATCGCAGCGCACGATGAACTTGCGTTTCTTGCGAAGCTTGCCCGGCTCGCGCGCACCAATCCAGCGCTGCAGTACATCAGCGTAGTAGAAGATGTTGTCGATCTGGATCCCCTTGGTCTGCACAGTACGGCGTTCAAAGGGCAAGAGGTCTGTGCGCAGTTTCTCCGGGTCGCTGACGATCGGAAGCTGACCGATACCTGGAAGTGTCTTCGAACCCAGGATGCCTTCCTGGTAGCGCCTGAGCGGCGAGACATTGAGGATGGAGTGAACCCGTTGATGGTAAATACCCAGGATCAGGTTACCGAGCCATTGCTCGAACTCTTTGAGCGTCATGGCCGCGTGTGCTTCGGAGTTGTAGTTTTCCCTCTTGTCAGGTTTCGAGAACGTCGTGCCTGGCAACGCGTGGATCTCCGTCAACAACGTTCCCAGCAGTCGCTCGATGTGTCCGCCGTAGTTGGGCTTTTTGACCTTGCGGAACTTGAGATGGATCCCCCATTCCTGACAGGCGCTGCTCAGGGTCTCACCACGGAACTCCTTGGCGTTGTCAAGATGGATAAGTACTGGCAGACCTTGGCATGGCCAGGGGAACGCGAGATCCAACTCTGCCAGCCGTTGCTCCTTGGAAAGGATCGCATTTGCGATGCACATTCCAGTGCCCAGCGTCCCAGGGGGATCAAACGAGATGTACCAACCCGCCACGAGTCGGCTGAAGACATCGATGGCCACCGTGATCCATGGCCGGCCAATCGGTAATCGATGGATTTCGTCGACGAGGATGATGTCAACGGGCGTGTGGTCGATCTGCAATACGGCGTAGGGGTGGTCAGCGCCAGGGAAAGACCCGCGCTGAGCACGAAACTTCAGGGCAGCGTTTCTACCCTCGCGTGTGCGAGCCTTAACCTCAGGCGCGATCGCATGCACTCGTTGCGCAAAGGTGTTGGCGTGCGGGATGCGTACGCCAGCCTTCCGGCATAGCACGCTGACTTCCATGTACGTCCGCTTGAGCTTGAGTTTCTGGCTCTTCAAAAACCGCTCTTGCAATATTGTGCTGATGATCTCCTCTGCTCTCGGGTCGATCTTGGCTGATCCGGCATCACTCCGCCGCTTGCGCACGAGTGACGATACCAACCCAGACTCCCTGAAAGCCTTCATCCAGCGATACAGCGTCGGGACACTGACTTCGTGCGTCCGGGCTGCCGAGCGGATGGCTTCGACCTCACCGGGCGCCTCAAGCAGCGGGGCGATGATCTGATAATGCTCACAGGCGCGTTCCCATGCTTCGTCAGGCATTTCTCCGAGGTCTTCGCGCGTTGTTTCCTTGTCGTCAATCGAACTCGATGCGAGATCGGCAAGCTGCAGCGTGAGATCTGCACCCGTCGTGAGGTCACGCGCCAGTATGCTGTCTGAGGACTCGAAACGCTTGACGCAGTAAGCCTTGCCGCCTGAACTCACGATGGCACCTGGTCCGACGTTGGTGATCGCTTTCATGTTTCATTCCTCGCGACAACACCCTGCACCTCGAGTGGCCAGATGCCGGAAGCCATGGTGAGCGGCTGACTCAGATCGCATCCGATCAAACCGGTACAAACGTGAGCCCAGAGCCATGGCAGATACTGTGCTTGCTCGCCTTCTAACGAAGTGATGGCTCTCAGCAGTGCTTGAGGCGTACTGGCGCCGAGTTCAGCCAGCATCGTCCTGACACGACGTGGTACGGGGCCGTCGAGGGCCTGCTTGCTTGCGAAGTCGGATCTGCGAAACCGCTGCAGGAATCGCACGTTGTCCAAATAGACTGTGCGGATTTCCCGCTCCGTCAGTATCTTGAAGGCCATGCTGCGGTTGCGTGTCCATGCCACGGCTCCACGAAACAGCGGTCTCAGTTCAGTCCAGTCTCTTTTGAGTACGTCTCGGGGTTTCACCTCGACGAGCGTAGTCCGCAGAAGGGGGTCGCAGCGCAGGGCAGCGGCGCTGTAGCGGATAGCGACATCCGGTGTGTACCGATGTCTGCCACCATCATCTTCCCATCGAAGAGTGATGGGCTGGGAAGAGAAGGTCTCAACACGCGAATCAAAGTCAACGAGGAGCATGAAGTCATGCTCCAAGGATGACTCGGCATCTTGCGAGGCCGGAGATTTGCGCGTCGCAATCCTGCCCGTCACAGCATACCGGCTGGGACCGATGACGCGGGTGGATCCCTCGAAGAGAGTGCCCTTCTCAGGCAGCCAGCGCCGTAAAGTGGCCTTGCTTGGCATCGCTTTTTCCTTGTACGTATCACGTAGCGCTGTATCAAATATCACTTTTCGATGTTCCTGTCACATACGCCAGGCGCGACGCGGCAAGCAATGCGCTGCAGGGTCTGGCGCACTTTCTCGCGCCAGTAATCGTTCGGCGTCGGGCGAGCGCCCCCGATCTCGGCATAGATCGCACCAAGCGCGGCGTGACCACCAAGAGACTCAAGGGCGGCACGGGTCACCGCCGCCCACACGGAGCGCTCCCCGCCGGCGAGCAGAGCACGGTAGCGGCGCTTCAGGCAGGTAACGGCGTTCGCTTCACCGTACAGGGCGAAGCCGACCAGCGTCCCGCGCTGACCGCTTTTCGTGAATCGCGCGAAGCACAGGGGCAGCTTGATGCGCCCGAACAGGTTGCGCGGGATCATCTCCTGCTGGATCGACCACTGTTCCGCGAGCGCGTCTACGACCGAGGCCGTCTGGAACACGTAAGCCGGCAGGATGAAGGCACAGCGGCCGTCGACGGACAGAAGCGACCAAGCGCGACGCAGAAATGCTCGGACGATCTCCTGTTGGAACGGCGGGTTGCCCAAAATCAGTGTTGGCGAACATGACAGCGGGATCTCGAGAAAGTCGCCAACGAGGACTTCACGCCCGCTGCGCACCGCAGCGCGATGGGCAAGGACAGGATCGATCTCTACGCCGGTGACCGGCACGCTATCGGGTACGGCGCACAGGAAGGCGCCATCGCCGCAGCTGGGCTCGAGCACATGATCGGAGGCGGAGAGGTCGCTGAAGTAACGCGCGATCAGCTCCTCGGCCGCCCATGCCGGCGTCATCCACTGGCCAAGCGTCTTGCGTTGGCCGTCATTCGTGGCGAGCATGCCATCGGCGGCCATGTCAGCCCTCTCCATGGCCGGATGCGGCCTTCGCACGGCGTTTCTCCACGTGCTCCTGCGTGGTGTCGCACCGCGCATAGACCTTCGCCCGGAATGCGCTGTCGCGGGTGATGCCACCCACGCCAAGGCCGTAGCGCTTGCCGGTAATTCCGCATTGCGTGCATTGCATGCGATCGAACGGCAGACGATGGTGATCCACGGTCACGAGATTCTGCTTGGACCAAGCATGCGCGATGGGGCGCGCCGTGCTGTTGATGAGTTCGACACGCAGGAGTTCGCGCGCGCACTCGCCTGGGCGCAGCCCTGCGTTGAAGTTCCTGATCGTTTCGCGCGCCCATGACTCGTGGTCCACGACGTCCTTGGTGTACTCCTCGCTCCATCCGTGGTCAGCCGTTCCCGCATGGCGAACGTGAATCCGGAAGTGCTTGCTCATGGCTGCCTCTTGGTCTTGGTCGCTACGTTTGCGTGGCTGAACCACAACACGCGGTCATTGACAGAAAACGCCGATCGCATAAGGTCTCATGGCAAGTCATTGGCATAGATGAAGATAGCATTGCGAGAGACTTGTGCAAGCCATGGAGAAAGCTAGGCAAATGATCGATCATGCAGGCAAACAGGAGCTGAGGCGCTGCTTGGTCACAGCAGGAATTGACGATGCGATCATTGATCGATGGACGCCAGAGCAACAGGCAAGGATCGCTGCTATGCCCTATCAAGATAGGATCGCATGGCTGTTCAAGAAACGCGCCAATGGACTGATTCAATCAGGTGAACGACCACCGGAATGGGCCAAGATCTGCCAGTGCAATCAGTGCGGTCCAGTGTACCTTGCCGCGAGCTCACCGAGCCGTGTCGAAACCTGCCCGTGGTGCGCGAGAACACAGCGCGGCATGGACGTACCGCGACCGCCAACGTGCTGCGGAACGTGCCGGTTCCAGATCGAGAAACCAGCGACATCTGAGGCCGGTGTGCACGCTTGCGGCCGTGGGCACGCAGTGCTGTTCGCGTACCAGCCGAATGACTGCCGGGATTGGGCTGAAAAAAAACGCCGCCCGGGTAAGGGTGGCGTTGAAGGTTGATGTGTGCTTTAGCTTTACGTTACCGGCTCATCGGCTGCGGCAGCTGGCTTACCGCGAAGACCGCAGATCAATGCGGGATTCTCGGACCGGCGTGAGGAAGCGAACGACGGCGTTCGGGTAAGCATTGAGTGCTTGCTCACGCGCGTGCTCTTCGGACTCGGCTCGACAGCAGAACACCTCGAACAGATCCGGCGTTTCTGGATCGCTGTAAGTGACATCGAACGACTGCAGCTTGGCGTCCGGCCACTCGAAACCGGTGAGCGGCTTTTCGTCGTCGCCCAGGTCGCCGATTGCCTTGGCCAGCTGGTCCATCAGTTCGTGCACGCGGAAGTCGCGTGTACGCCATGCGCAGAGCGCCAAACGGGCCGCTTCGCGAATGCTGAGCACATCGGCGATCTCGAACGTCGGGACACGAATGTCCAGCGTGACACGAAGCTCATCAGCGCACGCAAACTCCGCTTTGCACGTCATGCAGCAAAAGCAGGAATCGCCAAAGTCGGCCTCGAAGTCGGGCACGCCAAGGTCAACGAACGACTTTGGCACAAGCTCGCCATCCTCGTTGTCGTCGACCACCCACTCGGATACCAGGGACATCACTTGGTAGCCTTGAACGTGAGCGATGAGCCGGCTGCCACATGACGGGCAGCGCACCTCGCGTGTGGTCTTCATGCAGTCGCCTCCTCGAGCCGGCGCACACGCCAGTATGCGAGGGATGCCTGATGGCCAGTGGCGATCAAGGATGCCTCGAATGAAGGGTCTTGGTCGGCCATGCGAACGATCTCTCGCACGACCAAGTTGCTGATGTCGCCATCCTCAAAGACGATGTTGTAGCTCCGCTCACTCAGCAGGGTGTCCGCACCGTGCGACTCGACCAAACCACCGAGAGAGTTCAGTTCACAATCGGACCGGACGCCGCAGCGGATCGTCTCGACGAAGAACCGGACGCGAGCGTTGACCGCGGCTCGTGGTCGGAGACTGGGTTTGCGCATCGCAGCGTCCAGGCGAGCCAGCCGGCGTGCGATCGGGAGGTTCCGGGCTGACGATGCCGGGAAAGACAAAGTATCCATGATGTGCTCCTGAAATCCCGGAATCGCTCCGGGTGGCGATGCAGGCGGAAGGCGCCTGGATTCGGGAGTAGGCCGCAGTAAGACGCGCAGCACCGCTTGCGGATGGGCTCTCTAAGGGCGAGCGCATGCGCAAACGGCCGCACAACGGCAAAAGAGACGCATGGCGTGCGCCGGGATGAAACGACACGGCGCGTGGCGCCCTGTAGATGTCACCCGGAATCGGTCGGGGATACCGGCGCTACAGCGCATTGGGAGGATATCACGTGGGCGTGACGGCTGCTCACGTCGGTGCGTTGAGACCAAAACTCACTGCAAAATATAACTCGAACTATAACGTCGCAATTACGAGGCCGCTGCAATGGCCGATGAAACTCCCAAGGAGCTGCGCAAGCGGCACCGGATTTTCAGTCGCAGCTACGAGGCCGCTGCAATGGCCGATGAAACCAATCACCCGCGCACGCACACGGCATGGACTAATGTCGCAGCTACGAGGCCGCCGCGATGGCCGATGAAACCTCCAATTGCCGCAATATAATCCGAACAACATAATGTCGCAGCTACGAGGCCGCCGCGATGGCCGATGAAACGCATCTGGCCGCCGTCGCAATATAATCATCTCTGGGTCGCAGCTACGAGGCCGCCGCGATGGCCGATGAAACTCGAAAGCCTCCGGCAGGCAGCGAAGAGGCTGGAAGGTCGCAGCTACGAGGCCGCCGCGATGGCCGATGAAACCCTTCAGCGACACCGAACCCATGTCCGCAACCGAGTCGCAGCTACGAGGCCGCCGCGATGGCCGATGAAACCGACACGTTCGATCACGCTTGCGCCGCCAGCCAACCGGTCGCAGCTACGAGGCCGCCGCGATGGCCGATGAAACAACTCTTGCGCCAGCCTCGCGCGCACGGCCTGCTCGGTCGCAGCTACGAGGCCGCCGCGATGGCCGATGAAACTCGGCGCTCGTGCAACCTACGATCATCGCGACATGGTCGCAGCTACGAGGCCGCCGCGATGGCCGATGAAACAAGCGCGGGAGAAATTAAATGAAAGCTGCACTGAGTCGCAGCTACGAGGCCGCCGCGATGGCCGATGAAACTCTACCACGTTAAGTGGTTGTCTACGCTCGTTCGTGGACATGGAATCCGCGAACCCAAAGCCAAGCAATGCTCGGGGCGAGACGTGCGCGCCAACACCGATCTGTTTTTCAAAGCTGATCAATGTGTTAAACATTGCGCGAACCTACGGCACTTACGCCGGCGGACAGGGTTCGCGCAAGCCTGCGTCCTTCAGCCATCTTGGCTTTCTTCTCGCGGGTCTTCTCCGCGTGCTCGCAGCGCTGCGCGATCACCGCAGCCCAGAAGTCAGTGACCGCTTCATCAAGGTTTTCGTGCGCGAACTGCCACGCTATCGCCGCACCGTTCTTCTTGCGATCCAACTCCGCGCCACACTCGACGCAGTGGAGCACTTGGCTGTTGGATTCGTCGGATTGCGACGCGCCACCGCAGATCCCGCAACGGGCTGCCGTCTCCGCACCGGACAGATCCAGTAGCGCCGTGCCGCTCTTCGCTGCAGCCCAACGAATCGATGACTCCAGTTCGTAGATCGCTGCAACGACGCGCCCCGATCTGGCCTTCTTCGCAAACTCGGTCTTCTCCCCCGTGATCTCGTTGACCTTGAGCGCAGCCGCTGCCAGATCGAGCGGCTCCAGAACGATTGCGCTGTACCGGCGCGCCAGATCAATCGCCACGCGCCTGTAGAAATCCTTGCGCAAATTGCGAGCGCGCCGCGCCATGTGCGCCGATGCCTGCCACGCCAGACGATCCTGCTTGCGCCAAGCCTCCAGTTCGTCATGCATCTGGTTGGTGGCGCGCAGCAGACCGCACAGGCGGTGCAGGCGACGCGGCGCCACGTGCTGTGCCGGTAGGCGCCGGATCGTGCTCAGTTCCTCGCTCAGGCGAGCGCGAAGCCACGGCTCGGATCCATGCATGAATTGCGAAGATTCACCGAGGCAGGCCACCGCATCGCCCCATGCGATGTTCTTGATCGTGGTCATGATCACATCGCGTGCCTCATCGCGCGCTGACTGAAATTCAGCTGCGCGCCTGATTCCATCCTCTACCTCGACCGGCAGTTGCAGTACGCGTGCGACACCTGGGTCCGCGCCATCGGTGATCCCGGCCACACGCCGACCACTTGCGTCGCCCGCCCAGCCAAAGTGAACGGCTACTAAGGGTTTGCGCCCCTCCATCATCGCAGGCTCAGTCGCAGGTCGCTTCACCATCAACTGCAGTGCCCACTTGAAGTCCTTGCCCACGCTCCGGCGCACCAAACGCGCCAGCCCGACCGTAGCGCCATCCGGTAACGGGCGGTGGTATTGCCACGTCCCGTTCGCATAGGTATCAGCCGACGCCGAGCCGAGCCTGAATGAAAAACTCCCGTACTTCCGACGGCCGCAACTCGAAACCATGCTCAATTCCGAATGATCGCCACTCAACAGCGCCGCCACCGGTACACCACCTGCTGCCGTGAATTGCAGCGTCAGGGTGTCCTGGATCTTCTCTTCACCACGCGCAAAGCGCGGTGCCTGGCCTCGCTGAAATGACGTCTTGAACGCCTGTAGCGCAGCATCCAGCACTTGATTCGCCGTTGCCCATCCAAGGCCGTCGCCCACCGCCTTGCAGCGCATCTGGTAGGTGTCGCATGTGGACTTCTTTCCGATGCGGCTCAGAAACAGCTCCTGAATCTCGGCGCGATGCGCCTTGCGTACAGCTTTAACCTGTTCGCCCAACTCAGCCCACAACGCGCGACGCTCTCCAGCGATCTGCTTCATGCGGTCTTCGTCGTTCGCGGCACGCGCCGCATCGAAGGCTTCGCTCAACCCGTCAATGCGTGCCTGTAGTGCCAATGCTTCGGAGCCAGCATGCTTCAGAACAAAACCGCGCATCTCGTCAACGATCCCTCGAATCACCGCAACGAGATCGTTATAGAGACGTCGCGCCTTCGCGATCTGATCGCCAACAGCAGGCAAACAGTCGCCATCGACGCGGGCGCCGTATTCATAAATCAGAACATCGCCCGTTGGCGGTAACGCTGGGGAAAGCTTCATAAGGGCCTCGACGAAAAGTGATTAGAGAGAGGAAGCCACTACGCCATGATCTTGAATCTAGCCGTGCGTTGTGCCATCAGTTGGAAGTCCATGAACGTGCACCCTGCCCTTCCCGGGCGCGCCGGGCAGCGACCAAAAACGGCAGACGAATTGGCTCATGCGGCAACGTCCTCAGTGTCAGGCGATTCGCTGGCGCCCAGCAGGTCAATCAGGTCAGTCAACTTGCGCTCGTCGGCAATGGTGGCGCCTTCATCAAGAAGCGAGTGTGCCAGTTGCGACTTGGCTTGCTGCGCGACCAGGATGCGATCCTCGATCGTTTGCGAGCACACCAGCTTGTGCACGAACACAGGCTTATCCTGGCCGATGCGATGCACGCGATCAGTTGCTTGTGCCTCACGGGCTGGGTTCCACCATGGGTCGTAGTGAATCACCGTGTCCGCTTCCGTCAAGTTCAGCCCTACCCCACCCGTCTGCGTCGTCATCACCAGCACGTCCGCAGCACCGAAGCGGAACGACTTGAGCACAGAAGCGCGGTCAGTGGTTTGACCGGTCATTGAGGCGTGGCGTATGCGTTCGCGCGAGAGGCGGTCGGCGATCAGATGCACCATTTCCGCGAAAGAAGAGAACACAAGGATCTTGCGCCCGTCCTCGATGGCCTTTCGCAGCAGCAAGATCAGCGCATCAAGCTTCGGCGTTTCGCTCGGCAAGGAGTGGCCGGGCGGCATGGCCGCGGCGCAAAGGCGCGCATCACAACAGACTTGCCGCAGGCGCATCAACGCGGTCAGGATGAACACCTGTGCCTGGCCAGTGGTCATGTTGCGAACGGCTTCCAGAGCGCTTGCCCGCTGCGCCGCACGCATCACTTCGTACAGGCGGCGCGTGGAGCCAGGTAATTCGACCCACTCAACGATCTCGGTCTTCGGCGGAAGCTCGGTGGCTACCTGATCCTTTGTTCGGCGCAGAATGAACGGTGCGATCATGCGCTTCAGATTGGCGAGCCTCTCAGGGTCTGCGCCGCGCGTGATGGGCAATTCATAGATGGATCTGAACTGCTTGAGTTCAGGCATCAGGGATGGCACAGCCAGACTCAGGTGCGTCCAGAGCTCACTCATGTGGTTCTCGAGCGGTGTGCCAGTGACAGGCAAGAACCGGCTCGCATCAAGGTTGCGCAGCGTCTCGGCGGCAAGCGTCGCGGGGTTCTTCACCATCTGTGCTTCATCGAGCACCACAAGCGAGAACCGATGTTTCCGCAGGAACTCTCGATCACGGGGCAGAAGCGCGTAATGCGTCAGCACGACATCATGCGCGGGGATCTGCTCGAACAGCGAATCGCGCGAAAAGCCATCGAGCAGCAACACCTTCAAACCAGGTGCGAAGCGCTCGAACTCCGGCTTCCAGTTCAACAGGACCGTCTTCGGCGCAACGATCAGGCATGGCGGTGCATCGGGGTCGGTCCAGCGCTGTGATGCAATGTGCGCGATCACCTGTACCGTTTTCCCGAGGCCCATGTCGTCAGCTAGGACACCGCCAAACCCGCCGCTGGCGAGGCTATTCAGCCAGTGCACGCCGATCTGCTGGTAGTGGCGAAGTTCACCCGTGAACCCAGGCGGCGCGGCCTCGAGCGGACGCAACGCGGCATCCATAACCGCGCGCAGAGCACTGCGCATGCTGTCCAACGATGGCGCACTATGCAAACCCAAAGACTCCGCGAGAACCGCGGCCTGCACGCGCGTCATGCGCGGGTGTCTGCGGGCAGAAAGGCTTTCCACCCATTCAATGACAGGACGAAGCAACTCCGCGAAGGCGCGCATGGGCATCTGAATGCGCCGGCCATCGGCAAGCGCAACGCTCCAAGGGAGATCACCATGGTCGGAGCGCATCATTTCCATGAAGGCGTGATCAGAAACAAGTGATTCAACGAGGTCAGGAAGTTCAACGCGCTCGCCACCAACATCCAAGGCCACGCCAATACTCCAGAATGAATCCGTGCCGTCAGGCAACATGGCGAGGCGTAGTGCAGAGCCATCAGCGAAGCACAATTCGGCTTCAGGCAAATCAAGCATGGACACGGGCATCGATTGAGGCAAAAAACGCTTCAACACTTCGACTTTGTTGCTTATCTTCGCTGCACGCTCTCCGGTCAGCGGCACCTGTGGGTCGTCCAGTGCGGTCGCAGGAACGACGCGCACACCGCGTTTCCGAAGTTCCTGGGCGACGACTGTCGGATCGCATGACGGATCGAGATTGGTCAAACGAGCAAGACCTTTGCTGGTTCTGATGACCGTAGCGCCATCATCAGTGCGCCAGTGCGGGCAATCGGACGGAAGTAGATCAATACCTTCACCATCCACCCATGTGGCGACGGCGCCAACCAATTGCTCGCCATCTGCATCAACTGATAGAAGTACGCTCGAGAACGACTCAACGGCAGGTGCGTCCAGCACTTTGTGCGGCAGCGGTATCCCAAGCTCAGCAAGGCGCCGCTCTGCCGCGTTGGAAACGGAAGCTTCGCGATGGCTGATCGGCTGAACACGTTGCGCAAAAGCAATCCCGCCGTTGCGATCAGGGAGGCAATACAGAAGCTGTGGATCGCTCGATAGGAACCAGGCGTTACGACGCGTGAAAAGCAACTCGCCCATGACGCCGTTGGAGTCGGCGCAATAGCAATCAAGGATTTGCTGTGTGCCGTCATCATTCGGAACCCAGCGGAACATGGCGCTGGCGTCGTGTCCACGATGGATAGGTTTCAGCTCTGAATCCAGAAGCACACCATGCTCAAGAATATACGACAGTGCGAACTCCCCTTCCTCGGAGGCGGCCTTGTGAATCGAATACCTCGAAGCGTTTACATGGCCGGGTTGGAACAGATGGTGCAACACGAGGTCATTGGCTTGAAAAGCGTCCTTGCTCTGCTCAACAAAATCAGGGCCAAGATGTGAGTAGTAACGCATTCTGCCGTCAGAGCCACCGGTGTCCTCACAGATACCAGGCTGCAAAGACCACTCGGCAAGACATTCAAGGATGCAGACGATGCGAAAACGTGGCCTCCGTGCAAGATCCGCGTACGGATGGCCTGTGCGATCAGCCAAGGCGACCCACGAAGACGACGCCCGTTCCATCAGGTCACCGAGCTTGCGATTGCGGCGCAAGGCGTCTCGATACGCAAGCAGCCCGCGGAACAGCAGGTTGTGGTCCTCGCATGTGCATAGGCCGCGCGCTGCGGCGGTGTAGCGTCCAACATCGCCATCACGCCAGTCGACGGTTCGACCCTGCGTGTTCACGCGGCACCTGGCGTTGCCAAGGTAAAAGACAAGTTCAGAGAAAGCCCCGGCACGAAACACAGCGGCGCGCATGAAATAATCCCACTGCTCCGAAGGAACAGTCAGGGCATCGCTATGCTGACGATCGGCAACGAGGTTGACCGCAGCTGCAAACAAAGCATCGTTACAATCGAGCCCTGCCAGGTAACCGTTGGCGGAGGGAAGCTTTCTATATTGACTCATCGATGAAATCCATTCTCAGCGAAGTTCTGGGCGAGAACGTAAAGCCTGATTGACCCATGCCGGGGCCATCAGGGGCCGCAGTGCGTCAGCGGCGGCATTGGCGTCGTGGCCAGCGCGTGCCGGTTTCCAGTTTTCAAGGAGTCCGCGCAGCGTTTCCGGGGCCGTGACCAGAATGGAGTCTGCGCCGGGCGCGATCGGCGGTGGTGGATAGCTACGCGTGAAGCACACCGCGCCCTGCACCCAGGATCGGACACCGTGCGACTTCAGGTAGGACGCGAGGGCAGCCGACGCGCTGGCGACCTGACGCAGTGGGTTCGAGACCGTCGAGTAGTACACCGTGCCGCCGCGGCCGACCTTGCGGAGCTTCCACTGCGGCGCATCGCGCGACCCCATGATCTCGCCTTTGTAATGCTTGACCTCGAGAACAAAGACGCAATGCGGGCCGACGGCAACAAGATCCAGTTCGCGAGGACGGCCGCCTGCCCTGCCCGGCACCAGGACATTGTTGAAGACCGTGAAATCGGACGGCAGCTGCAACGCGGTGCGCAACGCAATCGCCTCACCACGCGCGCCGGCGGCGGCGCGGTCGGTATGCCGCAGCACGGTCAACGCCGCACCGGCCACCAGCATCAGGATCACGGCAGGAATGAAGTGAGCACCGGGAGCGCCGAGGGTCAGTAGCGTAATGAAGCCCATGAAGCCGGTAGCCATCACCAGCCCTGCGATGACGCGCACGGCCAAGAGCCGTTTGCGCTGGTCGTTCTGTCGAAGAATGGAATGCGCCATCACGCGCCAACCCTTGCGATCCGCACGTCAGTTTCCCTGTTGAGCCAGCCAGCCGCGGAGCGCCTCGTCCGTCGGCGATGCACCGTGGTCAGCAAGCAAGCGCTCAGCCATGTCCAGCAATGCGAGCTGCTCGGCTTGGCGCATGACATCGACGCGCGAACTAAGCGCGGTCAAGTCGCAGCCGGGCGATCCCATGTCAATACGCGCACCGCTGCGCGCCGGTCGGGCGCGTTCTCGCAGCGCTGCTGCAAGATCGTCACGTCGCTCCTTGGCGGCAAGGTCGATGCCTTCGAGCGTCTGCAATATCACGCGCCATTCGTCTGGCGAAAACATGCTCGGCAAGCGCGATGCAAGATCATCAGCAATCCAGACGTAGCGCTGCACCATGCGCTCGATTCGGCCGGACGCGCTCGGCGCTCGAACGCGCCCGGTCGAGAAGAATGAGGCCAGCGTCTTGCCGACCGTGATGGATGTTCGCTTGACGGTTCTTGGCATGATTCAGGATGCGCTCTGTTTGATGGATTCGAGTTCAACGAACAGGGCCTCGATCTGCTCCCTGGTTTCACCACTGAGTGAAGCGTATCCCGGGTCCGATCGGACAGTCGTCGCCACCGCCATCAATCGCGGCACCTGCTTGCGGACGGCTTTGAGGTAGAGCTTCTCCGGCGTCGTGGCATCCGCAGGCTTGGCCCTGGTCTTGCCGGAGTTCTTTGCCTTTTGCAGGGCTTCTTCCAGCACCTCGGGTGCCTTCGAGCCGTGGGTCTTCAGCAGCTCGATGACCATCGACGCGGACACTTCATCCGCGATGATGTGGTTGACCATGGACTTCGGCGCGCCAGCCAGGACCTCGAGGTTGCTCACCTGAGTCGCAGTCATGCCGAGCCTCTTGGCGATCTCGGTCTCGCCGTGGCCAGCATTGACCAGGCGCTTGATCACCAGCGCCTTCTCGTAGGTCGAGAGCGGGCGCCCCTCGTTGTCCTTGATCAGGTCGACCGTCAGGTCATCGACACTGGTGGTCTTGGGCAGGAAGAGGACCGGAATTTCGGCGATGTCCGCGCCGCGGTCGATGGCGCGCCGAACCGCTTCCAAACGCGTATGGCCGCCGACGACGTAGATCACGTCCTCGCCACCCTCGTCAGCGACGAACGCGGTGACCGGCTTCGAGATCCTGTAGCCATTTTCCAGCATGTCGCTGGCCAGCGCGTCGGTGTAGGCCTCGTAGTCGGGTGTGCGCACGCGCGCATTGAAGCCGGGAATCGTTTTGATCGTGGCGGGATCCACCCAACTCAGCGAGTCGTTACGACGATGCGCCAGCTTGACCTGCTTGACGCGGCCCGAGACCAGGTTGACCGAGAAATCGGCGGAAGGAATGACGGCGCTCTTGCTCATGGCAAAGTCCAGATTGGTGAGTAACAGCGTAATACCATGATATTACCGTCGTGCAAGCCCCTGCTCCACCAACGTCCAGGCATACGGCCGACGGCCGGCATGACGCCGGCGAGGCTGGGTCCTGATTGCGCCCAAGCGCTTCACAAGTCCCTGCGAGGCCAGTTCGTCCAGCTCGCGCTCGAGGGTGTTTCTGTGAACCTGGAGCATCAACGACAAGCGTGGGATGTCGAGTGCTGCGAGTTGTAGAGCAAGCAGGACGCGCTCGCGTGTTCGCGGTCGGACAACATGGGTATTACTCATGGCCTACTCCAAGAGTAACAGATGGGTACTGTGCGCGTACGCAACGGGAGCGGGGTGCAAGGAGCGCCATCAGGGAGCGGTGCAAGCAAAAGCCACGAAAAGCCTTTATAACCAAATAGATATGATCGTCGTGACGCACCAATGACGGAACAGAGCCAGTGCCATGCATTGATCGTGGAACAACGAGATAGGATGTTCCACGGATTACTAAGTGCATGATTACGAACAATTAAATATCCAACTAACCAGCGATGTTCCACGCGCGCACATGCGCGAAGGTTGGTTTTAGGATAGAGAGCTTTCAAGTGCGAAGAGCGGTAAGGTTTAGCGCACACGATCTGGTGCATGGCACCGTCCTCAATGCGCAGCCGGAATGCCATGCACGCTGCGCAGAACAGCGCCGCGCCAGGCTTCGGACATCATCTTGGGTCGTTTCCAGCGCCCTGCCCTCACCAACGCCACGCCGGCCCTGGCGCCGCCAAGTGGGTCTCCGCGGCCGAGCCCCCCCACGACGACCATGCACGCGATCTCGTCGAGCAATTCAGCGCCGCGAGAGTGCGATCCGGCGCAGGCGCGCAAGACAGGCAGCAACCCCAGGAGCGTGGCTGCGAGTTCCGGCTTGATCGACTCTCCAGCGCTGGCCACCCGTGGCGTGGCGTTCGGAGCGCGGGTCTGCAGGGGCTCGCGCCTTGGTACAGCGCGTTCGAGCCAGCGAACCTGCTGACCGGTCAGCGCCCAGGCAGGATCGATCTTGAGTGCGGACGGGTCGGCATGGGACTTGGCTGTCTCAAGAGCATCTGAGACACAAGCGGGCAGCGACATGAAAAACGCCTGCATCGCAAGCAGTTCGTCCCGCGAGAGCGCATGGTCTCTGTTCGGCTCTGCACCAGTGTCCGAGAGGTCGCCAGGCGTGTTGCTCTGTCGGTCGGTGGCGCTGGGGTCTTGCGTAGGCAAGGAAACCTCTGTGTGAGGTGACCCAGGCTGGGTCAACATCAGCGCGCTCTGATCGACTTCCTGCGTAAGCGAGATCCGGCGCGACCCAATCTGGGTCACGCAATGATCTGCAGGAGCGCAAGCAGGCTGTAGCGTGCGCAATAGATAGGTGCGGGTAGGCGCGCCACGCGCGAGCCCTGCCCGCCTGCGGACATAGCCAGCCTTCTGCAACTCGAGCAGCGCCCGGCTGACCGTATTGCGGTGAAGTCCAAGGGCCTCGCCGATGAACTCCACAGGGAACGTCCAGTCTGTGCGTTGCGTGGCCTCAGCCTTGGCGAACAGAAAAAGAAGGACGCGCATTCCTGCGGCGCTCAAATCGAGCTTGGCGACGTGAAGCAAGCGCTCGCTCCACGATGGTTGTGCATCCTCTTGGTGCGTGCGCGCTGCTGGTGCGCGGTTCATCACATGCGGGGTGGTTTGCATGACGAAACTCCAAAACGCTGGGACAAGCGCACCCATTGACGACGTCCGCCAAGCGTTTTAGAGTTCGTCCGTCTGAAGCGGGCGCCTCGCATTTGCTTGGTGACCTGTCATCCCCGAAGCCCAGCGCGCCAACGCTGGGCTTCGTGCTTTCTGGGCACGCGATGGCTGTGCTGACCGTGCTCGCTAAGTCATGACGCACCCCCATTCCGTGGCCAGCAGGCTCACGAAGTGCAGTGACCCAGGTTGGGCCATGCGAATGGATCGCGTGAGGAGCTGCGCGCTGAACCTACCCGACGTGACCCAGATCATTGGGTCAAGCCACATGCGTGCCCCAGGTTGGGTCACGGTCGAAGACAGTGGATGAGGGGCGTGAAAGCCGCGCGTCCTGGGCCACACGACCATGAAACGAAGTGCTGGCGCAGCGCCATGCGGCTGTAGTGCCCCAGGTTGGGTCAGGCGGACAGACCATGCGAAAGCCACGGGGCTGTATTCATGGGCCATGACCCAGGTTGGGTCAGAGACGGGCCGAATAAGATCGGTCGCGGAGTTGGTTGCCTGCGTTGACCCAGCTTGGGTCATGGGCAAGAACAAAGCCGCAGCAGCGGGCATGGGATGAAGAACGCCAGCAAAGGCTAGACAAACCGAGTGAATGCATTCCGCGCTGCAGTGCCTGCCTGTCGCCGATGAGGGCCGTTTGCAAGTGCGCGGCTGAAACGCATGTGTAGAACACATCAGGCGTGATTCGCGGACCCCATAACGGCGAAGCCCAGGCGTTGGGCCTGGGCTTCGGTTCGTATTCAAACGATGGGGAAGGGCGCCAATCATGGCCCGGATCCTTTAGCCCATCGTTCGATGACGCCGCGGATCTCATCCAACAAAGCCTGTGGCGCACCTTTGCGCAAAATGACGGCTGGGCAACCATTGATGGTTCGCACGCGAGCGATGACGGCATCGCCGGTCGCAATGATCGTTTTGTGTGAGCTGCCGCCCGCCAGGCGCTGAAACACGTCGGCAGCGCGAGGGTGCGGATCTTGGGCGGCAATTGCTCGGCACTCAGTCTCAATCCGGGCAGGGTCCAGCTCATATGCCTTGATCAGAGGCTCGACCCACTGTGTGCGAATTTCGCGCGGGTCCAGAAAAGCGGAAATCACGGCTGGGCTTAGCTCGCCATAACGCAAGAGACGTTGCACGCTTGATGCCGACAATGTCAGCTTGGCAGCCAAGTCGCGGCCGGACGGATACTTGCCGGCCTTGATGAGCGAGGCATAGTGAATGCCACGCTCAAACGCTGTGAGATCGGATCGGCCAATGTTCTCTTCGACCATCTCATGCAAGAGTTCATCGTCCGTAAACGGTCGCACGATGACGCGAAACGGGAGGCCCAACTTGAGGCACGCGGCATGACGGCGGTGGCCGCTCGCGATCTCGTAGTCATGGCCAGGATCGCCCTCGACAGGGCGAACCTTGGCGGGTTGTGAATTGCCTTGCGTGAGACGGATTCGTTCGCACAAATCCTCGAAGTCAGCGTCTACGAACGCGGCTGGGTGGCGATCCGCAAACCGGCTTGGTCGGACGCGAGTAGCGTTGATCGCAAAAATCGGGGTGCCATCCTTGAGCCGTTGCACTTCGATCTCGAGTGCGCTCGCACGCGAAACCGCTTCATGCATGCGCTCGCGGATGCTGGCATTTGCTTCACCGACCATCATACCGACGGCGGTCGAGGCGCTGCCGTCGGGCAGGGCAGGGCGCTTGGGCTTCGGCGCAATCAAGCCGCGCTCGATCTCCAACATGCGCTCATCTGCCTTACGCTGCAGCGACATTGGAATGCTCCACCGATGCGTCTGTCTCAGAGAGATCTGCGACGGGTGCAGAAACAGCAGCTTGAGAGGAAGCATTCGCTTCCCAAGCATCCCAAGTGTCGTTCAGGATATGAGTGAACTGGCCATAGGCTTTGTCGAACAGCTCCCTCGCTCGCTTGATGCTTCGATAAGAGCCTTCGTAGCGCTCAATGTCGTAAACGGTGGCGAACTCACTCGCAGCCGTTGTGGCAACGCGGGTTGCAGGGATTGCATCGGGCAGCAGCCAGTCCTCGCAGCCCATCAAGAGCAGCTTGCGGATGAAGTGCGTGCTCTTGTCAGTATCGTCCACACGGGTGAGCAGCACATGCACGCCCTCCCAGCGCTTCGCGTGCCCATCAGCCTTGAGCGCCTGCTCCATGACGTCGCGCAGCAGGCTCCAGAAGATGACACTGCTGGCCAAGTCGAGGTTAGACGGTGGAACCGTCACCACCAGGTGGTCAGCAGCAAACACCGCGGTCGACGTGAGGAAGCCGAGCGAGGGCTGCGTATCGATCAGCAGCACGTCATAGCGTCTGCGGAGCGGCTCGATGCGCTCGGCAAGAACTTCGAAGATCTGGCCGCCCCACTCAGGCGCAGCTGCGGCGAGCGCAAACTCTTTGCCGTAGAGGTGCTGATTGGACGGGATGATGTCGATGCCAGGCCAGTAGGTGGGTCTGGCCAATGTCACGGGATCAGGCGGGTCGTTATAGAAAAGAGCCGCGACGGATTCATCACTGGTGACATCAAGGTAGGGGGACAGGCCGAACAGCGTGGTGGCCGAAGCTTGCGGGTCCATATCGAGGATTGCGCAGGATAGACCGCGCTGCGCCAAGTACTGCGCCAACGTCACGGTCGTGGATGTCTTCGCAACGCCGCCCTTGAAATTGGCCACCGTCATGACGATGCCATGACCAGGCGCGTACTGATGGCGCAGACCGGCGGCACGCGCCATGCCCTGCATGTCGGCCATGTCGTACATCGTCTTGCCAGGCAAGGCGTGACCGGAAGGGTACTTCTTCGAGTCAACGCCATGCAGGAAAGCTGACTTGGTGATGCCAAGGACATTCGCAACTTGTGCCTGATTGAGGCGCGGCGCAACTTTCTTGGAATCGGGGCGTAACGCAGCCTCTTTGACGGTCTCCAAGACTTCAGCCATCCGGGCCGCCCGGGCGGCGATCTCTTCAAAGCCGTAGGTTTGCCTTGGTCGACTGTTCGACTGCAACGCCATCTTGTTGCCCCTCAATCGGGCGGTCGCTGAATTACGCCATGGGCGCAGCGTACCACTTTTCGGCCCGCGCACCAAATTGCGGAACGCGCGCTCCCGCGTAGTAGCAGACCGCTTGCTCATCAGTGCGACAACCCCGCGTCAAAAGGCTCATGAGCATGCCCAAACCACAATTGCGCGCGATCACCAGCAAAACGGATGCGGAAGCGGACTGAGGGTGCAAGCGCGCAGATTTCACGCACACCGGCAAGTCGATCAAGCAGCCACGCCTCATGCCAGCGCGACAGGAAGGACTCGATGAGTCGGTAGTCGAACCCGAGCGCCTGAGCCGAAATGAGCACCGACCGGCGCGGATGAGCATAGGCAACAAAGCTGGTTGGCGCCGCATGGCACTCGGCAAGCACATGTGCGCCGGCGGCATTCAGAACAGCCTCGGGCAGCACGTGCGCTGATGGCATGATGTTCGGTAGCGCCAACGCCATTGCGTGAACCGCCTTCAGGATCGGCCGGCGATAATTCGCCGTCAGCACAACACCGCCGGCCGTATTGACGAACAGGCACACCTCGAGCGCATGAAAGCGCTGGAGTAGCTCCAGCCCGAACGCGCGGCTGATTTCCATGCAATTGGACGCCACCGCCACGACATCATCCTGGGAGCATTCAGATGGCTTGAGCCGCGCACTCATGCGGCAGCGCCACGTAGTGGCGCCTGGCCAGCACTTGCGGCGATCTGCATGCACAACGGACACCGTGTGGCATCGCGTGCCGCAGTCATGCTAGTCGGCACGGCGGGAGACGCAGAGCACAGGGCGGCAAGGTCGTAACCTCGCACCAGATGAATCGTATGCGTCGGGTCGCGCGAGACGCGCGCCTCACGAACAGGGATTTCATCCAACCGACACTCGCGCATCGCCCATTGGGCAAATGATTCGGTCAGCAACGCTCGACGGGCGCCAACATCGAGCGGGATGCGGCGACTGGGCTGGTGACAGACGCACGTAACCGCGCGACCGGTCATCGCCAGCACATACAAGACGCCGCCAAGATCATCGGTGTAAAAGCATTGCGAGCGAACAGTTGAAGCATCCATGAGCTATCATCCAAAGACATTTTCAGGGGAAGTTCGGGTCGCTACGCGACAGTCATCCGCGCGCAGCGTGCCAATGGAAATCGACTCGCGAAGCGAGTCCCAGTGCAGCATCACGCCAAAAGCACGCAGTCGCTCGACACTGGCCGCCACGCGACGAATCGCGTGGAAGTGTCGAAAGTGCAACGCCGTCGCGATCGAGGCGCGCTCAGGCGGAGGCAACGCGCAGAACACCTGAGTGCAGGGCAAGCCCAGCGCGGTCGCCGGTGCCCCGATGAAGGCGTGATCGGGCACGGCATGCGCTGAGCGGATCAGGAAACGAACCTGCAGCTCCGCCAGGGAGCAATTCGGAAGATCGCGCCTCAAAGCAGAACGACATGCCGAGCGGACCAGTTCACCGACGGCGCTTTGATTCACACGCAGATCGATCGAAAGCGCGCAAGCGGTGCGCCATGGCGTGAATCCCATCCGAACCCGATCGGCGTAAAGATGGGTCTGCAGGTGCTGCAGGCACACGATCATCGCAGACGACACCCGTTGAGCCGCGGCGTTGTCTCGGCCAGGGCCATGTATGCACACCATCAGGACACCTGGGTTTTCGCCAGCAAGGGGACGCGCCTGGCGGAAACCCGGATGGGTGCGACGGCCTTGCTCTGGATGGACGGGGTCTGCGCAGGCTGCATATCGAGCGTGATAATCCGCGCGTCACGATGATCTTCGGTGGTCAACGACTCCAGGGTGATCTCCTGGCAGAGTGGAACCGACGGCTCGCGCGCGAGGTGTGTCTCGAGGTAGCGCATGGCTCGGAATAGCCGAACCTCAACTTTCAACATGGCATCTTTGGCCGGCTGCGATGCATCAAGCCAGCGAATGAGTTGTGCTTCGCTCATGGCGGCAGTGACCTCCACCCATGCGGCCCTGGCTTCGAGCGCGGACACGCGGGAAGCCTTCTGCATGCGATTCGCCTCGGCAGTGAGGTCAGCGTCACGTAAGGCTGCCTCCCGCAGAGCTTTCGATAAACGCCGCAGCCATAGGATGGCGTAGCCAAGCCCGGCCAAAGAAAGCAGCAGGGAAGTCAGGTACAGAAGGATAGGAATCATGGCGCGCACTCAATCCAGTGTGATGCGTTGGGATTTTTGGATCTCATCGATCCACAGGCATTCGGCAACCGGACCGCAAGCCATGTGCTCTGGCGCGTGAACATGCTCGATGCGCATGCGACCGAGCCCATAGGTGAGCACCAGGCCCTGCCCAACGGGTGGTGGCGTTCCGCACATGAACGACAGATGCCGCAGAACGAAGGTCCGGTAAAAGGACTCGACCACAATGCGAGCGTCACCAGCATCGGCATTTGGCGTGGTGGCTGTGGTGATGAAGCCGCATTTCGGTGAGACGCGCACCGAAAGCGCGGTCAGTTCACGTCCCAGTGCGTTGCCAGTGTCCACACAGAGCCGCGACGCGTATGCAGGAAGCGCCTTCAGAATCCCATCGCCGGAATGGCTGACTTCGACCCAGGACCCGCCATCCTTTTGCCCAACGTAGGAGAACACCACCTCGTTGGCATGGAACGTCTCGAACAGCGTCGCCGCGAGCGGATTGCAAGCGCCGATCAGCGCCTGCTCGAGTGCCTTCATGACGGGCCAGCTCCACAGCTTCACCGCATCGATGCTCTGGTCCGAATCAATCACCGCGTCAATGCTGCGGCTGGCGTGCGATGACAAACGGTCAAGCGTCATGGCAGAGGATCTCGTCATGTTGGTGTCCGATCATGCGTAACAGGTCATCACGCTGGCTGGCAGGGTGTTGCCAGCGAGCTGTGTCAGGGGAAGCGCTGACGTGAGTGACGACCCAGGTCAGCACGGTGCGCAGTCGTGAGGCGAGCGCTTGCAAGTACGCGCGATGCTGCGCAGCACTGGATGCGCTGGACGCCTCCTTGCGCAGCGTCCTTAATCCACTGTGGTCGATGGAAACGCGAACCGAGAATGGGTCTCGCAGCTCCAACTCAATCTCCGCATCCCGCAGAGTCATTCGGACCGGCAGGCGGCGGTGTTCGACGATCTGTGCCTGGATATCGTCAGCGGTCGCCAGGCATCCATCAAATGACGATGCCGACCGATCCAGAGGGCTCTCCAGAGCGATCGACCGTCCAGGCTTGAATGGCGGCGGTATCGGTGTCTCGCCAAGAACCCAGGATGCGAGCAGCGCGGGAATGAGTCGAGGCGTCAGACCCTCAAGCGTGAGCGCGCACGCGTTCAGCAGGATGCCGCGGATCCATTCATCACGCGCCAGCGCATCCGGGAGCAGGGCGATCCCAAGCCGGAGATCGAACAGCCCCGTATGTCCGGTGATGCTGGTATCGGCTTCCGTCAGCAGTTCGTCCCGCGCGAGGTCTTGCTCCGCATGGGTCGTCGCGCGGTCACCAAAGCGGGATCGAAGTCGCGCATGGAGCTGCTTCAAAGTGACGGTCTTGCGTGCCTCGGCGGCGGCGACCAGAGCGAGCCCTTCGGCCTCCGGAGCGAGTTCAAGCAGTTCGTCTTCCTCTGCGCGTAGCGGCTCATGACTGAACGGCACCACCAGACCTCGTGCGAACGCGCTCGTGCCAATGTCTGCCGGCATCGCTGCCGATCGAGGCAGCAGATCAAGCCGCGCCCGCGCCCTGTCGAAGAGAAACAGTCGCCCCGTCCATGTGTCGGCTGAAGACATTGAGACCCACTTCAAGAAACCTCGGCCAAGCTTAGAACCGACCAGCTTGGTCACTGACCCCAGAAAAGCCTCTCAGAGGCGAAAAGAGACTTGGCGCCAAAGGGCAACAGCAGTATCTACGGAGTGCATGCCGGCGTCGAAGGGCCGCTCCGTGCTGTGTCATTGCCGGGCAAGCCAGCAGCGGCGGTGAACCAAGGTCATGCTATGATCACGATGCTGCTCTGCTCGAAGAATCGAGGCGCCGGCGAGGGAGACTTCGCCGGCATTTTTTTGCGGCGTTGCCACACAGCCGCGCATGGGTAGACTCCGATGCAACGACAAGGAGCCACGCCCATGGCGCAAACAGAACGCACGATCGCGATCTCCGAGCACAGCCTTGATCTCGTCGCGGCGACGTTACAAAAAGTACAAGGCAAGAATTCGCAGGACGAAGCTGGACTATCGGGTTTTGCCAGAATGGCGGCCCTGGTGGACGGCATCACCAGCGCAAGGGGATTCGCCAAGCTGCGAAACGATCTCGTTCTTGATGCCGACAATCTGGCGGTAGAACTCATGGCGCACATGGATTGCGCCGGTGCGATTCCGCACGAAAAAACAGACCATGAAGTCGCTGAGATCAGGCAAAGCGCCATCGTGAAACAGCTCACAGCGGCAATTGGAGTCGCGATAACTCAATTATCGCCAATAGAGCGCCATGGAGCACCGCTCTGCAGATGCAGCAACATTACCTGGTTCGGCCCGCGCGAGCAGTATCAACAAAACTACATCCTGGCGATATTCGGCGCCGATGGTGTAAAGCCAGCAAGGTCTCTCGATGCAGCACAAGAGCCTGACTCCATTAAGAACAGTTACGCGGTGAGAAGCACCATAAGAATGAACGCCGTCAGCGCCATCAGGATGGCGATTTATGGCGATGATGCAAAGACGCAACAGGCGCACTTCGCCATGGCAACCTTGATCTTCAAGAAGCGCGCTGAGGCCTTGGAAGCTGTCGAACCAAGCCTCGAAAAACGGGAAGCGCTTCGCCTTGAGCTTGAAGAACAGGATCGCCTCAACGAGGCCGCCTTTGCCGAGGTGTTAAAGGGAATCACGGGATCTGCCGAGCAAAAGCACGCAGATCAGGCGCAGCAGGCGCACGAGCGCGCACTGCAAAAGGCCAAAAGCGATCAAAAGCGCGTCGAGCAGGTCGCTGCGGAACGCCAAACACGGTGGGGGAAGCCCAAACCCTGCGAGATGAAATCCACCGCCTCTGCCAAGGCAGGCAGCGAATCGGAACTGCAGGCGGTTCAAACGCCAGCCATCGAACGGCAAGTGCCCGTTGGGCAGACTGGGCAGGAGATTCATCTGACCTGCGCGTGGGTCGAGGCGGCTTCATGGTGTGGCCAAGTCATCGTCGGCGAAGATCAGGATCTACTCGCCGGATGTACGGCCTGGGCGCTGAATTTGGTCAAGGGGGCAAATGAACCGCTCGCAGACACACAGGTCGATTGGGAAGACAAAGAACAGCGCCGCAGAGTGCGCATCCGGTTGGCTGGCGGCGCAAGCGTGATCGAACGTGTCGAGCCGATCGATCATGTTGTGTCAATGCGTACAACCGTTGAGGTCACCGCGGGGACCTGCGCAGGGATCTTCGACGTGGTAGCAAAGTGGCACCTGCGAGCGTCGCAACCAATGAGGTCAGTGGGGGAGCAAATCGACAATATGGCTCATGAGCTGCTTGCGGCGATCTATCAGAGTGGCACCGTGCTGCGCGATCGGCGCATTCACAAGTGCGGCGGTCACTACCCCGATGGAACCACCGTCAATGACATGGCGGCCCTGATCTGTTCAGCCGATAGGCTCGCACCGGTGATCGTCATCCGCGCCGCCGCAGCGCGCCAGACGGCTGTGGAGAAATGGATAAGCCGCTCAGGCCATTGGGCGCACGTGACCATCGTGCGGACGCATGCTGTGGCCGCGAAGTGCGCGGAAGTGACGGGGCAGGGGGCCGTACAGCAAGAGGGCAGCGTAGTCATCTACAGCAGAATCGAGTCGGGCAGGCTGCGGATGCAAACGTATGGACTGGACCTCGATGAAATCTCGAGTGTTGTTGCGGTGTCCAGGGTGAACCGTGAGACCGCGGGTCAGGCCAGCCGCATATGGGCGGTGCCGACCAACGAATCGAATGGCGATGATGGCGTTCACGCACAAGCGCTTAGGGGCACTCTGGAAGAACTCGAGGCCGCAAAAGCCATCGTTTCACAGCTCGGAATGGAGTTGCAGACGCTCAAGCAGGAGCGCGCGGATTGGGTCGGCGCCAAGATGGTCGCGGACGCTCAGATCAAAGGTTTGCTTGAGCGAAATGCCGAACTGGAAACCAAGGTGAGAAACATGCGGCCCAGCGTCGAATCATGGGGTGATCTTGAAGAATGGGTCATCCAGGCAATGTCAGCCCGGGTGGTCTTGACCAAGAAAGCAATGGCCGCCGCAAAGCGCTCCGTTTACCGGGACTTCGATTTTGCCGCTGACGTCATCGATCTCCTGGGCACGGACTATCGCGACATGCGCATGGGTAAGCCTGGCGCGTACGAGAAGACCGAAGCGCGCAAGGCGCAGTTGGGCGTGAAGATTGGGCCATGCGGTGAAGCGCCCACAAGCAGGAACTACGGAGAAGAGTACCGTGTGGCTTGGGGCAAGCGAACCTATCGCCTTGACCTGCACGTGCAAGGATCGTCAGCGCGCGAGCGCGAGCGCGGGTTCCGGCTGTACTTCGCGTGGGACGACGAGCGGCACGTCGTCGTCGTCGGCTCCATGCCGGAGCATCTCACGATCTACGCGTCGTAGGCGGACGCCTTGTACCGCCTCGCCGAGCACCGGGTAGGCGGTCGCGATGGCATCAAGTGTCCGTAGGCGGATCGCTGAAATCGCTTCGGGGTAGCCTGGCGCGCCGATGAAGGGCGCCAGCGCTTCTTCGTGGCACGCCATCTGCAGGGCGAGGTAGATCACCAGCAGCGCATCGCGATCCGAAGCCACGCGGTCGACGACAAAGGGAAGAGACTCGATATCCATGTCCGACAGCGCGTTGAAGTAGTCAGCGCAGATCCGCCGCAGGCGCGGCATCTGGATCGGTGGCGCCACGATGCGCAGGCGCGCGACCCACTTCAGCAGTTCCGAGCGGCGGCGGTGCGCGGCGGCCTTGCCGGCGGCGCGCTTGTGATGCGCCGCTGCGAGTCGTTCACGGAATGATGGCCCGCGTTCGACAAACGCGACGCGCGAATCAGCGTAAAGCCGCATGGGGTGGCCATGGGCGCAGTGCGGGTTACGTGCCGTGGCGTCGGCAGCGCCCAGCAGGTCTCGGATCATCGCGTCCGTCCAGCCGCGGCGCAGAAGGTCGCTGACAGCGAGGAACCCGGCAGGACGGAGCCCGGGCAGCGTCGGTTGCAACGCTCCGAGCCTGCCATCCAGCTGATCCACGCCGTTGTCAGCGGCGGTAAAGACGGTCCGCAGCCTCGAATTCATGCTGGCAATCGATGCACAGGTGGGCACCCAACCGCTGTCGCAGTGGGCTGATCGGTTCGCCGCATTCAGTGCAGAACTCGGACGCTTGGGAAGCTGAAACGGCGCGTTGGTGTGCTGCAATGGCGTCGTCGAGTTGTGCCGCCTGGATCTCGACTGACGTATCGATTTCGTCGCACATCAGGGTGTCCCCGCAGAAGTGGAAGGCGCCATCAAGCTAGCGCAGGACGCAATTCCTGCAAGAGGTCGATTGAGGCGTTCTCGCCGGCGTTCCTTGCGCGTTGCACGCGCGACGGCCAAGCGACGCTCGACTGCAGGCTCTGCGTCATCCGGAGGCGCAATGGACAGGTAGTCACACAGGCTACGGGCCGCAGCAATCCAGCCATGACAAATCTCGGCCCGATAGCCTCTTGCGCGCAAGCGCTCGATCCTAGTCCGTTGTTCTGGCGTAGCACGCCCGGACCGCAAAGCTTTCATCTCGATCACCATGCCGTGATAGCCACCGCACGGGATCCAAATTTCCGCTATTTGCAAAAAGTGGTAGAAACGCAAGAGTGTGCGGGCACCAAGATTAAGTCCCGTAACATGCAAGATGTGGTTGACAGCGCCTACCCGACTGCTATGCTCTTGCTTACACGAAGTGGTTGGAGAGCGGGATGGTCGAGGGCAACGGTTCTGGCGCTTCGCTGGCGGACTTCATCTGGAAGAACGCCGAAGACCTCTGGGGGGACTTCAAGCACACGGACTTCGGCAAGGTCATCCTGCCGTTCACGCTGCTGCGCCGTCTGGAGTGCGTACTGGATCCGACTCGAAAAGACGTGGTCGCGGCCTATGCGACCCACAAGGGCAGCGGGATCGATACGGACCTGATCCTGCGCCAGATCACCCGTTACCCCTTCTACAACACGTCCGACTACACGCTGGGCACGCTGGGTGGCACAAAGACCCGGCAGAACCTGCAGGACTACGTGGCTCGGTTCTCGGACAATGCCCGCGTCATCTTCGAGCAGTTCGACTTCAGCAATACGGTGGTTCGCCTGGACAAGGCTGGCTTGCTGTTCAAGATCTGCACGAACTTCGCCGGCATCGACCTGCACCCTGAGGTCGTCCCCGACCGGGTGATGAGCAACCTGTACGAGCACCTGATCCGCCGCTTCGGCGCGGAAGTAAACGAAGGGGCCGAGGACTTCATGACCCCGCGGGACGTGGTTCATCTGGCGACCACGCTGCTGCTCGACCCGGACGACGCGCTGTTCGAGGCCAATCCGGGCTTGATCCGCACGCTCTATGACCCGGCCTGCGGTACGGGCGGTTTCCTCTCGGATGCCGTGAGCCATGTTGCCGAATACGGCAACCGGTTCAAGGTGTCGCCGGTACTAGTTCCCTACGGCCAGGAACTGGAGCCGGAGACGCATGCGGTGTGCCTGGCCGGCATGCTGCTGCGCACCCTGGCTTGCGATCCCGGCCGCGACCTCTCCAAGAACATCGCAGGCCCCTACAGCACATTGTCACGCGATGCCTTTGCCGGCGAGCGGTTTCACTATGGCCTGGCCAATCCGCCCTTTGGCAAGAAGTGGGAGAAGGATCAAAAGGCGGTCGAGGCCGAGCACAAGGACAGGGGGTTCGACGGACGCTTTGGTCCGGGCCTGCCCCGCATCAACGACGGCTCGATGCTGTTCCTGCTGCATCTGGCCAGCAAGCTTGAGCTGCCGGAGAAAGGCGGTGGTCGCGCCGCGATCGTGCTGTCCGGCTCGCCCCTGTTCAACGGCGGCGCCGGATCGGGCGAATCAGAGGTCCGCCGCTGGCTGCTGGAGAGCGACCTGGTCGAGGCCATCGTCGCCCTGCCGACGGAGATCTTCTTCCGCACAGGGATCGGCACCTACCTCTGGATCCTCTCCAACAAGAAGCCCGACCACCGCCGGCACAAAGTCCAGCTGATCAATGCCACCGGTCTGTGGACCTCCATCCGGAACGAGGGCAATAAGCGCCGCAAGATCAGTGACGAGCAGATCCGGCAGATTGCGGACCTGTACGCGGCCGCCGAGCCGGGCGAGCTGAGCCGGGTACTCGACTACCGGACCTTCGGCTACCGGCGCATCCGGGTGTTGCGCCCGTTGCGCATGCGCCTGCATGTCACCGAAGAAGGCCTAGCCAAGCTCCGCGAGGAGAAAGCCTGGCTGAAGCTCAAGCACGTGCAGCAAGCCGCATGGGTAGACGTGCTGGCCGCGCACCTTGGCTCCGTCCAGCCGTTCAGTTGGGCCGAGCGCCTGGTGGCCGACGTGGCGCGTGCCGATGCCGAGGTGGGCAAGGTCGGCAAGACCTTCGTCAAGGCCCTGGTCCGCGCGCTTGGCGTGCGGGACCGGGAAGGGGAACCCGTCCTTGACTCGGACGACAAGGCCGTTGCCGATCCCGATCTAACCGATTACGAGAATGTCCCTCTCGCCGAGTGCGTCGAGGACTACTTCGCGCGCGAAGTGCTGCCGCATGTGCCGGATGCCTGGATCGACGAAACCTTCCGCGACGACAAAGACAAGGGCATGGGCCGCGTCGGCTACGAGATCAACTTCAACCGCTACTTCTACAAGTACGTTCCGCCGCGAAAGCTCGAGGAGATCGACGCTGACCTGAAGCAGGTCGAAGCCGAGATCGCAGCCTTGTTGGGCGAGGTGACCGAGTGAGGCCTGAACCGCCTCGCGGCGCGGTCTTGCGCTTGGCAACGAGTGCGGTATGCTTCCCGTTAACCATGCCCGCCTCGCCTCTACCGACTTCGGTCGGCAAGCGCATTTTGGCGGGTTTTTCATTTTGGGTCGGCGCGTGAACACGCCGCGCAAAGCCCCGGCCAAGCCTGCCACCACGCTCGACGAGCAAATCGCTCTGCTGCGTCGGCGCGGCATGACCATCGTCGACGAGGACCGGGCCCGGCACTATCTCGGGCACATCAACTACTACCGGTTGCGCGGTTATTGGATGGGCTACGAGCAGCCCGACGGTGTCGGAGAGCATCCATTCCGGCCGGGCACCACGTTCGAGGCGGTCATCGACCTCTACGACTTCGACCGCCGCCTGCGGCTGGAGATCAACGACGTGATCGAGCGCTTCGAGGTGTCCCTTCGTACCCACTGGGCCTATGTCCTGGGGCACCGGGACGGGCCGATTGCGCATCGCAACGCGACACTGTTCAATGCCAGCCACCCGGATCTTTTGCGGCGCGTTGAAACGCTCTACAACGACCGGAAAGAGGTCTTCCTGCGGCATTACCTCGACCGCGATGAGGAACCGCCGATCTGGGCCCTGTGCGAGGCGCTGTCGCTGGGTGATCTGTCCAAGTGGTTGCGGTCCCTGAAGCACCACCCCGATCGTCAGGCCATCGCTGACGCCTATGGGCTCCACGAAAGGCCCTTTGGCTCCTTCGTCGAGCACCTCGCCTACATCCGCAATGTTTGCGCGCATCACGCTCGGCTGTGGAACAGGCGACTTGTGGTGGCCGCTCTCGCGTTGCCGAAGAAGCCGTCTGAGCTCGTCGCGCAACTCCAGCACGATCCAGCGCAAGCGAGACGCCTGTACAACGCCTTGACCGTGCTGGCCTGGCTGATGCGCATCATCAGCCCACGATCGACCTGGCGCGAACGGATGCGCATGCTGATCGCGGAGCGCCCGGATCTCTGGGAGGACATGGGGTTCCCGCAGGGCTGGCAGAACTTCGACCTCTGGCGGGAGGGCACGCCATGATTTCGTACTTTGCGCTACGTAGAGACTTGGCCTATGAAGGGGATGGCAACTTCTTTCGCGCCATCCACCCGACGCCCGTCCTGACGCGTGCGACGTGGGCGGGGTCGCCGCCATCCCATGACGCGCCGGGTTGCCCGTCTCCTCTCTTCCGGGAAGATTCCTTTGATCCGGTGACACGGATCCGGCGAGGCCGCCTGTACGTCCTGACCAATCCGTCCAGCCTCATCCTGAGCCCAGACCGGGTGCACAACTATCCCTATGGGCCCCACATTGGCGTAGGTGGTGGCTGGCAGGCCGACGACTACTACAGGCCAGCTCGAATCGGTGATTTCCCGGACGCACAACGCATTGAAAGCATGGAACTGGTGCTTGGCGAAGCTCCAGACACCACGCTTTGGCGCATAGTGGCCGTTGAGCGCATTTCCAGCGGCGAGCTGCTGTTCACCCTGCGCGCACGCTCATCCCTTGGAGCTTTGCCGATACTTGCGGACACCCTGTTGGCGCGTGACGGCAGCCCCGTCGCCGCCGCGCGTATTCAGGAGGCACTGGACCAACTGACCGACGCGTTTCATCGGCAGCAGCCGGTACCCGTTGCGGACGTCTGCCGGGAGACGGCTCGCGTCATCCTCGCTGCCTGGACTGGCACGGCAGCCAACGCAAAGGATCTCAAGGACGTGATCAAGAAGATTCCCGACGACTCCGACAAACGCGAAGGGCTGACAGGTGCGGCTACGGTGATCAATCGGTTGCACGCGCGCGGGAAGTCCTCTGAGAGGGAGCGACAGGCTGCCAAAGGTAAAGACTTGCAGCCGGTGTGCATGGAGGACGCGGAGGCCTCGGTGCAGCTTGTGGGCTTCTTGCTCCGCGACATTGGCTGGGGCGCGACATGAGCCACTACAAGCGCTATCCAGCCTACAAGGACTCCGGTGTGGAGTGGATTGGAAAGGTGCCGGAGCATTGGGAAGTGAAGCGGCTGCGACACGCCGCGGCGCTGAACCCCGCGCCGGAATGGCGGGAGCTTGAGCGACAACAGACGGAGTATCCGTTCCTGCCGATGGAGGCTATTGGCGAGGCAGGCGAACTTGATGTCAACGGGCGCAAGCCGCTCGATGAGTGCCGCAGCGGATACACCTACTTCGCGGAAGGCGATGTTGTCTACGCCAAGGTCACGCCCTGCTTCGAGAATGGTAAAGGCGCTGTCATTCGTGGTCTGGAGGGTGGTCATGGCTTCGGCACGACCGAGCTGACGGTACTGCGGGCAACCGCGATTGATCGCGACTACTTGTACGCGTTGACGTTTGCCGATTCTTTCAGGCGGCCAGGCGCCTCGGAAATGCTCGGCAGCGGCGGACTCAAGCGCGTACCAGATGAGTTTGTGCGTAACTACCGGGCAGCGATCCCGCCCATCGCGGAACAATGCGCCATCGCCGCCGGCCTCGACCGCGAAACCGCCCGCATCGACGCGCTGATCGCGAAGAAGACGCGCTTCATCGAGCTGCTGAAGGAAAAGCGTCAGGCGCTGATCACGCACGCCGTCACCAAGGGCCTCGACCCGAACGTGAAGATGAAGGATTCCGGCGTGGAGTGGATCGGGGAGGTGCCGGAGCATTGGGAGGTCTGCCGGCTTGGGTCGCTCTATCGGGAGGCTGTACGAACCGGTGATCCGTCGCTGCCAATCCTCTCAATCTCGATCCACGACGGGATCACGGATGACGAGCTTGCGCCCGAGGACCGGGACCGGCAGATCTACCAGATCGAAGACCGCACCAAGTACAAGCGAGTCCGGCCAAATGATCTCGCTTACAACATGATGCGTGCGTGGCAGGGCGCGTTTGGTGCCGTCGCAGTTGATGGCTTGGTAAGTCCAGCCTATGTCGTGGCCGAACCATCAGGCGAACTGCGCAGCACTTATATCGAGAATCTACTTCGCACGCCCATGGCTGTCGAAGAAATGCGCCGATTCTCGCGAGGTATCGCAGACTTCCGGATGCGACTGTACTGGGAGTACTTCCGGGATCTGCATGTTTGCGTGCCGCCACTTGATGAGCAGGACGAGATTCTGGTTGACCTATCTCATCGTGGTGCGCGAATGGAAAGACTCGGCGAGACAACTGAGCGCAGCATCACCCTCCTCAAAGAACGCCGCTCCGCCCTCATCACCGCCGCCGTGACGGGGAAGATTGATTTGGCATGCGGATATAACGCATGAAATTCCAGAAATATGCAGTTGCCTATCTGGATATTTTGGGGTTCTCCAAATTTGTTGAAGGAGCTGAAAACTGCAAGGATAAATTGGACGCCTTGGGCAGATTGTTTAACGAGGTGATCCCGGGAGAGATAGCAACGGAAGGCAGAAACTCCGAGTATCCGGCTGATCTGTGTCTCAAGTGTTTGAGTTGTTCGGACAGTATGGTGGTCTCGGCTCCAATATCCGATGATTCGAGTTACCCTGCCTTGATTGCCGTGTCGATCAAGGCCATTCAGATTGCGCACGCATTGCTGGACATGGGGTTTCTGGTGCGCGGCGCCGTTGCTGTCGGCAATGTTTATTGCACCGATTCCAACATCCTCGGAACCGGCTACCAGGAAGCGGTAAACGGCGAAAAAGCAGCGCACAATCCACAGATCGCATTGACCGAGTCGGCAAAGCAAGAGCTGGACAGATTGATTAGAGACCCCAACTGCCCACGTTATGCGATTTTTGCGCAAAACGAGTTAGGGCAGGTCCTACTGGATTCCATTTATCCGCATGCAGACTACATGCCAACCAAATCAAAGTCGGTGGCGGAATATTACGGGCACTATCGAGAAATCATCGTGTCAAATCTGGCTCACAAGGAGCAGCGCGTCAGTGAGAAGTGGCGTTGGTTTGCTGCCTTCTTCAATACAAATGTTTTCTATTTTCAATCAATGATAGGAAATGGCATCAGCGAGATCGATGCAGCGTCGCCACGCATCACGATGAATTATTTGAATCCACCTGCAAGTGATTTCAGCTGGATGACGCCTTTTCAGGCGCCTGGGGTGACGGTGATCTTGAACGCCAACCCCAATCAGGTGGAAGAGCCATGAACGCCGCTCCGCCCTCATTACTGCCGCCGTCACCGGTCAGATCGACCCGCGCGACGTGGCATTGACCGACAGGGAAAACGACCGATGCAGCCCATGAAAACCGTCACCGATGACGACCTGCAGCGCCTGGGCGAATTTCTCGCCGCGGATGACGCGCCGAAAGCCATGGATGTCGCCACGCTCGAAGGCTGGCTGACCGCGCTGGCGATTGGCCCCGGCCTGGTGCTGCCTTCCGCCTGGCTGCCCTGGGTCTGGGACTTCGAGCAGGGTCAGGAGGCAGTGACCTTTCAGAGCGAGCAGCAGGCCAACGAGGTGTTGAGCACCCTCATGGGCTTATCAAACCGGATCATCGGAACCTTCCAGCAGGATCCCGCATCGTTCGAGCCGGTCTTCTACCGCCGCGTGGCGTGGGGTGCGCCGGAGTGGTGCGAGGGCTTTCTCAAGGCCACGCAGCTTTTCGACGCCGAGGCCTGGGCCGCGCTTTGGGCCATGGATGTTTTCAAAGCCATAGGTGATGCCGACGGCACCAGCCTGGTGACGCCCTTCCTGCGCCTGGGCGATGCAACTGGGATGGAGATCACGGATCAGGAAGGCGACCCGCAGCGGTGGGTGGATGCCATCGTGCCGGCACTGGTGGGCATCCATGCCTACTGGGCGAAACACAAGAAGAGCCCCGCGGGCGGGCGGGCCAGTGCACCCGCGCGGCGCGCCTCACCGAAGGTGGGCCGCAACGATCTCTGCCCGTGCGGTTCGAGCAGGAAGTTCAAACAGTGCTGCGGTAGACCGCAGACCTTGCATTGATCCGGAGCAGCGCCATGGCCGCACACCACGAGAAACACTTCGAGGACTACCTCGTCGCCCAGCTCGAAAAACGGGGTTGGCTCCTTGGCGACACCCGGCATTACGACATGGAGCATGCTTTGTACCCGGATGATCTGGTCGCCTGGCTGGAGGCCACGCAGCCGGACAAGTGGGCCAAGCTGTGCAAGGACTATCCGGATGATCCGCGCGGTGCGCTGATGGATCGCCTGGCCAAGGTGCTGGAGAAGGACGGCACCGTGCACGCCCTGCGGCGCGGGTTCTCCATCGCTGGCTGCGGCCACATCGACCTTTCCGAAGCCGCGCCCGAGGACCGGCGCAACGCCGACGTACTCAAGCGCTATGCGGCGAACATCCTGCGCGTGGTGCCCCAGCTGAAGTACCACCCGGCGCGCGAGCTGGCCATCGACCTGGGGTTCTTCATCAACGGCCTGCCGGTTGCGACCGTCGAGCTCAAGACCGATTTCACCCAGTCGGCTGCAACCGCCGTGGAGCAGTACAAGGCCGACCGGCTGCCGCTCGATCCCAAGACCCGGCGACGGGAGCCGCTGCTGACGTTCAAGCGCGGCGCCATCGTGCACTTCGCGATGTCGGACTCGGATATCCAGATGACGACGAAGCTGGATGGCGAGAACACGTTCTTCCTGCCTTTCAACCAGGGCCAGGATGGTCACGCTGGCAACCCGCCGCGCGCCGACGGCGAGTACCCCGTCGCCTACTTCTGGGAGCGTGTCTGCCAGCGCGACGCCTGGCTGCGGATCTTCCACAGTTTCGTCTACATCGAGAAGAAGGATGTGGTGGACCTGTACGGGAACTGGTCCAAGAAGGAAACCCTGATCTTTCCTCGCTTCCACCAGTGGGATGCGGTGAACCGGATGGTCGCGGATGCCAAGACCCACGGCGCCGGTCTGTCCTACCTGTGCGAGCACAGCGCCGGATCCGGCAAGACCAGCACCATCGCCTGGACGGCCCATGATCTGATCAAGCTGCGCAGCGACGACGGCGAGGCCGTCTTCGACAGCGTGGTCATCGTGACCGACAGGACGGTGCTGGACAGCCAGCTGCAGGACGCGGTGAAGCAGATCGACCACCAGTTCGGGGTGATCGCGGCGATCGATCGCCAGAAGTCCTCGAAGTCCAAAAGCAAGCAGCTCGCCGAGGCGCTGATCGCCGGGACGCCGATCATCGTGGTGACGATCCAGACCTTCCCCTACGCGCTGGAAGCGATCGTGACCGAGCCGAAGCTGAGGGATCGGCACTTTGCCGTCATCATCGACGAGGCGCACGCATCCCAGACTGGCACGAACGCCGCCAAGCTGCAGACGGCCCTGTCCATGACTACGGAAGGCGGCACAGCCGCGCTGAGTGTCGATGAGCTGCTGGAGCAGTTGCAGAAATCCCGGGTGCGGCCGAAGAACCTCAGCCACTTCGCGTTCACCGCGACGCCAAAACATGCAACGTTCATGCTGTTCGGACGCACGCGGGGCGGCCGCAAGCCCAGCAAGGACAACCCCCCCGAGGCCTTCCACCGCTATCCGATGCGCCAGGCCATTGAGGAGGGCTTCATTCTCGATGTGCTGCTGGGCTACGTGCCCTACAAGACGGCCTTTAACCTCGCCAAGCAGCTGGAGGACACGCGGCGCGTCAGCGGCAAGGTGGCCAAGCGGGCGCTGGCCCAGTGGATGAGCCTGCACCCCACCAATGTCACCCAAAAGGTGCAGTTCATCATCGAGCACTTCAGCGCCAACGTGGCGCAGCGGCTGGACGGCAAGGCCAAGGCCATGGTGGTGACCAGTTCACGCGCCGCTGCCGTGCGCTACAAGAAGGGTTTCGACGCCTACATCGCCAAGCACCCGGAACATGCCGGCATCCGCTCGCTGGTGGCCTTCTCCGGCAAGCTCACCGGCAAGCAGGTCATGCACGCCGACGATGAGCGCCTGGCAGGGGATGCCTTCGTGGTGGATCCGAAGGAAGAATTCACCGAGCAGTCGATGAACCCGGGCGCCGCGGGCGACCTGGCCAAGGCCTTCGAGAAGCCCGAATACCGCGTGATGCTGGTCGCGGACAAGTTCCAGACCGGATTCGACCAGCCCCGGCTGGTCGCCCTGTACGTTGACAAGAAGATCGCCAACGACGTCGAGATCGTGCAGACCCTCTCGCGCCTGAATCGCACGGCGCCCGGCAAGGACGAGACCTTTGTCATCGACTTCATCAACGATCCGGCCGCCGTGCGGGCGGCCTTTGCAAAGTACGACGACGGCGCCGCCCTGGAGGACGTTCAGGATCCCAATGTGGTCTACGAGATCAAGGACGCCCTCGACGCCCAGGGCTTCTACGAGGCCGAGGACCTGGCGAGCTTCAAGCAGGCGCGCTTCCGAACCATCCGCGACATCACCCAGGCCCAGGAACCGCAGCACAAGGCCCTGTACGCGGCCACCGAGCGGCCCACCCGGCTGTTCAACCAGAAGCTGAGGATGCTGCGCGAGGCCATCGTGACCTGGGAGCTGGCCTTCGAGAAAGCTCGCGCGAACCAGGACGAGCATGGTATGAAGTCCGCCGAGCACCAGCGCAAGGATTACGCCCAGCAACTCACCGTGCTGATGGGGTTCAAGAGCAGCCTAGGCCGGTTCTGCCGCACCTATGGCTACGTGGCGCAATTGATCGATTTCGGGGACCCCGAGCTCGAAAACTTCGCAGCGTTCGCACGGTTGCTCCAGAAGCGCCTGGAGGGTGTGCCGCCAGACCATGTCGATTTGCGCGGTCTGGTGCTGTCCGGATTCGACATCAAGGCTCGCGTGGCGGGCGGCGAAGGATCAGACCCCGGATCGAAACCGCTCCTCAAACCGGTCGGCCCTGGCGGGCGCAAGAAGGACGACGACCGCCATTATCTCAAAGAGATCATCGACCGGCTGAATCGGCTGTTCGGAGATGCCACGCCACTTCGGGATCAGGCCGCGTTCGTGAACCACATCACCGCGATCGCCAAGGAGAGCGATGTGGTCATGGCGCAGGTGGAGAACAACACCCGCGAGCAAGCCCTCAAGGGCAACCTGCCGGGGGCCGTGCAGCAGGGTGTCGTTCGCGCCCTCAGCTCGCATCAGAAGCTCGCCACCCAGGTGCTGAAGGCCGATCGCCAGGCGATGGCGGCGCTGACGGACCTGATTTACGAGCTGATCCGCGATCGACAGACCATCCAGCTGGACGACCTCGATGCTTGACCTCCTGAACCTGCCGGGCATTCGGCCGGTGGACCTTCGGAGCGAGGAAGGCGTCATTGTCATCGTTGCCGAAGTCATCCAGGCGGGCCAGCCCGCATGCCCAAGCTGCGGGAAGCCGTTGTATCGGCATGGACATCGGGAGATTGCGTTTGCCGATACCCCCCTGCAGATGCAGCCCGTGCGCCTGCAGATCGATCGCCCGCGTTACCGATGCGAAAGCTGCGGCACGACCCTGACGCTGGAGCTGCCTTTCATGGACGAGCGCAGGCGCGCGACCCGGCGACTGGTCGACGCCGTGCGCGCCCGCTGCCTGGGAATGACCTTTACCGGGCTTGCCCAGCAGACGGGACTCGCCGTGAGCTCAATCCGCAACATCGCGTTGGATCTGATCAAGGAACTCGAGAGCACCGTCCGCTACGAGACGCCGGTGATCATGGGCATCGACGAAGTTAATCTGGCCAAAGGCTGCCGCTGCGTCATCACCAACCTCGCTACCAAGAGCGTGTTCGACATGCTCGAAAAGCGCACCAAGGCGCACCTGACGCCGTACTTCCGCAATCTGCCAGGGCGAGAGAAGGTGGAATGGGTTTGCACGGACATGTGGCGGCCCTTCAAGGAGTCGTTTGGCCCCTACTTTCCCAATGCGCGCCTCGTGATCGACAAGTTCCATGTACTCAAAATGGCCTCGGAAGCCCTGGAAGCGGAGCGCAAGAAGCATCAGGCAACGCTCGACCGAAATGAGCGGCTGAAGGTGAAGAAGTCGATTCGCTGGCTGACCCTCAAGCGGCCCGCATCCCTCAGCGGCGATGAGGCGTTGGCGCTTGCTGCGCTCCGTGAGTACATCCCTGCTTTGGCTGAGGCCTACGACTTCAAGGAGGCCTTCTACGCCATCTACGACGAGGCCAGCAAGGCGGAGGCGATGCGGGCGTTCGAAGCGTGGGAGAACTCACTGCCGCCGGGAAGGCTGCCTGCCTTCCACGCTCTCGCCCGAACGGTTCGCAACCACTACGGGGACATCTTCGCCTACTGGGATGCGCCGGTTCCCATCACCAACGGTTTCACGGAGTGTCAGAACGGGCTGATCAAGGTTGCGAATCGCATGGGTCGTGGCTACAGCTACGAAGTCATTCGGGCCAAGACCTTGTATGCAAAGCATGCACGCTGGGTGGGCAGTGCCCCCGGGGTGCCAGGGGCAAGGCCCGCAGATTCAACCACCGGCCTCCAACGGCAGGTGGAATACGGACCCCACATTCCAACCTTGGTCGAGATGACCGAGGAAGGCGAGTTGGGTTGACCCAAGTGCTGATTCCAACCACCTTTTGCAAATAGCCCAAATTTCGATGTCAGGCACGCCACGCCGCACGCCGCTATCACGCAGTTTCCCAGCCTCGCCACGGGGTCGCTTGCCGCCGTTGGCGGTCGCATAGACATCAAGCAAGGCGTCGGCAAGTTGCGGATTGCGTTCGCCAAGAAGATCGACGAATCCGAAGAATCGCACTTGCTCGTCCAGTTCCAGCGAGCGCCGGCGAGGAGGCGTGGTTTTCACGCCAGTGGCATCGACGCAGCTACCCGCGATGTAGGCCCGGTATCGGGCAACATCCCAGCGCTCCGTGCCGATCATATCGACGACCCAAGTCGCGCACCCATTGCAGGTGCGCGACTTGGCGCGCGCGCAATTACTTCGCGAGCAAGCTCTCGGGCTTCACGCCTGAACCCAGCGCGTCCTTGAACCACTGCGGGCGCTTGCCGCGGCCGCTCCAGACCTTGGATGGATCTTTCGGGTCGCGATACTTGAACTTCGCCGCGGCCGAAGATCCAGCGCCTTTGCGCTGCCTGGCAAGGCGTGGGAAAACATCTTCCAGCTTCAAGCCGTTTTTCTTGAGTACGCCATCGATCTGTTCGCGCACTTTGGACAACGTTTCCTTTTCGATTTCGGCGCGCCGCTCGGAGATTTCCTTCATCGCAGCATCGAGCTGTGCTTTGGTCATGCCTTTCAGATTGGGGAGTGCCATGTCGCGTCTCCAGTGGTTGGGGTGGAGTGACAGAATCTGACACCGGGATAATGAAAACGCAACTAACCATTTTCCGATTCCTCCAATCGCGAAAGAATTAACCTGGCTTCATCCAGACTTCGGTACGACGGCGACCCAATGGGTCCAACCACACAGACGCCATCGACGTAATGGGCGCCGAAGCGGCGGTTGACGGACGCAACGACAGCACTCGCGGCTGCGTAACAACGGTCGCAGGCCAGCGCAACAATCTGTCCACGAGCATTGCGAACCTCATAAAGCCTTTCTTGCACTTCATGTAGGCATGACTCGCACGAAGGGAGCGCGCGACGAGCAAATGAGTCCATAGGATGTCTCCGTGGTGGGGTACACTTGAGTCTTGCATGAGCGCAGTCAGTGGCAAGTACGATCAGCGGAGGCCTGCATTTCACCCATGAGCACGCGCGCATGAATCCAATCGTGAAAGCGTTCGCAGTGCCACTTGCCGTCGCCTATGCCGGGTTCATGCTGGGAATGACGGCGGTCGACGGCCACCCGGAAGTGGCGGTGCTCATCATTGCTGGTTACGTGGCGCTGCTATTCACCGGAATCAGGGCACGAATCGCAGCGCGTGCGTTCGGTCCAGGATCGGGTGTGCCAGGTATCTATGGCCGAGGTATCGCGATACTGGTTGGCTTCATATTTCTGACCAGCGCGATGACCGCGGCAGGCGCTGTACTGACGAGGAAGCCGTCGATCGACGCGCTCATAGTGCTGGGCATCGGAACTGGCGCGGCGACGGCAGCGATGATTGTTGCCGGGCGTCGTGGATGAACGTGTAGCCGCCGGACGCGCACATCCGGCGGCGCAGGTATTCGGCTAGACGCGCTCGGTGTTGCGTCGTACAAAAAACGGAATGTCATCGAATTCGCCATCGTCATCACTTGCGCCAACAGGCGTGCGCGTCGCCGTCTGTTGACGCCGGGTTCCATCAGCAGCAGGGGCGGCACCGCGCGATCCACCGCCTGATGCGGCGTTACGCGGCTGGCTGGATTCACGGCTATCGTTCTTGTGCTGTGGGCTCCCGAGCATCTGCATGTCGCTGGCAATGATGCTTGTGGTGTAGCGCTCGATGCCATCCTTGCCGGTGTACTTGTCGGTTTGCAATGAACCCTCGAAGTAGGCGACGCTACCTTTACTCAGGTACTCCTTGGCAATTTCGGCCTGGCGACCGAAAAGCTTGATCCGATGCCATTCCGTGCGTTCCTGCATTTCGCCGGTCTGCTTATCCTTCCAACGCGCCGTAGTGGCGACGCGCAGGGATGCAATTCCGGACCCTGACGCAGTCGTGCGGTACTCGACATCAGCACCAAGCCTGCCTGCAATTATGCAGCGATTAACGCCATTCATTACGCGCTCCTAGAGTGTAGGTATGTGTAGAGCCAACCTACAACAAGAGCGTGATTTGGCAAGCCTCAAAAGACCGTGATACGACCGCGCATGACGGGGAAGTCATAGGCCGCATTCAGCGCGCCAGGTGGTTTCGTTCCTGCCATGACAGGAAGTGCGCCGGTGGCCTTGTCATCCATGAACGTCCGGTACTGCGCGAGCGAAACCTGTACGCCATAGGTGTGAGCGACAGCCCACTTGGACAGCTCGCTGTCATAGACCGGGATGGAAACGGGGGCGCCTTGAGCACTGAGCGCCTCGACCACCACGTAGCAGGCCGTTTTCCCATTCTGTCGGTCACGCCTGACGATGCCCGTGTCAATCCCGGCATGATTGGCGATGTGCAGCACGTAGGATGACCGCACGCGGGCAACCAACGCATTAAGCATTGCGAGGCCGGCATTCGCACCGGACGCATCACCGCTGGCGATGTCCCTGCGGATTGACACAATGATCGGCGCAGCAATCGATGCCGCAGGACCGCTCAGGGCGTTCTGGTCGCTGGCGATGGTCTGCTCGATCGAGCCTGCCTGCTGGAGAGTTTTCAGGGAGTCGACTGCGGTGTGCACCGCATTGACGTTCCCGCTTTCGAGGCTCGCATGCAACTGGCCGGCGGCTTGCGTCCAGGCAGGGATCAGATCCGAAGGCAAATCCGCGGGGATGTTGTTGCTGACGCCGTCCCACGTATTGCTGGTCGAAGCCAGTTCACGCGCCAGCGCGAGTTCGCTGTCGGCGCGGGCAACCTGGTATTGCGCGTCGGTCAACAAAGGGCGGTCGTGCACAAGGGCGGCGTGTAGTTGTGAGCCGGATAGTTCTCCGAGGCTCCAATACGTGTCATGCACGGAACTACCGGGGCCGCCCCACACCTGGAGGCCATTCAGGTCATGCTCTGCGGATCGAACGGATTGCAGTGCCGCGTTGGCGTGTCGCGCGATGCCGTCCGGCATTGCCGGCATTTCCCCAACATCCTGCTGAAGCAGGAGCAGCCGGTCGGAAAGGCCCTGCGCAACGGCGGACTCAGGCGCAGCGGCGCGCACCCATTCGATGTCGTGGTAGTGCTCGATCAAAGGCTGAAGCACGAAGAAGGCGATCAGGACGGGGCCGATGAGAAGCGCAGCGAGCGCGACATGACGCTTGCGACAGGGGAGACGGTCGATGGCATCCAGTATGCGCAGCGTTGTTTGGCCGGCACGTCCACGGAACAGGCCTGGGGCACGACGGAGCAACGCCTGTCCATACTTCAGACGTGCGTCGAAAGCCGGATCGGTTGCACCGGGGATTCTTGCGCGCACGTCATGCAGTGATTCACCTTGGCCAAGAAGGGCGGCCACGCGCGCCGAGACAAGAGCAGCTTCCATACGCATTGCTAGTCACCGGGATGGGTCCACGGTGGATCATGCAATGAACGAAGGAGTCGCGACGCGGCGAATCCGCCTCTCAAAGGCAGATTGAGCCAACTTGGAACAGCCTTGCAAAACCAGTTCCATCCGATACGCTAGGCTAATAGGAGGTATTACTTCATGGAAAAGATTTCGATGCAGGATTTGGGGGCGAAAGCCTTTCTATCGATGGTGATGCCGCAAAGAGAGGTTTGGACTGTCCTGTCCTCCCGAGCGCCATCCACGGTCGGAAACCGCGTGCTCGCGCTGCTTCAGACGGGGATGCCGCCGCAACTCACGGCCATCTCACCGGATTGCATGCCGAGCGAACGGCTGCGGTACGAGTCAATGGCCAGCCTGGCTGCGATCAGCGCGCCCTCACTTGAGGCCTTCCTTACGCAGCATATGGCCGCAGCGCCCGACTGCGTGCAGGTCAACATGCACGCGCACCTGGCCTGCAAGGCGCCGGTGATACCGCATCCGGTGCAATCAAAGCGTGGCGCGAAAGCTGCGGAAGTCACGCCTGCGGAACCCGAGTCGGGGACCGTGCTGATTGACGGGCAGCGCATGCCCGCCGTTGCCATGGGCGTCTACAAGGACATGATCGCGCTCGCGGTGGTATTGAAGCATGCCTCCAGCGCATCGATCACGACCCGATGGGTCAACGTGGGCGGTTTCACCAGCGACGCGCACGCGTTCGCGCTACTCACGCGCAGCCTCACCTGGGCACATTTCGATGCGGGCCAGCAGATAGTGCCCATCGTCGATTTGGCGGGTGAATTCTCGCGGTACGCTCGGCGCATCAACAATCGGATCATCCATGCGGCCATGCTGCTGATTCTCGACCATCGTCTGCGCAGCCATGTCGGAGTGATTACCCCGGTCGATCAATGGGCGTTCGATCAAGCCTGCGTGCAGCTATCGGATGGAACCGGCTTTTGCACGGTCGACGCGTGCGCAACGCTGCTGCAGCGAGCCACAGGCATCGCTGCCCAACTTGCCCAGGCCGAAACCTGGCGTATCGGGAAGATCGAGGCGCTGCGGGCGCTCGGAGAGAAGGTGAACCCGGAAGCGATCATCCAGCAGATCGGGACCATGCTGGCGCGAATTGCCATTGCGACGGGCATCATCAAGGATTCGGAGAGCGATGCGGTCAGGCTGATGGTCAAGGCTCTGGATGAATGGATCGTCTCGGCAGCAAGCAGAGACATGTTGGCGATGCAAGTGGCGACGCCGGCGGGGGCACGCCTTGCGTGCATCGGCGCGCTGCGTGATCCCGTGTTGCGAGAACGTTATCACCCAGCCGGTGTCCACCGCTATTACGACATGGTACTAGACATGATCAGCAAGGCCGTGGAACTCGATACTGATCTGCCGCCCATCGGAAGCAGTTACGTCCACGCCGCAGCGGCAATCATCCACCGCTAGCGCGAGCGTTTGCGCGAGTGGCGCGCGCTTTGCCAGATGCCGGCCAGGCTCATGGCGAATGACAGCAGCAGAAAGCCATCAGCGATCGCACCAGATGCACGGTGCGAGGCGATGCTCGACGGCATGCCGTGAATCGCTATGGCGAGTACAGAGAGCGCGATGCAAAGCAGCACAAACCCGGTGCTGCGCGGAATCAGGCGAAAGCCAATTCCGAACAGGAACAGGCCGAAGACGTACGCGAGAAAAAAAGTAGTAAGCGCGTGCAGCATGGCGGTGGACTCCATCCGTTAGGCACAGGCACCATGCCATAGAGTCGAATTCGTGCAAGAGCGAAAAAAGCCCGCACAAAGCGGGCTTTTCGGCATCTATGAATGACTAAATAAAGTCAGGCCGCGACCTTGAAATCATCAGCGTTGCCGCCATTGGCGACATGATCGGAAATCCATTTCGGATGCTTGCCGCGCCCGGACCACGTTTCGCCGGTGGTTGGGTTACGATACGGCGCCTCGTTGCCGGCAGCAGCTTTGATGGCCGCCTTGGCGTCACGCAGGGCCCTGATGACATCATCGAAGTTCGCGCCCGAGTTGACGACATCATCGACGATGCGCTTGACAACCGATTCTTTCCGCTCGGCCTCGCGCCGATCCTTTTCGGCTTTGCCTGCGGCGATGGACGCTTCGATCTGCTCATCGGTCATGTTGCTGAACTCCATAATGAACTCCTTGGTTGAAATACGGGATGGTGCTGAGAGAATTGAAACACAATGATTGAATGGCGCAAACCTCCTATAGCGATTAGATGAGTGCGAAGCGAAACCTTTGAACTACAGGCCCATTGCGCCCCACTGCTCGGGGTCAACAAGCAACGGTACGATGCTGAGTGGATCAATGCGGACTAGCGCACCGTGATGTTGCAATCCACCGCGCAGGAACAGGCCGTCAAGGAGTGATAACGCGGCGCTGACCGTGATCGGGTTCACCGACCAGCGTTGACGCTGTAGCGCCTCGGCCAGCGAGCAGGACGGCATATCGTCGTGGTCGCCAGCGAGAAGCTGGTCGCCGTACAGGTCGTACACGTTTGGTAGCCGCAGGTCACTCCGTGAACCAGCTTTCCCAATATGTCCAAGCACGACCTGGCCGGAGTCTGCGCCATTGCCAAGGTCGAGCCACAGGGAATCGCTGAGCCGTGAGCGCCAGAACTTGCCGAGAGCGTGGCGGAATTGGCCACTGTCCACGCATCCAATCAACAAATCGAACGACGCATGGGTGCTCGGGTTAAACGCCCTGGGTGCTGCCTGCCAATCGAGGTCATAGAACCCGTTGATCCGGTGGACCATGAGAATGGCCTTGTTGAAGCCGATGTCATGAACACCGAAGCGTTGGCGACCCAGGTTGGCCTCGGAAACGGTGTCGGGATCGAACACGGTGACTTCGAGGCCGGCGCCGAGTTGCGCCCGGATGGCGCGGTCGAGTCGACCAAGGCCGTCCAGCAACTGCGAGCCGTTGCCGCCAGCGCCGGCCACGACAACGCGGACCTTCCGGTCGGATGCGAAGTTCTGTGGCGTGATGAAGAAGGGCGAACTCATTGCAGAATCTCCGAAATGTCCTGCTTCGACAGATTTAGCAGATACGGCCCGGCGCACAAGCGCGCCGCGCACGCAATCGTTGAAGGGGATTTGCAATTCCCGAGAACGATGCTGATATGCGGCACGCCACGGCTGCGGTCGGACGCATCATCCGTGGCAGAAAACACGGCGGAGAAAGGACCATGGCTGTGCAGATCGAACACCATGTCATCGTCTGCATAGCCGGTGTCGTCGTAGGTGATACGTCCAGCCTGACCGTTCGCTGGCGGGACGTGTAGTTCATACCTTGACCCGTCACGTGAGATCGCCAGCGCCGCCGCTTCGCGCGGGTGCGCCGTCTGCGCCATCTGGCTGAACGTATCCAGCAAGGCGCGTGGCAGCGGGCCAGCGCGTAGCAGCAGCCGCGCCGCAACCGATCCGAACGGTGTAACGCATGGAGCAACACGGCGTAGGGCATACAGACGAGACGAACGCGCCTCGATGTAGAGGCCGTCAGCGGCCACGATGAGGCGCAACCCGTTTTCGTGTAGACGCTCGAACGCACTGTCGATGGGCGCGAGGGCGACGGGCATGCCCATCGCGGTTGCTGTTTCGAGTGCGCTGATGCCGGCAGCAGCGTAGATCAGGCTCATGCGCGGTCACTATCAGGGTTGGAAACACGCTCGATCCATTGGCCGAGGGTCATGCCGGTGGGCGCAAGAAAGCGTTTAGAAGGGGGCGACCCGCTACGTTCGCGGCGTTTCCAAAAGGCCACCAGTTCATCCGTCGTCGCGCCGCCAGCCAGTGTGTTCCCGTGGTTGACATGGGTGTAGTTGGTTCCCAGCAGTACGTAGGTCCAGTCCCGAGTCGAGGATGGTGCGAGCGTTCGCGGAATACGTGCGCTCCCGAAGCAGACACCCGTGTGATCGTGAACATTGCCGAGCGGCGCATGAAACGCAGCGTCGTGCTCGCGTGGATAGTCATTACTGCCAAGCGCCACCACGAAGAGGCCGTGGCGGGTTGCCGTGAACACCAGCGGCGGCAGCACAGCATCGATGTGTACAACCTCATTGGGCCGGCGCCAGTATTGCCTGGATCGCGCAGCAGGCTGGAACCAAACCAGGCGGTACGGCGATGCCAGCAAGATATTCGGCGGGAAGAAGGTCGCACGGCCTTGCGTGCCGGAATCCGGGTCGCGTAGCAGGCATATCAGTTCCTCCACATCGTCGCGGCCAAGGATGCGACCTGCGTCCAGCATCGGCGGCTGCGAGTCATCAGCGGCGCGAATTGGGTGGGCCGTCACAACGGTTGGGCCTCCGAGATCACGCTGCTTGTGGACCAGCAATGCGCAGACGGGGCGGATGGAAGCGCTCATGGTGACTCCTGAGAAAGATTGGCGAGCAACGCGGACAACGCAGCTATACACCCGCCCTGCAGTGAGGCAAGACCCGCCAGCGCATCCGCGTTCTCGGAGCGCACAACAACGCCAGCATCGCCGCCTATTTCCATCATGTGCTGATGGATTTCATCAACGCATTCCGAATGGAATCCGTAGCTGGACGATGGGAACAGGTGGATGCCAGATAACGGAACCTCTTCGTTGAGAGACTCTGCGGCGAATTCGGCGTCACACGCCAACGAGTCACGCATGGAACCGAATCGTTCGAGCAGCGAGGCGACAGACTGCAAAACAAGGCCATTGACACCACTGAGTCGCGCAGCCTCGTCGCGCAGCGACGCGACCGCTTCAAGATCGGAATCGAACAGAGCCGGGCTTGCGCCGACCGTCTTGATGTAACGCACCTGTTCACGCACGCGCTCGCCTATTTCACCATCGAAGTCGAGCGCATCAAAACCAAACTCAAGGCCCAGGTGCTCAACGAGGTCGGGGTCAAGCGCAACGCTTCCGTCCTCCGTGATCGCACACGACCCGGAAAACGCCGTGACGGTCTCGATGAGTGCGTTGCCCCAAAACGAGCCTGAGAAAAACTCATGTGGCGCGCCGATGGAGAAGAACGGCACGCAGAAGCGAACCAACGCAGCAGAGAGTTTCATCGCCCAAGGCTGCGACAGATCGATGCAGGAAAATGTTGCGCCCAGCGTGCCGGAACGTGGAAACATCACCAAGGACGATAGTCGGTCACGTACATCGGATTCACGCTCGGAATCATCCAGGAGGCAGGATCCTGCCGAATTGATCTCCCAGTGCAGCGAATCGGCAGTGAGCGCACCAACGGAGAACGGGCTTGCGTCGAGCAGTCGCCGCGCCTGATTGAGTTGGTCGCGGTCGAATCCATCCACAAGGGCACCATGCAGGGCATGGCCAGTCAATGCGTTCAGACGCGCGAGATCAATATCAAGGCACCCGCGTCGATAAAGCGCCTTGGCCATGTCAGCCAGATCATGTCGCACGGATGCAGAATCGAAGCGTGGATCGAACACGGTGACGGCTTGCACGGGTATCTTGGGGCGGGGTTCGAACGCGGACCATGAGTTGCGAAGCGTCGTGGCACCAAGGCGCTTCACGCCCGCATCAGCGCCAGTCGTTTTGCTCGCAAACAGCGACCGCAAGCGGCGCGCTGGGATCACGCCGTCACGGGCAAGGTTTTTCATGCGGCTCGAAAGCGCGTATCGCTGCAACGGCGTGAAGTGCGGAATGGCCGCGTAAACCGATGAGTGAGTCTTGCGGAGCGCAGCATCAGGTAGCTGGATAAACCACGTCATGCGAACGGAACCTGGAACGGATCGAGCAGACTGCGACGTTCGGTGGCAGAAACGATGAACAGGCCAATCACCTTGTGCAGCGCTTCATCGAAGCGCACACCTTGAAAGGCATCAGCCCAAGCATCAAGCGCGGCGAGGTCATCCACCTTTTCTGCTGCGAGTGCGGGTGTGGACGCTGCGCTGAGCGCGGCGCGCTTCTTGGTTGTGGACGCGGACTTTGGGCGCGACATGACATCAGCCCTGCGCGCCCTTGGTCTGCGCCGGTGGCTTGACCAGCGTGAAGACCAGCGTGTCGCCTTCGGCGACCGGGCCTTCGAGCGTGCAGTGAGCAATATCGGGGCGCGCACGCTCGAAGAGCCTCACCGCCTGCTCGGGCGGCAGATCGGGGGCCGGGTCTTGAAATGTCGTGGAGTTGTGGCGGAACACACGGCGTGCGCGGATGATCTCGGTCATGGCGGGACTCACAGGTCAAGGTCGGAAAGGAGGCTTGGCGCAGCCCCAGCAGGTGCGGCGGACGCTACGGGCGGAGTTGAAGTCGCTGCTGGCGCGGGCACGGCGTCATCATCGCCGGGGCTGTCATCCGCACCATCGGATTCGCCGGCCTCAGTAACGACGACAGGAGCTTTCTTGCCACCCGATGCCTTGCCGGGCTTCGCGGCTTTCTCGCTCGCGGCTTTTCGGCTGCTCTCGACCGCTGCATTGACCGCCGCCAGGTAGTGATCCTCAGCGCTGATGACCGCGATGCGGGAATCAGTCTTGGCCGTGACATGCTGATCCCACGCAGCATCCACATCACCACCGTTGGCGACGGTGAAGTAGAACGGTGTGATGAGCAGTGTGCGGAGTCCCGCCAGTTGCGGGTCGGGATCGTCGGCCTTGGCGATCACGGGCTGCACGATAACCTCCACGTTATCGGACATTCGTTTGAGTGTCAGCGTGATGCTGTCACCAGGTCGAATCACGGAAAGCAGTTGCGCAAGCAGGGTCATGGAAAGCTCCGATGTAGAAAGAGTGGTTTGAAGCTACAGCAGCAATCGAATGGCGCAAGTCGTTACGTTGCGTCCGCAAGTGCTGCTGGGGAAACACTCAGAACAGCGGACGGTACGTAGTGCTTCCAGTCGAAACCGGCAGCCATGATCGACGTTACGCTTGCCGCTTTCTTCTCAGCGAGGATGCCTTTCAGCCTCTTGGTGCCGTCAGGCTGCGCCTGCATCCATTTGGCGAAGCCGCTTTCGTCCAGGACCGCCTCGATACCCTCCCGCGTCAGCGAGAGCAGGTAATCGGTGGTCATCGTGAAGTGATCGGACAGGCTGACACTGCACGCATGGCAGATCGCCGCAGCGGCGGATGCAGCGCTGTAGCCGCTGCGGGCCGCATAGCTGTTCGCAGGGTGCAGCGACACCATCTGTTCGAGTCGCGCCCGGTACAGCGGCAGCAGTTCATTCATCGGTTTCGAGACGTACTCGGACAACCGCTTGATGTGGTCCTTGGTTGCGCCAGCCCCGTGCAGGTTGGCGAACGGCATGCCCGATGCCTTCATCAAGTCCTCGATGGCGAGAATCGAGAGGGCAATCGGGACGCGCGCGTCCTGCGTCAGCGTTTGCTTGGCCGCAGCCTCGTAGGCCGGGACCATGAGTTTGCGCGTGGCGCTTGCGACGCCTGCAGCAGAGGGCACGACGGCCTTCTTTGGCGCAGCAGCGGCCTTGGCCGGCGCTTGGCCGTTCACAGCGGGAACTGCGTCATTGGCCGGCGCAACCTTGGGACCTTCCGCTGCGACCGTGGCCGCACGCGCCGCCTCGATCTTCTGGCGGTTGCACGCGACCGAGAAGCACACGGGTTTTGAAACCGTGCCTTGGCGGCCATCCGGCTTGTCGTGCACCAGCGCGCCGTAGTGCATGCACTGGCGACATGCAGCGAATTGCTCCGTGCCCACCCCGGTTGCGCCATCGGTGGACAGCGGCGTATAGGTGGCCGGGTCTTTTTCGCTGTCGAACGCAACTGTTTGGAAATCGTCTTTCAGACTCGCACGCTTCGTTTCCAAAACGAAAATTGTCTTTTCATTGAAGCATGCCTTCTTCTTGCAGAACGAGCCGTCCAGGCCGTTGTCGAACAAGCTGCGCTGGTGCTCGGTATTGTGCGGACACCCGGCACAGCCGGAGCGGTCGAAGATTGCGCGGGACAGCGGAATGAGCACGCCCTTCAACTGCTCACGCAAGTCCGCGACACTGACATTCGACTCGATGATGCGCGTACAGAGCTTGTCCTGCGCCTCGAACGGAAGCCCGGCCAGCAGTTCCGCGTGAGCAACCGTGATGGCGCGATGGGCGACGGCATCCAGAACGTCGGGTGATGCGGTCAGCAGGAGCAGCCGGGACTGCAGTCGGGTCAGCGACCAGCCCAACTGCGTTGCAGTTGCCTGCAGGTCGCCGCCGCATAGGTCCATTGCCTCGCGTGCGGCCAGCGCTTCCTCGGCTACCGACAGATCGTCGCGTACCGTGTTCTCCTTGAGGGCCATTGTGCGCGCGGTGTGTTCGTCGCAATCAACGATTAGCGCCGGCACAGCCGCGAAGCCGATGGCCTTGCAGGCGCGCAACCGCCGCTCTCCGGCGATCAGGGAGTAGGACTCGTCATCGAGCCGGCGAACCGTGATCGCCTGAATCAAACCGTCCGCCTTGATCGAGGCGATGAGTTCATTCAGCGCGTCCTCGCGGAACGCGCGGCGCGGGTTGAATCCTTCAACGACGTGGATGGAAGCAACGGGGATCGTGGCTGTTTCGCCACGGGCGGCAGTCGTGTTCATGGGGCAACTCCGGTGTGAGTGGTGCGGTGTGGACACCCCACGCATACACCATGATCGCGTTCGCGCAAGTCGCGCTCGGCGCATGCGTGGCGCCGCCGAGAGAATCGGCGGCGCCAGCACTTCGATCAGGCGGCGATCACGGCAGGATCGACATGCTCGAAAGCCTCGGGGGCATCAGCGGCATCAGCCATGGCGCGCGGTGCGCTCCGCGCGATCAGCGTGCGCATGACGATGTTTAACCGTTCCTTGGCGGCAACGAGATCGGCCTGCTGCTTGAAAGGCTGCGCCAGCAACGCCCGGAAGTCCGCAATCTGCGCGTTCTCGCGTGCACACAGCTCACGCTTGGAATCGCGCCAGCCTGCAATCGCGGCAATCGCGTGGTCAAGACGGGCGATCATGCCAGCCGCGCTGATGCGGCCTTCCTTGTCGGGTGCCGCAGAAACCGTGCCGATCACGCCAACATCCCCGCCGATGGAAAGTTCGATTTCAGGATCGAATGCAGTGGCAACGAGGGTCAATTCAGCCTGTCGGTACGTGCCGAGATGGGTTCGAGTATTCGAGTAACCGCGCGAGCCGATGGACTTGGCGAGCGCATGCGCAAGTGCGTTTGCGCCATCCTTGAACGTGGTGTAGCGGGTTCCGCCTACAGTGATCTCGAACGGGTCACGCGGCGCTGACGCAAGATAGGACTCGGCAGCAGCGACGCGAGGCAGTACAGCCGCCATGCGCGCATCCGGGCCACCATCGCGTTCAAGCCATTTCAGGGAACGGTCGGCGTCATAGAGTCGGTTCGTGTGCGCACGCTTCAATGCTTCGAGGCGTCTGATGCTGTGCTCAAGCTCGACCTGCTCCATGATAAGGGGCTCTCCGGTTGCTGCGGCCTTCATTTCGGCTGCGCTTGCGGCCTGGCCCACAACATCATCGACCTCGCGCAAGTCTGAATTCGCTTTGCGGATTTGCTCGACGATGGTTGCCTTGCGCTCAAGCAATTGCCAGAGCCGCGAGTCGTATGTGCGCTCGGTGGCGTAACGAATGACGCAAACCTCGAAACCGGGGTCGGCTTCGTAGAAGGCATTGCCCTGCCGCAGGATGCGGCCCTCACGCTGTTCAAGATCGGACGGGCGCCACGGCGCATCAAGGTGGTGCAGGGCGACGAGGCGCCGCTGTACGTTCATGCCTGCGCCCATTTTCGATGTGCTTCCGATCAGGATGCGGACATCACCGCGATTCACTTTGTCGAATAGCGCCTGCTTCTGCAGATCGGTCTTGGCATCGTGGATGAAAGCAACTTCATGCGCGGCGACGCCGGCTTCGATCAATTTGGCGCGGAGATCGTCGTAAACGGAAAACGAACCGGAAAGCGACAGAATCACGTCTTGGCTCATGGCGTCCAGCGCGGCGATTGCCGCGTCGTCACCCTGGTTGGCGCGCGCGACCAGTTCCAGGTAGGCCGTCCGCTCGCTCGCCACGGCGCCGGTCGGCGTGGACAGGTCGCAGAACACCAGTTGCGTGCCGCGCCGGCCCGCCCACTGCTGGTGAATCGCAAGAATCCGACGCATCGCCGTGTTGACCTTGGAATCCGCGTGGTCGGCGGCGTTCGGCAGGCGCAGGCGCACATCAAGTGCCGCGAGCCGGGCATCGTTCGTGATCTTGAGCATGTTATCCACGCTCGGATCGGGTCTGGCCCCGTTTTCGCCGCACACCGCATTCATGCGCGGAATGACGCACTTCTCGATGTAACCCAGCAGAGCCGGCGAGGGCGGGCAGATCACGTTTTCTGGCTTGCCGCCCATGACCTTCGGCACCGGCCACTCCTGGCCGGTCGCCCGGCGGTGCATCACGTGAAGGTCAGTCATCGTGACCGTATCCGCAAAACGACGGTAAATCGCCATCATTTCGGGGACATTGAGAAAGCGCTTGAGGACCGTCTTCGCTTTCAAGCCGCGGCCCGAGGAATCCAGCTCGAAGCTGACAGTTTCCTCGGCAAAGGTGTTCGCCCAAAGATCGAACTCGCCCACGCCTTTTTCATCGAGCACGTCCAGCGCGAGGTAGCGCTGCATGGTGAACATTTCAGCAAGGCTGTTCGACACGGGTGTTCCGGTCAGGAAGAACACGCCACGCGCGGCATTCTTCTCGAACAGGAAACGCACCTTCATGAACAAGTCCTCGGCGCGCTGGCTGCCTTCCGGGTTCCCCAGGCCGGACACATTGCGCTTGGCTGTGACAAAGCCGAGGTTCTTGTATGCGTGCGCCTCGTCAACGACCAGACAATCGATTCCCATGGAATCCATGTCGGTCACGTCCGTATCGCGTTCGATGGACGCGAGTTTGGCCTTGATGCGCTCGCGGTAGCTCTCGATGAGCTTTTCCGTGCGCTTGATGATACGACCGTCAGCGCTTGCGGACTTCAACGAGGTAATGGCGCGCTGGAACTCAAACACCTTCTGTTCCATGTAGGAAACCGCGAACGCGGGCGGCACTGCAATGCGTGTGAACTGCGAATGGGCGACGATGACAGCATCCCAATCGCCCGTTGCGATGCGCGCGAACATCAGCTTGCGGCGGTCCTTGCTGAAATCGGCATCCGTCACGGCCAGGATGTTCGCACCGGGATAGAGCCGCATGAAGTCGCACGCCCACTGTTGCACCAGATGGTTAGGGACAGCGATCAGCGGTTTGCTGACCAGCCCCATGCGCCGCATTTCCATGACGGCGGCAATGGCGAGATAGGTCTTGCCAGCGCCAACGACCTGATCGGCCAGCATCACGCCATCTTGGATCATGCGCCAGACCGCGTTGATCTGATTCACGCGCAGCGAGATTTCGGCGGACTTGCCTGGGAAAGTCAGGTGCGAGCCGTCGTAGGCGCGCGGACGGTCGGTATTGAAGGTGTCGTTGTAGATGCGCGTGAGTTGATCGCGCCGCGCTGCGTCGTTCCAAACCCAATCGACAAACGCCTCATTGATGGATTCGCCCATCTGGCGCGCCGCTTCTGTCTCGGCGTGGTTGGTGACGTACTTCCCTTCATCCACTTTGTCGCGGACGATAATCGGTGTACGGCTCAGCAACTTCGCGTAGATTTCGGATGCAGTCATGCGAGCAGTACCGAAGCGCTCGAAGCCCTTGGTGTTGCAGGTCAGCACCATGTGTTGCACGGCGGCCACGAGGGTTACGACCGCATCCTGCAACCCAAGGTTGTCGGCACCAAACGCCGCATAGATCGCGCCTGGAACCCAGGGCGAGCCGACAGCAATATGGATGGCGCCAGGCTCAAGATCGGCGGGTTGCACCGCCTCAAGCGCTTTTACGTTGCGCTCGAACCGTGGATTGGCAGCCGCCGCCGTTTTGGCCTCGGCGAGCGCTTTCTTGACATTGCCGCTGAGGTAATCGTCAGCGACCGCCCAGGAACCGTTCGGGCGCTCGAACACGCAGTCGCCAAGCGCTTCAATCACCGCCTCGCGGGTCATGCCGAGCATGTCGGACATCACGTCAATCTCGACACGACCACGCTGGTTCAGGCACACCGCCAGCGCGTCTGCCGGCGAATCCACCTTTGACTCAATGGTCGGGAACAGCACGCGCCTGGTGAAGATCGCCGCCTTGTCGGCGCGCTCGATGGTCTTCCGGCCTTTCGGCATGGTGATGCTGGCGCGTGCGGCCTCTGCGGCGTCAAGGCGCTGGTAATTGACCTCCATGGCACGAACAAGAAAGGCATCGGCGTCGTCACGAAACGCATTGACGTTCGCGTTGCTATTGAGCAGCCCGAACTTGCGGCAGAAGGCGTCGTAGCGACTATTGAGGCGCGCGCGCAGCGAAACCAGCGTCGCCTCGTTCGCGTCGTCGCGCTCGGCGCCCATGAGCGCCTTGAGGCCATCGCGCAGGTCCATCAGGCCGGCCAGCCGATCACGGTCGCGCCCTACTACATCGACAGGCTCGGCGCGCAGTTCGTCCAGCGCATCCGGCAGGCGGCGCCAGAGCGCGCCATCCGTGCCGAAGTAGTGCCCGAACACCGGCGTTCCAGGCGGGATCTGCGCGGCAGACGCCGCCGACTCCGGGACGTTATGCGTTGCGTTGTAGATTGCGGACGGCAGATGCGCCACCGCCGCATCAAGGGCCGTAGCAAGATCGAAACCGTCCGGCGCGACGCATGCCGCATGGTCGGCGCGATACATGCCGCCGACGCGGGCCATACGGCCAAGCATCATGTGCGGGTTGTCGATGAAGTAGCGATTGACAGAGATCGGCTCACCGCCTTCCGGGTCATCGACAGGCACCACGTCGGACCATGCCGATGCGTCGGGGGTTTCGTTGGGCGCGGCCTTCTGCAGAAACACAATGTCCGTGGTGACATCCGTCGAGGCGTTGTCCCGGAACGCGCCGGCAGGCAGGCGGATGGCGCCGAGAAACCGTGCACGGGAAGCCAGCCACGCGCGCTCCGATGGGTCGCGCTTGTCCAGCAGGTAATGACTGACCACCATCGCCAGGACACCACCCGCGCGCAGTGCGCGCAGGCTCTTGGCGAAAAAGAAGGTGTGGATCGAGAACCCGCGCAAATCGCGGTTGTCCGCGTCGAATAGCGATTGCGAGCCGAACGGCGGGTTGCCGATGGCGAGGTCGAACCCGCCGCGCGGCAGGTTGACCTCCTGAAAGCCGGCGTTGACGATGCGGGCCTTCGGATACAGCGCCTTGGCAATATCCGCGGACAGGGGATCGAGTTCGATGCCCGTCCACCGCGAAGCGCGCAGGGCGTCATGGGCCAGCCCGACGAAATGCCCAACGCCGCAGCCTGGTTCGAGAACGCTGGCCGCTGCGACGCCGAAGCGCGCCATTGCCGCGTAGACCGCCTCGATAACGGCACGGGGCGTGTAGTGGGCATCCTGCGTCGAGCGGCGTGCCGCGGCCAGTTCATCATCACTCAGGATCGATTCGAGTTCGCTGACCTCTGCGGCCCAGCCATCGGCCACGCCGCCATCCGGGCGCCTGAACGCCTGCGGGAGGCCACCCCAACCAACATAGCGGACCAGCGTCGCTTTCTCTTCGTCCGTCGCGGTGCGTGAGTCACGCTGCAACGCCCGCAACAGCGCGATCGCTTCAACATTGCAGCGGAACTTGGTCTTGGCGCCGCCATGCCCAAGCCGAAGCGATCCAGGGATGTGATAGTTCGACGGCTCTGCGGATGGCGCAGGCGCCGTCGCAGGCGCGACGCGAGCCGTTGTTGCGTCGCCACTGGGCGCGGCAAGTACGTCAAGAATCATCTGCGAGAAAAGATCCAATTGCGAATCGGCAGCGACAACGGCAGCGCTTTGCATCGGGGTTGTCTCGGTGTGGGCGAGACAATCGAAATACACCATGTTTGCCGTGTGGCAAGACGCCGGGATGGCGTCCGGATAAGGCGTCGAATGGGGCTTGCCATATCGGGTTTTCATGTCAGTCTCAGGAGGTGAGACAGCGGCCGTGGACGGGTTCGGATTCAGGACATGAAAAGGCAATGGCGACAGCGGAGCACGGAGCGCGCAACGGCGGAAGCGGCGCGGGAAGCGGGTTTGTCCAGCCTGCAGGCGCGTCTTTTCGCGGGCCGCGTTAGCGAGCCGAATCCTGATCGGATCAAGACGCTGCTCAGGCCGTCATTACGGGATCTGCCGGCCATCGGGCAGCTTCCCGACATTGATGTTGCGGCGGCGCGCATTGCACGTGCCGTTACGACCGGAGAGATCATCGCCATTGCGACGGATTTCGATGCCGACGGGGCGTCGTCTTCGGCGGTCCTGTGGTCCGTGCTGACCGGGGCCTTGGCGGTCCCGGTGGAGCGCCTTCATATCGTGATCGCGCACCGCCTTGCGGACGGCTACGGGGTGTCAGACAACGTGGTGGACCGGATTCTGGCGCTCGAACCGCGACCGTCACTGGTGATTACGGCGGACCAGGCATCGGCCGACGGCCCCCGCATCACGCGCCTGAAGCAGGCCGGGAGCGATGTCGTGGTCACCGATCACCACCTGATCCCGGACGAAGGGTGTCCGAAAGACGCGGTGGCCTGCGTGAATCCGGCGCGGATCGACAGTGCGTACCCCGACCGCACCATCGCGGGCTGCATGGTGGCCTGGTGCGTCATGGCGATGACCGCGAAGGTCCTGCGGGAGAGCGGCGCGGCGGTGGGCGGTTCCATGCTGGACGCGCTTCAATATGCGGGCCTCGGAACGCTGGCCGATTGCGTGGACCTCGGGCGCAGCCGGGTCAACCGCTTCGCGGTGCAGTGCGCGATCCGGCACATGCGCGCCAGTTCGCTGCCGGTGTGGAAGGCGATGGCGAAGTACACGCGGGGCCGGTTCGACTCGCAGGCGCTGGCCTACCAGATTTGCCCGCGGGTCAACGCGGCCTCGCGGGTGCGCCATGCGGACCAGGCGGTTGCCGCGCTGTGCAGCACCGATGAAGCCACGGCGCAGTCCTGGGTGGACGCATTGGATGCAGCGAACACCGAGCGTCGCGCGATCCAGGCTGCGCTGCTCGAACGCGCGTTGGAGATGGCCGAGGAAGCCGTTGCGGACGGGGCGAGGGCCTTGTGCATCACCTTCTACGCCGATGGTCATGCCGGCGTGCACGGGATCGATTTAGGAACAGTGCCAAATCATGCTTTTTAAGGTTGACGGCCGGTCCCAAGAGGGTAAGTTGCCAATCTATGAAGTAGTGCAATTCGGAGCGGAACGCGGGCCATGAGGCTGCTCTTTCCCGACACCAGGTTGATGTTCGAAAACGACTTTCAGTCGGTCGCGTACGTGCCGTTCTTTCTGGACGACTCGGGACAGTACCTGGACGGCCCAAGCCAATACCTGCGCGAGCGTGCGCTGCTGGAGTGGCTACCCGAAGACGCCCTTCCTGTTCTTGCAAGTTCCAGCTTGGGCGGCTCTCTCAGCTATCCGACGATTGCGTCGCTGCGCACGATGGGAGAAAAACTCAAAAACTTCCTTGAATGGTGTGCGAGCAAAAAAATTGACTGGCGGTCAGCGGAATACACGGCGCACGTCATCAGCGGGTACCAAGCGCAAATGACCACGGGAGAATGGAGCCAAACCGGGCGCCCCTTGGATGGAAAGACCATAAACCAGCGCGCGAGCGAAGCCACCCTTTTCCTCGCCTGGACCTCGCAAGCAGGAGTTCGCAATCCGAGCGCGCCACCATTTGCGGTGCCGCGACGTCGCAAGAAGGCAAGCAAAAAGGAAGGAGGATCTGGGCGCGGAAAGGTGGCCGAGATCGACTCGCGCGCAGGAAGCGTATCTATGGACCCGCCCTTGTTCTGGCTGCCGACCCAACAGGAAGTCGGCTGTTGGCTTCGGAATGTTTATTCAGTGAAAGGGAAGGTCAAAGGCCTCTGTTGTGAGCTGATCCTCGAGACGGGAATTCGCAACAGGGAGTGCGTTGAATGGCGCGCGGACCTGCTTCCGATCGATCGAAAAGACTGGATCGTTCGCGGAGACAAGGTACACGTCCTCATTCGCGCTGGCACGAAGGGAAAGCGCGCGCAGCCAAGCGATATAGACGGACCTGCCCGCTGGGTGAAACTCCCAATTTCGTTTGCGGAGAGGCTCCACAGCTATCGATTGGAGGAGCGCCCATCGCAACACGCACGATGGGTTCGCGCGGCAAAAACGCCCGATGAAAAGTCGCGAAGAAGGCGGATGGGACTTCCGCCTCAACTGTTCCTTGGCGAGGGCTCAAACAGGCCCTTTGGTACGCGGATGCTGCACCGAGCGTGGACCGAGACCCCGGGCTGCCCGAAAGGCTGGAGACCCCATCTTGGGCGCCACTTCTGCGCTGGGCAGAAGTTGATTGACATCACTCTGGAGAAGATCAAGGCAGCGGGTGTCGACCTCGGCAAGCTCAACGCGGACTGGCTTACCGGTTCTGCGAACAACGACATTACGCTCGTCATTCGCCCGATGTTGGGACACATATCTGATGAAACGACGAATGGCTATCTGGGTTGGCTGCGTTCGTGGTTTGAAGCGCAAACGGGCCAGGGGCCATTGAGGTGGCATGATTACCTTGAGAAAGGCTGCTCAGGTGATGCATAAGCCTCCGCAAAATGCCAACGAGAGTCGCTTTCTTCTAGCCTGTCGACACGCAGACTACGCCGGAGAGCCGCTCGATTTCGCCGAGATTGCCCACGGCGCGCCTCACCAGATCCGCGGAAAGGGTGCGGCCAAATGGCTTGGCGGCTTTCGCGGAAGGCCCGTACTGGCTCTCCAGCTCAGAGAGGCTATCTCGCTCCATTTCGGAGCCAACAAGCCCCACGCCTTCGCTAGGCGGATCGCATCATTTCGAGGCCTCTGGAGGCTGTTTGACAGGCTAGAAAACGCGGGGCTTGAGCCGATCGAAGCGCTGGCCGACGTGGAAATGGCGCACGGATCTCTCTGGCTTCGCTCCGAGCAGCCCCCTGCCTACTCCGATTACGCGACCGCACGTATAGCCCTTGAAACGGCGAGAGAGCTTGCAGGGCTGGATCCACTCGCCTGGATGACATTGAGGAAAACGGAAAAGAAGCTCGGTGACGTTGCGACCAGAGAGCAGGCACATCGGATCTATCACGCGCTCAAGAGGCGGGTCTACGCAACGTACGATAGGTGGCGTAATGCAGATGAGCTGGCAGCTTCCGGAAGAAATCTGCTCGAAGTTCCCAAGGAAGAGCGATGCCCTCATTCCGGCGTAACGGCCGCGGACCTGCATGCCACGTACAGAGCACTGATCACTGCGTCAGGGAATCCGGTACCGAGCGCAGCAGATTTGCTCGTGGCGCTTGGACACGAGCCGTTCACGAAGTACGGGCGCAAGCGAGCCTTGGGTTCGGTCTACAGCTTAAGGGGCACAGGCATATCGGATCTAATTGCAGGGCTGTATCCAACTCAGTCAGTACTTCAGGACTTCTTCCATCTGTTCCTGATTCAGACCGGATGGAATCCACAGGTCTTGCTCGATATTGATGTCTCAACCGCGGCGTGGGCCACGAGAATTGGCAGACCAGAAGCGGACATCTACAGACTCATTAGCTTCAAAGTCCGCTCCGGAGAGTGGCAGACGACAATTTGCCGAGGCAAGCCGTCCCACTTTCCCTATCAGCTAATTACACGTTTGCACGAGCGAACAAGGCCACTTCGCAATGGCATCGCTGCCGGCCTGATTCCCTGCAGCAAGCCAAAAATTGCCCATCGGTCCCCGTGGCTCTATGTGTTGAGTCTGCGTGGAATTAGCGTCGAGCTGCTGCACGAAAAAAACTATCACCCTGACACCGCGCACAGGGATAGCAGCTATCTATCGACCTTGGTTGACGAGCTCAACCGGTCGGATCGTGCCAAGTACGAAATGCAATGTCACGAAGCCAAGGAAGCACATGAGGCCGCTCCGGAGCCGCCGGTGCCAATCGGAAATGTAACGGCATCGGATTTCCGCGACATCTACATCGGCAACGAATTTCTCCAGTCAGGCTACAACCTGGTCATTGCGAAACTAGCGGCCGGTCACTCAAACATGAGTTCGATACGTCGCTACCTGGCAACGCGCGCGTGGCGGCGACATAGCGAAGCCTCGGTTCGCAAGCTCATGGATCATCTCTGGGGCGAGATCGAAACACACCGAATCTGCGACCCGGCAATTCTGCGGGCGCTATGCGATCGCGGCGTTATCACCGAACAGCAGCGTGAACGGTGGGCGCGTGGCAAAGATAAGACATACCTCGGGATGGGTTGCGTCAACAGCATGAATCCCCCGAAATATATTGACCCTACCAACGATGGCACACATCCCTGCCGGAACCAGCATCGATGCACTATCTGCGAGCGGGGCATCGTGCTTCCAGAAAGTCTGACCGACCTCTGCAAGAGAGAGGCTGAGATTGAGTCATTGCGCATAGCAATGTCACTCGTTGCCTGGGAGCGTTCGGAAGACCTGCAGGACGAGGAATTTCGACTCCACGGAACACTCGCGCAGTTTGACCAGATAGAGCGCGCCAGCCATCTCGAGCACTGGCGCAAGGAAATCTTGGCTGGTCGACACCAACCCCTGGAATGGGAGGGGATGCATGTCGCAGGCTAGACGCCTCGTGTTCAGCGATGCCGAAGTGCGGCGCTCAGCGGTGCAGGCGCGCCTTGCAGATATGACGAAGATTCAGTTCATGGGGCGCCGTAACCTGCTCAAGCTGCAAACGGCGCTTGGATTTGGTTCGACATGGGGTGTGATCGCCATCCCCCCTCAATTCATGCCGGCCGGGTCGTTTCAGAAGACGTCCAGACGGATTACCGACTTCCGTGAAGTTACGAACGGAAACGACTTAGCGCTAATAGCAATTACGCGCGTCACGCTGTTGCGCTGGCTCGTCCCGATTGGCAACACGACCGCTCCGTGCACGGCGTCTACGCTCAGCGAAAACCTATCCTGCCTGCGTCGGCTCGCAGCAGTGGCGATGGCAAAGCCGGCGGAAGGCTCAAAGCGCTTCTGGGCGAGACTCAGTCTGGCGGATCTTTACAAAGTCGTACCGAGGACGGGCAAGCGGGATTTCGCCCGCATCTTTGAAACGCTGCAGCGTCGAAAGCTCCTGACCGATGTTGTGCGGATGCCCATACGGCGCGACCGGATAGAGGTTGAGAAGGTCAGGAAGGGACGAGAGGCGCTTCGGTCCGACATTAAGCTGGTTCAGCCTTACCTTGCCCTTCCGGACAAATTTGTCGGCGAATGCGGTTGGCGTTGCCTTTGGCTCATCAACACCCTTGCTCCAGTACTCCTGTCGGCGCTTGAGCATCTCTATACGACGGTCAATTACCGTGCGCACATCACGCGCCACGCAGCAATGAAGCATTTCGGACCGGCAAGCAGCGAGTTTCTTTCCGCTTGGAAGTGGTTCGCCGACGATAGCCAGCGCGCGCTCGAACCCCCGTTCGAGTTACGGCTGAAGTCGCAATACAAGGCGGGATTCAACGGCAAGCGAAGTCCGCTTTCGTGGCCGCCCAAGGCGCTCAATGACTGTTGGAGGTTGATCTCGCTGATCCAGGATGCTCACGTCTTCGTAGTCGGGGTCAGCGGCGGCCCAAGGGAAGGCGAGATACTGGGTCAGACCCAGGACGCACTGGTCGAGGATCCCAGTGGATGGCGCATCAAGGGTAAGACCTACAAGCTGATCTTCAGGGAGGACGGCGAGCAGCGAGACTGGCCGGCCCCCAAGATGACGGTCGTCGCTGTGCTGCAACAGGTAAAGCTAGCCCAACTGGCACAGCAGGCCTCCAAGTCATACGGCTTTGCGAACAATGGTCGAAACCTCTGGGTTCAGATGCCGACTCAGAAGCAGCAGATTGTAGGCCTTCCCCTGAATGGCTTGGGCGGTGGGCTAAAGCGGCTTGTGGCGGCATTTGATCTACAACACTTGCTTCCAGACGATTCGATTCGGGAGCGAAATGTCCACCCACACCGCATGAGAAAGACAACCGGCAGAATTGTCGGGCTTGCTCTCACTAATGCCGTTCAAGTGCTGATGGACCTTTTCGGTCACAAAGACCCAGAGATGACTGTTGGCTACCTTCTTTCAAACCGGGATATCGCCGAAGAGGCAAAGGCAGTGGCTCAGGCGCAAACCATTATGTTTGCGGCCGAAGCAATTAGTCATGTCGATGGGCTTGGCGGACCGGCCGCAGAGACTCTCAAGAGCGACGTTTTGACGTTTGCGCGCCTGCGTGGTCTCACCAAGCTTGATGCAAAAAGTATCGATGAGCTTGCTAGGGATCGTACTGAAGGCGGTCTTTATTGGGAACTGGTTCGCCCCGGCGTCATTTGCACAAAGCTGCCGGGTCAGGTTGGTGTGTGCAACAGCAAGCAAGGCGCACCAGATCCCACACATTGCAGATCCAACTGCGACCATCGCCTGGAGATGGCTGCCGAGAAGGCGAATGTTGACCGCACGGTTGCTCGCATCATCACGCACTTGCAGAACGCAATTGCAGACGACGAGCCGATGGCGGAGCAGCAATGGCGTGGCCAGCTCGTCGCACACATTTTGCGATTCAAGGACGTTCTTGCGAAATGGGAGACGCACCCTCTAGTGGTCGAGGAGCTGGTGCGCATCAACGCAAAAAAGGGGTCGTCATGAGCAAGACAGCCACCGGGCCGAGCAAGCACGCCCATCTTCGCTCCAACCGAATCGTCGCCGCACTGAGAAAGGCGATGGCTGCGATCGAGGCGGAGATCGACGCCAATGAGGGAATCTATCCCGGTGTTCGGCTTTCCCAGGCCGAACTATGTCGGCGAGCGGGCGTCTCTCAAAAAACACTGCAGAACGCAAGTCACAAATCCACAACGCTCATAGAAGTAAATGCATGGCTCAAGCGCATTCGAAAGCTCATGGTGACCGGTCGTCGGTCTGTCAGGTCCAAGGTCACGGAACGCGTCGATCATTGGAAGCACGAGTACGTGCAGCTGGCCACCCACTACAACATCAGCAGGCTTGAGGTTGCTGATCTTGAAGTAACTCTGCGCAAGAAGGATGAGGCGCTTGCGAAGGCCCGAACTCGAATTGCAGCGCTTGAGGCTGAGGCACTCGAACTGAGGCGCGAGCTTTCTGAGGGAAAGGTCGTTCGCATGCCTACCAGGTCAAAGATGGCCCACTGATGGCCCGACCATCAACTGGCAAGAGCATTGCTAAATGAGGCCGACTAGCTGTATATGAGCAGTTTGAAAAACCTGTTTGAAGTCGCCACACGCGGCCTGACCGATCGCGTGGTGCGGTGCACCGATGAAGTTGTTGCAGTGGTTGCCTTTTGCTGCGTAACCGGTAACTCAGCGGCGTTGTTGCCTGGGTTCTGGCGGATCGTTTGGTTCGGCATGCTCGAGCACGTTCCGTCGGCCACCGCGGCGCCCAGCAGCAAGGGTTACCTGCAGCACCTGCCGCGGTGGCGCGGAGCGCACCCCGGGTCCTCGTACTACCCGCTACAGTCATGGCTTCACTCGCCGGGCTCCATGGACCGCAGCAAGCGGTCTTTCTCGATTGCGGGAAGCTGTTCGAACGCCAGGATCATTCTGGCCAGCCGGTCATCGTCAGCGAACAAGTAGGCGACGGGTACTGACAAGGCGCTCGCCAAGCGGGCGATCGTGCCCATGTCGGGTTCGTGCACCCCCAGTTCATAGCGATTGATGCGAGCGCTGGCCACAAACGCGTCCAAGCCTGCCTGTACGCCAAGTTCCTTCTGGGAGAGATGGCACCGAATCCGCGCCTCCTTGAGGCGACGCTGGAAGACCAGTCGGACGTCGGTCCGTCGCGGCACGTTGCAAACCTGCGCAGGTGAGGATCCTACGAGATTCGTAACTTTGCCTTGCGCGCGATACTACGAGTTTCGTAGCATGGGTGGCAAGCGACCTTGCTGCCTGACCTGTGAGGACCCTGGCATGTCAGTGCGTCTGATGCTCGATGAAGACACCGGTATCCCGATTCCGTTGGACAACTTTGCCCTGGAAGCCTGGACCCTCCAGTACATCCGTGCGTTGAATTCGGGCCGAATGGAAAGCCTCATGGATCGGCTTGCCACGTCCTTTGCTACAAGCTTGGCGGAATGCCTCGATGCGGACCTCAAGCGGCCGAGCGATGCAAAGGTCCAGTACGCGACCAGCATTGCGCGCGAACTCGGCATCGCGCTGCCGGCGGAAGCCCTGCGCTTCAGGGGACCCATGGATGATTTCATCGATCGCTTTGCAGAGCAGTTCCGGCAGCGACACCGCGATCCACATACGGAAGGATGAGGCAGGACAGGGCGCAGTCGTCGCTGATGAGCCGACCTTGCTGCCTCGCCTTGACCCAGTTGAACAGCGCTGACCGGTGGCTTGGGATGCCTAGCGTCGGAGTTCTGCACGACGGGGCATTCTGACGGTAAGACACAGGCAGTCCTCTTATATGCTCACAGCAGGTAATCCTTCCATGCGCGCCAAGCTCCGACTCACCCGCCGGTTCCTTCGCGACTTCGGGCGCGTGCTCCTGGCGTTTGCCTTCCTCTCCTTCTTTTATTTCCTGCATTGGGGACTTGGGCCACCGGACCGTTTAGCCGAGGGCCTGCTGATCGGGTTCATCAGCTTTGTGGTGCTCTTGGCCATGGACTACTTCGTGTACTGCCTGGCGAGTCGTACCCGCGAAGACGCGTAAGGCGCATATTCCATTCGAAACCGCCCACCCCTAATGATCCAAACCGGCCACCCGAAATGCTCTCAATCCGGCCAATTGTTGCAGCCCGCGGTCGAATCCTTCCCAACCGGCAATCGTACCCATTGCTGGAAAGTGCAGGCTGTATCGCAAACGTTCAGCGGATATCCGGTTCATCCCAACGCCGAGGCAACCGGAATGCGCTGATAGCTGGGTCGGGTGGCCCGAATTCGAGCTCCAGCCAATCGTCGTCATGGCCTGGTCCTAAGCATTCGATCCGGGCAGACCTGAAGAGCTGGCCCGACGCGAGGCGCGACCTGAACACGTCGAACCGGCCTTCGGTCCACCCATGGACGTCGGCGAATCGCTCGTAGGTCATTGCACCTGCCAGCAGCTCAAGCACAGCGCGCGCCGACACCCTGATCCGATCCCCAGCCGCCTCGAAGCCCCCTTCCATACTCGCGCTCCATTCTGAGTCCAGGTTACGCCGCAGAGCATTGTTCGGCATCATCCGCGGCTCCGGCAGCTTCTTGACGGCATCCTCGAACACGCGCCTCACGGCCTCGACAACACCAGAAGTGAGATGAGCCGGTCGCCCCGAAGGTGCGGCAACCAGGCTGCACTGCACGCATCTCTGACCACGCCGAGCGAAGCTCGATACGTTTTCCTCGAATACGCTCACCAGCAATACAAGATCGATGGTCTGACTTCCACGTAGGAAGTGCTCGGCGACCTGTTGGGCACTGAACCCTTCGAGCAGGTGGTCGCGATGCATTAACGCGCAATCACCATCGCAGACCACTAGCATTCGGACGGCGCCTGCAGGGGCGCCTCGGAGCTGACGGGTCTTGCTGGTGAGCCGATTGAACAAGACATTGTTCTCGAGACTCAAAACGCCGTCGTAGGCGCGATGCGAGCCGCCGGAATACTGGCTTGGCCCTTTGTATTCGACGGTAAATTTGGCGTCGGGCTCGTCCACTTCTAGCATGTGTGGCGCCGTCGGGGCCGTAGCTACCCTTCGGACGAACGGCTCGAGAAATCGCTTGTTAAGCTGCTCGAATGCGGTGCCGGTCGGTATCAAGAGTTTCACCTTTTTCGTACCACTCGCATCCGCTTCCAGATGCGACACCGCAACGTGAAATCCGCCTCCATGTATGCCGGCCTTACGCGCCTGATGATGCACAGCCTCGGTTAGCCGTTCGAACGGATTGGCTTTATGCAGCGCTGTATCCGAAAGAGTCGTGATGTCTGCGATCACGGGGACAAGCACGTCTCCGGCCGAAACCGAAAACCAGAGGTCAGGCTTTCCATTGGGAAGTGCGCGCTCGTGCTCGACCGGCAGAACCGCCCCCAACGCGGAGAGCCAAACCAGCTCCCACATCTGCGGCAGGCGGTTGGTTCGAGCGGTATTAAGCCGCCCAAGCAGCTCCCTCAGCGGCTTTTCTGGCATCCATGGCGCAATGTCGTCCAGCATCTGCTGCATGGCTCGACGGGTGAACACGAACATGTGCGGACCGGAGTGCGCGCTCTAGCGGGATCCCAACATTAGCCGAGCTATCGCTACGCTGACTAGAACAAGTGCGGGTTCCGGTCAGGCTGAACACCGATTCCGGCGAGCGCTGAACACTCTGCTGGTGCCACCGAGGGAGTCTGGCCCGGCGCTGTGAGGCGCTCAAGCCTGCATCTTGGCAGGATGCCGCTTCCGACCCAAGCAGTCCAATGCCCGGCGGCCGGCTTGAGAGTGGAATCGGTGTCGTGCTTGATCAGAATGCGCATGTCGCACCCCCTGCGACCAGAGTGACTATCCTTGCGCGCATCCCTTCAGGAGATTCCCGCGCATGGTCGCAGCCACCGATCCCCTCGCCACGGCGCTGCTGCAGCTGCTGCCCACCGATGGCAGTAGTCTGGGCAACGAGACCCTGCGTCGGCGCCTGTCCGAGAAGCTCGGACGCGACGTCGACGTTTCGGCGTACGAGGCCGCGCGCGAATCGCTGGTTGCCGCCGGTGTGGTGGAGAGAGGTCGCGGCCGCGGGGGTTCGCTGCGGGTGGCCGCGATGATGCGTTCGGCGCTGGCGTCCGGCTCCATCGGGGACCTTCCGCCGGGCGATGACGCGGACGATACCGCAGCTCATGGCGTGCGCTCTCCCTCGGGGAGCGCTGCGCCCCCGCCTTCCGCGGCTGCGTCGCCCGCCGCGCGCCGCCGCAGCCGCAACAGTCGCGAGGCCGACGACGGTGCCACCGTCGGCTTCGAGGCCCAGCTTTGGGCGACCGCCGATGCGCTGCGCAACAACATGGACGCCGCCGAGTACAAGCACGTCGTCCTTGGCCTGATCTTCCTCAAGTACATCTCCGACGCCTTCGAGGAACGCCACGCCCAACTCGAGACCGAGCGCGCGCAGGGCGCTGATCCCGAGGATCCGGACGAGTACCGCCGCGACGCCATCTTCTGGGTGCCTCCGGAAGCGCGCTGGCCACACCTCAAGGCGCAGGCCAAGCAGCCCGGTATCGGCCAACTCGTGGACGACGCCATGGCCGGCATCGAACGCGACAACCCCGCGCTCAAGGGCGTGTTGCCCAAGGACTACGCGCGGCCCGCGCTGGACAAGGCGCGCCTGGGTCAATTGATTGACCTGATCAGCAACATCAAGGTCGGGGATGAGGCCAGCCGCGCCAAGGATGTGCTGGGCCGCGTGTACGAGTATTTCCTGTCGCAGTTCGCCGGCGCCGAGGGCAAGAAGGGCGGCGAGTTCTACACCCCGCGCTGCGTGGTCAAGCTGCTGGTCGAGATGATCGAGCCCTACCACGGCCGCGTCTACGACCCGTGTTGCGGATCGTCCGGCATGTTCGTGCAGTCGGTCGAGTTCATCCGCGCGCACTCGAATGGCAACGGCAATGGCGGCAGAGCCCGCGCCGACATCAGCATCTACGGTCAGGAGAGCAACTACACCACCTGGCGGCTGGCGCAGATGAACCTCGCCATCCGCGGCATCGACGGTCAGATCGCACAGGGCGACACCTTCCACAGCGATCGCTTCCCCGACCTCAAGGCCGACTTCATCCTCGCCAATCCGCCCTTCAACATCTCCGACTGGGGTGGCGAGCGCCTGCGCGACGATCCGCGCTGGCGCTACGGCACGCCACCTCCGGGCAACGCCAACTTCGGCTGGGTGCAGCACATGGTCCACCACCTGGCCCCCGCGGGCGTGGCGGGCTTCGTGCTGGCCAACGGCAGCATGAGCAGCAACCAGTCCGGCGAGGGCGAGATCCGCAAGGCCCTGGTCGAGGCCGATCTGGTCGACTGCATGATCGCCCTGCCGGGGCAGCTGTCCTATTCCACGCAGATTCCCGCTTGCCTGTGGTTCCTGCGCCGCGACAAATCAAGACTCCCCTCTCCCGCCGGGAGAGGGGCTGGGAGTGAGGGTTCGGCCTCGCGCGCGGCTACCGACCGCCGCGGGCAGGTGCTGTTCATCGACGCACGCAAGCTGGGGCGCATGGCCGATCGCACCCACCGCGAACTCACCGACGCCGATATCGCGCGTATCGCCGGCACCTACCATCTGTGGAGGGGCGAGACCCACGTCAATCCAGAAGACGTCGATGGGCGCAGCGCTTACGAAGACATCCCCGGTTACTGCAAGTCCGCCGAGCTGGAAGACATCCGCAAGCACGGCCACGTGCTCACGCCAGGCCGCTACGTCGGCGCCGTGGCGCAGGAAGACGATGGCGAGCCTTTCGCCGACAAGATGCAGCGGCTCACTGCACAACTGCGCGAGCAACAGGCCGAGGCGGCGATGCTGGATGCGGTCATCGCGGCCAACCTAAGGGAGCTTGGGTATGGCGGGTGAGTGGCGAGCTTCGACGTGGGGCGACGAGATTTCCTTGGAGTACGGGAAGGCGCTTCGCGGCCATGACGTAGCCGAAGGACGATATCGGGTGTTTGGATCGAATGGCCCGATCGGCTGGTCGTCTAAACCACTGGCGCCGGGCCCAGGTGTGATCCTCGGGCGCAAGGGGGCATATCGCGGAGTGCAGTACTCACGCGAGCCGTTCTTCGTCATCGATACCGCCTACTACGTCGTGCCGAAATCAGAACTCGACATGCGGTGGCTCTACTATGCGATCGAGCATTACAAGCTCGGTGAAGTCGACGATGGCTCCCCGATTCCGTCTACCACTCGGGCTGCCGTCTACATGCTCGACCTCGATGTGCCGCCGCTCCCCGAACAACGCGCCATCGCCCACATCCTCGGCACGCTGGATGACAAGATTGAACTCAACCGGCGCATGAGCGAGACGCTCGAGGCCATGGCGCGCGCGCTGTTCAAGGCGTGGTTCGTGGACTTCGAGCCCGTGCGCGCCAAGATCGAAGGACGCTGGCAGCGCGGTCAGTCGCTGCCCGGACTGCCCGTCCACTTCTACGACCTCTTCCCCGACCGCTTCGTTGACTCCGATCTTGGCGAGATTCCAGAGGGGTGGGGAGTTGGCTGCCTCGGGGATGTCGCCGATCACCAGCGGCGGGGCATTCAGCCGAACGACATCGAGAATGGCACCCCTTACATCGCACTGGAGCACATGCCCAAGGGCCGCATAGCGCTGACCGAGTGGGGCACAGCGGATGTGCTGGAAAGCAACAAGTTCGTGTTCAAGCAGGGAGAAATTCTCTTCGGCAAGCTCCGGCCGTATTTCCACAAAGTCGGAGTCGCTCCCGTCGACGGCGTGTGCTCCACAGACATTGTGGTTCTCACTGCGACAAGCAGCGATTGGTTTGGGTTCGTCCTCGGTCACGTGTCGAGCAGCGAGTTTGTCGAATACACCAACGCTGGCTCGACTGGAACGAAGATGCCTCGGACAAGCTGGAATGACATGGCACGCTATGAGCTCGTGCTGCCGCCAAAGCCAGTCGCCAAAGCATTCGCCGAGCTGATGCAACCATCCATCGATCGGATCACTGCGGGCATTCATCAATCCCGCACCCTCGCCACCCTTCGCGACACCTTGCTGCCCAAGCTGATTTCCGGCGAGCTGCACGTAGCGCGTGATCAGCACGATTAAGAAGGAACGTGCACCATGAAGTTCCTGGCCATCGATGAAGCAATGCAACATCCGTATGAGGGCAACGGTGGGGCTTGGGTTGCGATCTACCCGCCACCGTTTATCGCAGCTGCATCACATGCCGACCCGAGTGATGAGTCCGATCAGAGCTTGGCCATGCCTTATGCACCGCTTGTGTTCCGCGAGGACACCTTCGACGCGGTCACGCGAATTCGTAGGGGGCGGTTTTACAAGCGCTGCGCTGAGTGCCAGCCTGCACAACTGAACGTTACCCCTCATCCAACCTGGGGCGCGTGGGGTGGACGTCGCATTTCCGCGGATTCTCCCTGGGTCGAACGGCGCTGCTTCAAGTACGAGCAGATCCAGTTCAATCCGCTCGCGCATCCGGGTTGGAAGTCGCGACCGATTGCCATCGGCGCGTGGGAGTCCGCATGGCGGTTGATCGCCAGCGAACACATCATCACTGGCGAGTGGCTGGTAACACTCAAGGCTCGCCACGCACTCGGCGTGCTGCCGGAAGTTGATCGGGCGAAGATTCCCGAGATTGGAAGAGTCAAGGCGATCGAAACCATCGATACGCTGATCAATGCGGCTTATCGTGAATCCCCTGAATCCATCGTTGATCGTGCACGCGCCGCCGCGCAGTGGTGTTTTGCGACATGGGCTGCTGCGAAATTCAAGGATGACCGGCTCCTCACGAGTGATCTGGCTCAGCTCGCTACCGAGGTGGAGAAGCGCTCTTGTGAGTGCAAGCCCGAGATGGCGATCTGGAGTGCGCGTGGGCTGGCGCGCTTGCATTCGCGGGCGAAGCCGAATGAACAGGAGCGTCGCGATACGCGCCCCGTAATGGAGGCCGATGCCGAGTACGCTCTCGCCGCGATGGGCTTGCTGCTGCGTGAAATCGGATGGGTGATCTGAGCATGGGTGCCCCATATCTGTGCATGCGGAAGTGAACGCCCTTCTTGTTCGCGTCGGCGCAGACTTGAGTGAGGGCGGGGGCCGATGGAACGGCCCGATGCGCAGTGATACTGGCGAGTTCGTGTATGTGGCAATCCCCGAAGGGAAGCCAGTCCACGCTGGCTACGAGAAGCCCTATCAAGCGATCACGCCGCTTCTCAGCTCATGGAACGTCGTACTGCCCGCGCATCTTGCTGATCGACACATGCACCTTGACCCCGACTTTGCGCAGCTGACCTACGGAGACCAGGGGCAACGTGCTGTGCAGCTCCGCCAGAACTTACAGCGCGACGATTGGGTCGTGTTCTACGCAGCGCTGCGTGACGTACTCGCGGAGGGGCGCCTTATCTATGCGCTGATCGGGCTGCTCTGTGTCGACCAGTTGATCGACGCGCGCACTCTGCCGCTAGATCGACGCGACGTCAACGCACACAGTCGGCGAATCTTGGCCGGTAACGCCGACGATCTGGTGGTGACCGGACAAGCGGACCGCTCGGGCCGGCTGCAGCGCTGCCTCCCGATCGGCGAATGGCGTGACGGAGCCTATCGCGTTCGGCGCGACCTGTTGGGTGTCTGGGGTGGCCTGTCCGTGAAAGACGGATACTTGCAGCGCAGCGCCCGCCTGCCACGATTTCTCGATCCGCCGCGCTTCCTTTCCTGGATTTCCAAGCAGGATCCCGAGCTCTTGCGCACCAACAACTGACGATAGGTTTGTGACATGTCCAGCATCTACTTCTACAAGATGACTGTCGATTCCGGTGGCGCGCCCTGCGTCACGAGTGATTTGCTGTCGCTGGCGATCTGTAAGCCGATGATTCGGTCTTGCGCAATCGAGAACGACCTGATCTTCGGTTTTGCGGCCAACTCACTGCACGTTGACAACCGCCTGATCTACATCGCGCTGGTTACGCAGGTCGTGCGGAACGGTGAATACTGGACAGACGAGTACCGGTCGCGGGGTGATTGCATCTATGAACGACGTGGTTCGGGCTATCACCTTCGACGTGGTTCACTTTTCCACACAGATGCCGGACATCTTGAGCACGACCTCGGAAAGCCGCCGCGCTACACACGGGTCAAGGTGCTGTTGAGCGACGATTTTCGTTACTTTGGTGTCGAGGGCACTGCTGACTACAAGCAGAACTTGCCGATCCTCAAGGGCACGATTGAAGCGCTCAAGACAGGGCATCGTCGCAATCATGCGGAGGGGGTTCGTGATGCTCTCCTGACCCTGAAGGAGCAGGTATGGTCCGCGAACAGAAAGCGCGTCTTGGGCAAACCTTCGCAGCAGCCGGATGGACGAGTGTGCCTGCGAGGCTCCGGCTGCGGCATCATTGAGACGAGCTGAGGCGGAGATCAGAGGATGGAGCGCACCGAGTGCCGCCTGCAGAGATCGAACAAGTCGCACGCATGCGCGCCACACCTAGGGCGTTTCAGAGATCCCTGTAGCTTCGCGTGCACTCGCGGTCGCTCGCCATGACCCGGGGCCTCAGCGAAGCCGACGTCGAGGAGATCGCGCTGCACTGGCTGCGCGGCCTGGGCTGGCAGGTGAAGTACGGCCCCGATCTTGCCTGTGGCATGCCCGAGGCGGAGCGCAGCGATCCCGGCTACCGCGACGTGATCCTGGAAGGCCGCCTGCGTGATGCGCTGGCGCGGCTCAATCCCGAACTCCCCGCCGAGGCGCTGGCGGACGCGCTGCGCAAGTTGCTGCGCCTCGATGCGCCCTCGCTGATCGAGCGCAACCACGCCATGCACCGGCTGCTGGTGGACGGCGTCACCGTGGAGTACCGCGGCGCGGACGGCAGCATCCGCGGCGCACAGGCGCGGGTGATCGATTTCGACGCTGCCGCCAGCAACGACTTCCTCGCGGTCAACCAGTTCACCGTGGTCGAGCAGCGCATCGAGCGCCGCGCCGACGTGGTGCTGTTCGTCAACGGCCTGCCGCTGGTGGTCATCGAGCTGAAGAACCCCACCGATGCGCAGGCCACGCTGGATCACGCCTTCCGCCAGTTGCAGACCTACCAGAAGCAGATCCCCGCGCTGTTCACCAGCAATGCCGTGCTGGTGATCGCCACCGGCTTGCAGGCCCGGCTGGGTGCGCTGGGCGCGGGGCGCGAGTGGTTCAAACCCTGGCGCACCATCAGCGGCGAGGCGGATGCGCCGGCGACGCAGACCGAACTCGAGGTGCTGCTGGCCGGCGTGTGCAGTCGACAGCGCCTGCTGCAACTGCTGCGCCACTTCATCGTGTTCGAGCGCGGCGACGGCTTGCCGGTCAAGAAGCTCGCTGGCTATCACCAGTTCCATGCCGTCAACGTGGCGCTGTCGGAAACCCTGCGCGCCGCGCAATTCAACCAGCAGGCCGATGCCGCGGGGCGCTTCAGCGCGGGCCATCAACCGGGCGGCGAGCGCGGCGACCGCCGCATCGGCGTGGTCTGGCACACGCAAGGCTCCGGCAAGAGCCTGACCATGGCGTTTTACGCCGGCCGCGTGATCCTGCATCCGGCGCTGCAAAACCCCACCGTGGTGCTGCTGACCGATCGCAACGATCTCGACCAGCAACTGTTCGGCACCTTCGCCCGCTGCCAGGATCTGCTGCGCCAGCCGCCGGTGCAGGCCGAAAGCCGCGCGCAGTTGCGCAAGCTGCTGGATGTGGACGCCGGCGGCGTGGTGTTCACCACGCTGCAGAAGTTCCTGCCCGACGCCAAGGGCGAGGCGCACCCGGTGCTGAGCGAGCGCCGCAACATCGTGGTGATCGCCGACGAGGCGCACCGCAGCCAGTACGACTTCATCGACGGCTTTGCCCGCCACCTGCGCGATGCGCTGCCCAAGGCCTCGTTCATCGGTTTCACCGGCACGCCCATCGAGCGGGCGGACGCCAGCACGCGCGCGGTGTTCGGCGACACCATCAGCATCTACGACATCGAGCGCGCGGTGGCCGACGGCGCCACCGTGCCGATCTACTACGAGAGCCGCCTGGCCAAGCTGGCGCTGAAAGACAGCGAGCGCCCGCAGCTCGACGCCGGTTTCGACGAGGTGACCGAAGGCGAGGAAATCGAGCGCCGCGAGCAACTGAAGTCGCGCTGGGCCCAGCTCGAGGCCGTGGTCGGCGCCGACAGCCGGGTGCAATCGATCGCCCGCGATCTGGTCGCACACTTCGAGCAGCGCCGCGAAATCTTTCCGGAAGGCAAGGCGATGCTGGTGTGCATGAGCCGGCGCATCGCGGTGGAGATGTACCAGGCCATCACCGCGCTGCGTCCCGGCTGGGCCAGCGACGATGACGCGCAGGGCGAGATCAAGGTGGTGATGACCGGCGCGGCCTCCGATCCGCTGGACTGGCAGCCGCACATCCGCAACAAGCCGCGCCGCGAGGACCTGGCCGAGCGCTTCCGCGATCCCGCGGACCCGTTCAAGCTGGTGATCGTGCGCGACATGTGGCTGACCGGCTTCGACTGCCCCAGCCTGACCACGCTGTACATCGACAAGCCGATGCGCGGCCACGGCCTGATGCAGGCCATCGCGCGGGTCAACCGGGTGTTCAAGGACAAGCCCGGCGGCCTGGTGGTCGATTACCTCGGCCTGGCCGACGAGCTGAAGCAGGCGCTGGCCACCTACACCGAAGCCGGCGGCACCGGCCGCACCGCCATCGACCAGAGCGAGGCCGTCGCGCTGGTGCGCGAGAAGGTCGAGATCTGCCGCGGGCTGTTCCATGGCTTCGACTACCGGCGCTGGCTCGATCCCAGGGCCAGCGGGCAGGAACGATTGGCGCTGCTGCCGTTCGCGCTGGAGCACATTCTGGCGCTCAAGGACGGCAAGCCGCGGTTGCTGCGCGCGGTCGCTGATCTGACCAAGGCCTTCGCGCTGGCGGTGCCGCATCCCGACGCCTTGGCGCTGCGCGACGAGGTGGGGTTCTTTCAGGCCGTGCGCACGGCGCTGGCCAACCGCGAACCCGACGAAGACCGCCGCAGCGAGGCCGATCTCGATCACGCCATCCGCCAGATCGTCTCCCAGGCCGTGGCCACGGACGCGATCGTCGACATCTTCGCGGCGGCGGGGCTGAAGAAGCCGGATATCTCCATCCTCTCCGACGACTTCCTCGCCGAGGTGCGCGACATGCCGCAGCGCAACCTGGCCGTGGAGCTGCTGCAGAAGCTGATCAAGGGCGAGATCCGCAGCCGCGCCAGGCGCAACGTGGTGCAGGGACGGTCGTTCACCGAGATGCTGGAACAGACCCTGCGCCGCTATCACAACCGCGCCATCGAGACGGCCAGGGTGATCGAGGAGCTGATTCAAATCGCCAAGGACGTGCGCGCCGCCGGCCAGCGCGGCGAGCAGCTGGGGCTGACCGAGGACGAGGTCGCCTTCTACGACGCGCTGGAAACCAACGACAGCGCGGTCAAGGTGCTCGGCGACGACAACCTGCGCCTGATCGCCCGCGAGCTGGTCAGGATCGTGCGCGCCAACGTCACCATCGACTGGACCCGGCGCGAGACCGTGCGCGCCAACCTGCGCGTGCTGGTCAAACGCATCCTGCGCCGGTACGGCTACCCGCCCGACATGCAGGAGAAGGCCACGCAAACCGTGCTGGAGCAGGCGGAGCAGTTGTCAGGCCTGTGGGCGGCGGCAACGCCGTAGTGGATGTGATCGACGAGAATCGATCGTTCTGGCGCACTGACCGCTGATCTCGATGCGATCGCATGCTCGCGCCGATTCCATGAGGCGGTATCCATACCCGGCGCGCAACGAAGCGCTCGCGCATGTGCTCGGGCGATCGCCGGTGAATTTTTGTACTCTGGACTTGAAGCCGCCTGATGGTGCGATCACTTCTGGGAGTATCCACGGATGCCTCGCCCCCCAATCCCTGTTGATGCTGCGCTGCATGGGGGCCTGTCGGCGCTGCACCGCCTGCTGGTGGAGCACTTCGACAATCGGGATGCCTTCATGGCCGCATGCCTGGACGTCGGCTGTCGGGTACTCGGGCTTTCGACCGGCATCGTGGGCCGGATCCGGGGCGACGATTACGAGGTGCTCGACCGACACTCGCCGTTGATCGAGATCCAGCCGGGCCATCGCTATCCACTGGGCGATACTTGGTGCGCGGCGGTCGTCACCTCGCGCCAGACGCTGACCCATGCCGGGACCGACGCGATCGAGCCGATGCGCAGCCATCCGGCCTATGGCGGGCTGCAGCTGGAGGCGTACATTGGTACGCCGATCGTGGTGGATGGCGCCGTCTTCGGCTCCCTGAGCTTCAGCGACACCCGGGCACGCGCGACGCCGTTTGCCGCGGACGAGATCGGCCTGGCCGAATCGATCGCGGCATTGATTGGCCATTTCATCGAGCGCCAGCGCGCCGAGACCGGTCGGCAGACGCGCGACCAGTTTTACCGCAGCGTGGCCGAAACGCTGCCGCTGCTCCACGCCGACGCACCGCGTGAGCGATCGGATGTGATGGGGCAGGTCGCCTCGACGCTGGCGGACATCATGGGCCTGCCGCTGGTATGGGTCGGCCGGCTCGAACCGGAGGCCCTCTGGGTGCAGGTCGTCGGGGTTGCGGGACCGGCGTGCGATTACGTCACGACGCTAGCCCTCACCGCCGATCCCGCACGACCCGAAGGGCAAGGGCCGATGGGGCGGGCGCTGCGCACGGGCGAGGCATTGCTCACTGCGTTTAGCGATCCGCTGTTCGCGCCCTGGGCGGATCGGGCGCGGCGCTGCGGGCTTGGCTCCAGCATCGTCGCCGCGGCACGAACGCAGGACGGAGGACACGTGGCGCTGTCCGTCTATGCGTCGGAGACGGAGCACTTCACCCCCGATCTGCTCGATTGGACCCAGCGTCTCGCGCGGGAGCTGGCTGCTTTCTGGAACCACCAGGATCTGCTCCATCGACAGGACCGGCTGGTGCGCTATCAGGCTGCCCAGCGCGAGATCCAGGCCGCGCTGCTGAAGCAGCCCGACCCGCTGTCGATCTATCGGGTGTTGGCCGAGGCGCTGGTGCGCCATGCCGGCGCCGATGCGGTCGATGTGTTCAGCGCAGGCGATCCAGGTCCGACGCTGCGTCGCGTCATGCTGATGGGGCCTTTGGCTGAAGCGGCCCGTGTCTTGCCGCTGCCCCCCAAGCAGCCGCAGGGGACGACCAGTGCCACGGTCACCCTGGCCTTCAGTGCGCGGACCGCGGTGATCCGGGTGCATCCCGCGCGCGATGCGTCCATTCCGGCGCAATGGCGCGGCGCGGTGCTCGAGGGGGTCGGCGCGGTGGGCGCATGGCCCGTCTTCGACACGCCGGATGCGGAGCCCGAGGCCGTGTTCGCGGTTGTTGTAAGCGATCCCGATACCTTCACCGCGGAGCTTCGCGTCCTCATCGGTGAGATTGCCGAGGCGGCGGGTCTTGCGCTGCGCCAGTTCCATCAGCAGCAGGCACTGGTGTTCGAGCACGAGCGCCAGGAGCACTTGGCGCTGCACGACCCGCTGACCGAACTGCCCAACCGGCGCGCGCTGGAGCATCATCTGGAGGGCGCGCTGGCACGCGCGCGGCGCCATCGCCTGCTGCTCGCGGTCGGCATGCTCGACCTCGACGATTTCAAGCCGATCAATGATCGCTTCGGCCACGAAGCCGGGGATCAGGTTTTGATCGACGTGGCCAAGCGCCTGAAAGGCGCCCTGCGCGACCACGATTATGTCGCCCGTCTGGGCGGCGACGAGTTCGTCGTCGTGCTCGAGGACGTCGCGAGCCTCGACGATCTGACGCCGCTGCTGGAGCGGATGCGGGTGCGCTTGGCCGAGCCCATGGTGATCGGCACCTACTCCACGGGTCTGCACGCCAGCCTGGGCATCGTGGTCTATCCGCTGCACGAGGGCGCCGACACGGGTCACTTGCTGCGCCTGGCCGATCAAGCCCTGTATCGGATCAAGTCGCAGAAGCCCCCCCGCGCACAGTGGTGGAGCTTTCCCGTGTCTGAGCAGCCGCCGGCTGCCTTGTCGCCCGTCGAAGTCGACATCAGCGAATTGCTGCCCTATGGACCGCTGGCACAGCGCATGCTCGGGCCGATCCAGTCCATCCACCACGAGTGGGCCGAGTCCTTCGTCGATGCGTTCTATGCCCGTCTGGCTGAGCACGCAGGACCCGCGCAGATCCTGGACGCGCTCACCACGCAGGAGTTCGAGCACCTGAAGGCCAAACAGCGCGAGCACCTGACGCTGCTGCTCGATCCGGCGCTCAGCGAAGATGGCCATCGCCAGGCGGCAACCCGCGCGGGCCGCATCCATGGCATGGCCGGCATCGAAGACGCCTGGGTTGCCGAGAGCGTCGCGCTCTTGCGCGCACAGCTCGATGAACAACTGGCGCCGCTGACCCGTCGCGACCGACGCACGCTGCTGGTCATGCACCGACGCCTCGCACTCGATTACCAGTGGCAGTTGGAAGGGTCGCGTGCGGCCCAGCTCGCCCGCGATGGCATTCTCGTACGCATCAGCACCATCGCCTGGTCAGCGGATCGCTACCTCGAACTGATCCAGCGTGTGGCCGATACCCTGCTCACCCTCGACGAAGTCGCCGGGTGCGCGATCGGGCGACCGGATGCAAGTGGCCGGTTTCAGTTTGAGGCGGTGGCCGGCAGCGAGGCCTTCGTCGACTATCTGCGAGCGGTTGAGCGCGGCGTGCCCCCGGATATTCGGGCCGAGGCCGATCGCGTGGAGGGCGGCGTGGCGATGGGCCGTGCCTGGCGCAGTGGCGAGATCCAGCGCACGCTCAACTATGCCACCGATCCGGTCACGATCACGTGGCGCGAGGTGGCGCTGGGCATGGGCATTCGGTCCAATGCAGCCCTCCCGCTGCGCATGCCGCAGGGCACCACCGAAACTGTGCTGACCCTGTACTCGCCGTTCGTGGGCGGCTTCTCCAGCGCGGGTCAGCAGGCGTTCCTGCTGCACGTGCAGAGCCTGCTGGATCTTGCCTTGGCGCGGTTGCTGCCCAAGCTCGAGGGTGTCGAGGCGGTCCCCTACCTTCTGCGTGACCGCTGGCGCGCCAAGCTGGCGACCGATGACCTGGTGATGTACTACCAGCCGGTGATCGATCTGCGTCAGGGCCAGGCGGTCGAGGTCGAGGCGCTGGCCCGCATCCGCGAGGACGACGGTCTGATCCTGCCGGCCCGTTTCCTGTCGGCATTCGGCGAGGACGACCTGCTGATCCTGTATCGCCAGGGGCTGGCGCAGGCGCTCGCGGCGCGCCGGGAGTGGGACGCCGATGGGCTGCCGCTGGGTATCGCCGTCAACCTCCCGTCGCGCGCACTGCTCGACCGGCGCTATGTGGGCATCACCCGGGAGGCGCTGGAGCGATATCCCTGTCCAGCCGAAACCTTGGTCCTCGAAATCCTCGAGTCGGAGTGGCTGGAAGAGAGTCCGCAGGCCGAGTCCGGCCTGCTGGCGCTCAAGGCGCTGGGCGTCCAGCTTGCCGAGGACGATCTGGGCTCGGGCTACAGCACGTTGAGCCGGCTGCGCCACCTTTCCTTTGATCGCGTCAAGATCGACCAGACGCTGGTGCGCCAGATCGCGCGGCAACCGCTGCGGACGCTGCGCTTCGTGAACCAGTTGACGCGGCTGGGACACGATCTCGGCGTCAAGGTCGTCGTGGAGGGGATGGAGACTCCGGGCCTGGTGGAAGCGGCGATGATTCTCGGCGCGGATCTGGGTCAGGGGTATGCTCTCTCGCGCCCGATGCCGCGCGCCGAAGTCGCGGACTGGTGCAGAAGCTTCCGCTGGGCGTGCGATCCCATGGTGCCTCGCACCGCACTCGGAGCACTGGCGGACTTCATACTCCGGGACGAGCGGCTGCGGATGTTCATGGACGATCCTGCGATGGTCGAACGAATCGTTCACACGCCATGTCGGGTGCGGTCCTACCTCGATGTGATCGGTATCGAGGGAACCCGGCTGGATCAGATCCTTCGGGTTCTGCATCAGGCCGCGCTCCAACACGGGCCTGCCAGCTTGGACTACGCCGCAGCGCGCGATGCATTCGTGCAGTGCCTGGTCGAGGAGCGGATCCGTGTCGAGGAAAGCGGTTGATTGATGCGCGCTTTTGAAGCAGAGAATCACCCATCCAAACCATGCGTCAGACCACTCTCACGCCACCGCTGCACATGCACCGCCCACCGCCGCGCCGCCTCGCTCGCCGCCATCGCTGCACCTCGTCGTGATCCCACGCGAGCGTGCAACAGCAACTCCGTCAGATAACAGGTGCAGTGGCCGAGCGCTTACCCTTGGATCGACGCTCTTGCTAAACGACACCGGCTCGCGCGGGATGGCCACCGTCTCAAGATGGCGCCTTTGGCCTGTTATCCGATCTCGACGACGTTGACCCGGTTATCCGAAGCGCGCCGGGCAATATCGATTAGGTGCTTGTGGTGCGTGAAGTAGAGCACCTGAGTCTTTGCCCGAGACGCGCAAAGGCCTTCAGGCTGGACGCGGCCCGCTCGTCGTCGCAGTTGATCAAGAGATCGTCAGCAATGACGGGTAACGTCGTGCCGCTTTCCATATGCAGCTCTAACGCCGCGAGCCGTAGCGCAAGGTAAAGCTGGTCGCTCGTGCCGTCACTCATACCCTCGACGCCGACCTTCGAGCCGTCCGCCTTGCGTGAAATTAGGCGCAGGGTGTCGCCCGGGTCGACGAGCAGCTTGGCATGATGGCCGTTGGTTAGGTGCGAGAAGAACTGGCTAGCGGTGACCAGCAGCGGTCCCTGCTTTTCCTCGCGGTAACGCTCAAGCGCCCACTTAAGCAAGCGGGAGCCGGCCCAGACGCGGATGTACTCGTCAGCCGCAGCGCCCATCTCGCCAGCGCCGCCTGCCTTCGTGCTTCGGCCTTCGCAGCTTCGTCAGTACCCGCGATCCTTGAATAATCGGCATGGGCCAACGCGCGATGCTGTAGGCGATCATCCCTCTCCTCGGTGACGTCGGCGAACTGACGCTTGGCCGTATCAAGCTGCGTCTCCAGTTGTGCGAGATCAACGCCGGCCACCTCCTCTTCAAGATTTTCCAACGCCATACCGCCGCCACCGGCGATCGCGGCCGAACGGTATTCGTGCACCTCCCGGTCCAGCGCGAGAGCGCTGTCAGATTTCTCAATAGCCTTGCGCAAGGCCTCAATTTCGAACACGGCCACTTGATCGAACAATGGCTTTAGCTTCGCTTGTGCAAGGACGCACTTTCGAGTGGATTCTTCTAAACTGGATTTGGCAGTCGCGATCGCACCGCTCAAGCGCTCATGTTCAGCGCCATCAGCTAGGGCTTTGGCGAGCCTTGCGGCCAGTTCGACGGCCGCGTCTGTAGATGACTTTTGAACGAGATCTGTGGCGCAGGCTGCGACTAGAGCTGCTACCCGGCATCGAACTGGCCGATGTCGCGGCGCATCGGGCCGATACGTCCCTGTTTCAGGTCGCGGATCTTCTCCAGATGACTGTCCATCGTGCGGAATAGATCCATGGCCTTCGATACAGCCACTGGCTGGAACTAGCTGGAAGTTTGGCTTCGGCAAGCTTCGTTTCCCATTCCAGTTTCCAACCGTCCATGTCCTTTCGAGTCCGCTGAGCCTCGCTCTGCGCAACTAGATGTTTGGCACGGCTATCGCGCCGTCGTTTGTCGACAGAGTCGCGGCGGGTACGGTTCTGTACCTGGGCGTTCAGGACGTCGGCCGCTAGGGTAATCAGCCCGGGCAGGTCGCTCGCCTGTGGGACCGAGGCGCCTGTCTTCCCCAGCTCAGCGCGCAGGGCGGCCGCGCAATCCTCCGCGCGTGTGGAACGTCGCTGCGCGACCGCGGGATACCTCCAGTTCACTAGCGACGGTCAGGGCCACGGTGCGCTGCTGTGTCCAGGAGGTGACGCGGTCCAGTGAGATCTCGGCCAAACCTAGCTCCGAGCCACGGGCTTCCCAGTCACTTAGCAGGTCTGCCAACTGCCGTGCACAGCGTCCGCCCTGTTCCATGAGCCGATCGATCTCGGCGCGCAGTTTCTCAGACTGATTGGCAAGCGCCTGGACCCTCGCCGTGTCTTCGGCGTCCTCGTAGCGTCGATCGGCCAAGACGTCAGCTGCCTCCACTTCTTTGCCGTACATTGTCGCGGGGATGCAGGGGTCAACTCGCCGACAACGATCCGGCCGAAGGTGGCATCACGCTGCTGGCGCGCAATAGACAACTCTTTAGCCGTCGCGATACGGTGATCGCGCCGCTCCTGTATCAGTTCGGTGTCCAGTCCTGCCAGGGAGAGCTGCCGATCATCGATACCCTGCTGCACTTTGTCTAACTCTGCTTCGAGTCGCTTGCGGGTATCCAGCAGTCGCTGTATCTCGGCAATTTCAGGGAGTCGCATTGAGGCAAGAGCCGCAGCATCGCCGCTCCACGGCGCAAGATCCGATAGCGCCTCGTTGAGTTTGCGTGTTGCGGCAGCTACCTCCCCGACGAGTTCATCGTTGCGCTCATCAGGGTTAAGGGACTGTGCCGGCTTCAGCGCAGCAGCCAACGCGGGGTACTCAGTAGCATCTGGGAGCGCCGCTTCCTCTTCGTCAATCGCCTGCAGCACCGTCTGCGATTGTGTCAAGTCGTGGGCTCGCAGATCCATGGCATTCCTGAGGCTCGAATGGCGCGCAAGCAACTCCTCAATCTCAGCGCGCAGGAGCTTGCTCGGAAGCCGTCCAGGTACGTCTTCTCGTGCGATATTTCGCCACCCGACCTGGGCCGCCGCATCTAGGAGCAGTTGTTCCTGTTCGGTGACTTCGCCTTCCCGCTTGGGGATGTCGCGCTCTGCCAGCTGCACGCTCGCGACCAGCCCCGCCAGACGCCGGATTTCGGCATCGTGAGCCACGATCGGTGCGTTCGGCGCGAAGTTCGCCTGATCGCGCGTGGCGTCTTCGCCGGTCTTCCGGTGAATCTGCACCTGGGCATCCGCCGTCTGGATTACGATCTCGGTGGCGGCCAGCGTCGCAGCAGCGTCGACGGGCAGCCGAATGACCGGCCCCATGGCATCGATGCGCTTCTGGGCATCGTGCAACTGCGCCAGCAGGGGCGATACGCGCTGCACCCGCTCGAACCGGTTGCACAAGCTCTGGAGTTCCCCGCGCCGGCCTTCCGCTGCGGCTAGCTCGCCGTCGGCGGTGTCCAATGCGCGCCGGGCCGTCGTCCATTTGAGACTGGTGACGCGGACCTCGTGCAACCGGGACTTGGCTTCATCCATTCGGCCGAGCGCTTGGTAATACGCCCTACTTTCCTTAGCTCTTGGGCCCCAGAGGCCTTCAGCTTCGGCCTCCAGCTTTTCCTTGATGGCCTGAAGACTGCCGAGGCCTGCGGCGGCCTGGAACAACATCTGACCCAGGTCGCCGGAGCTGTTCAATATGTCGCGCCCCCCGCTGACCATGTTCTGGTGGTCTAGCGCAAACATGCGCAAGAAGAAGTCCTGATCGGTCCCGCCCAGAAATGGCACCAAGACATTATCGGGCAAGGGCTTGCCCCCGGATCCACCAGCGAACCCTTGTTGCGCTTCAGGCGCCGGAAATCCAAGGACCCGCCGTTGGTCTCGACCAATGCGCCGATACACATCTCGGAGTATTCGTGGACGAAGTTGAACGGTGACGTACGGTTGATCCCGTAGAGCAGGTCCACAACAGCACTGCGGATTGTGGACTTGCCGGCCTCATTGGAGCCATAGATCAGATGAAAGTCGGACTCGCCGCGAGGCAGATCTAGCGACTGGTTGGTGAACTTGCCGTAACGAGTCAGGTCAAGCCGGCGGATGCGCATCCTTAGCTCTCCCGTGAAACGCGATCGAGCACACCAGGAGCCACCGTTGCAATCAGATCGAAAAGCCGCCCTTCCTTCACGCACTGGACCGCCGGCAGATCCTGGTCGGCGAGTTCCGGCGGTAACTTGCCAACCAAGACCTCGAGATCGCTCCTGAGCGATTCCAGGAAAGCTTGGTCCGTCGGTGCGCCGTCGAAGATCTTTTGCAGCTCCGCCACGGCGTCGCCGCGTGCCGCGATTTCGGGGCTCAGCATCGGCTGCGTCTGAACCTTGATCTTTTCGATGATGAGCTTGTCCGGTGCTGCCGCGATGGCTTGTGCCTTGACCTCGGCCGCCAACTGCTGGCCGCGAGCGAACAATTCGCCATGTGCGGCAGTGCGGCCGGTCAGAACTACCCGGCAGCAGACATATCGACCTTCTGCTTCGCCGACAGTCTTTCGCAGCGCCTGTCCAATCAACGGCGCCACTTGGTCGATGCCTGCAGCCCCCGCGGCATCGACCTCGACCGTAGTCCAGCGCAGAACGTCCACGCACAGTCTTTCGGGCCGGCCCACGGCACCATCATCGATTGGCACGATGACCGCGCCGCGCGCGCCGGGCTCGTTGACGTGCAGACCTTGCAGGTTCCCAGGGAACACGATCCACGGATCCTCCGCGAGGATCTCGTATTGGTGGACATGCCCAAGGGCCCAGTAGGCATAGCCCTTGTTCTTCAGCTCATCCAAGCTACATGGTGCATAGGGGCTATGCGGAGGCTTGCCCTGC